>CAYUJM010000062.1:0-22950 GCA_964445025.1 uncultured Occallatibacter sp. | reverse complement strand
AAGTCGAACCAGAGCACGATTCTCATCGAAGGCGGCGACGACTTCGACGAGGAAGGCGGCGAAGAGTTCGACGAAGAGAATGAGCCCAACTTCAACCGTGTCGAGGGTGCGCCGGTCGCCGTTGGTCAACCCGCTGCTGGCGGCGGGCGTCCGCAAAACAACAACAATCGCCGTCGCCGTCGTCGCCGTCCCGGTGGTCCTGGTGGCGGTGGTCGCGGTCCAAGCGGCGGCGGCCAGGGATAAATCACGAGCGCACGATGGGAAGACAGAAAGGCCCGAACCTTGAGTTCGGGCCTTTCTTATATTTGCATGGAGCAGACTTCTGCTTCGTTGTACAGCCCTATTCGACGATCTGCAGGCCTGCCTGGGGATGTTTCTCCAAGCGAGCAATGGGACGGGCGCGGCGAGAACGATCTTCGTTGCGTCCGTCGTCCTGAGCGTGATGCTTCTTGGAATCGTACATGCGCAGATCTGCGGCGATGCAAAGCGCTTCAATTTCGCGTGCGTCTTCGGGGAACACCGCAATCCCGACGCTGGCGCCGATCTGCACGGTGTGCTCGCCGAGTTCCAGCGGCTCATTCAAAAGGTGCATCAACGAGCGGCCCACGTGCGTTGCATCTGCGCGGCTGGTGGGCTCTTCCAGGATGATCGAGAATTCATCTCCGCCCGTGCGAGCCACAGTATCGGAGCGGCGAACGCGCGAAGAGAACAACGCGGCAACCCGCTGCAATACGAGATCCCCCACGTGATGGCCGAGGGTGTCGTTCACCTGCTTGAAGTGGTCGAGATCGATGACAAGCAGGGCTGTCTGCGCCTCGGAGCGGCGTGCGCGCTCCAGAGCGCTGGCCAGCCGGTCCTGGTAAAGCCGTCGATTGGGCAGGCCAGTCAGATGATCGTGCAGCGCCAGATGTTTGTTGTGCTCAATCTGGTCTTCCAGAAGCAGCAGGATCATGCCCAAAGCAACCAGATACTTCGGAAGATTCCACACTTCAGGGTCAACGTGAACAAGGGGCCGGTAGATCTGCATCAGCGGCCCCACCACGAACACCGCCGACCAGGCCAGGAACCCGGCGATAGTGATGAAGGCCCCGGCCGTAGCGCGCCGGTAGGCATACCAGAAATGTATGCAGCAGCCCAGGTAGACAGTGCACAGAACCGCTTCCAAAGCCAGGTCAGGCCCGTTTCCAGGCAGGTGGTGAATGATCAGTAGGAAGACGGACAAGGAACAGTACAAAGCAATCAGCGTCCAACGAAGCGGACTCTGCAGCCTCTCGCCGCTTGAAAGAGCAATAGCCAGCGGTGCGATGCCCAAAAGCCCCGCGCTCAAGTCCAGACTCCAGCCTGTGTAGGGGCTGACCACGAGCAGCGAAATGTATAGCGTATTCGCTACAAGCAAGGCAGCTAGTATCCAGCGGCTTGAACGTTCCTTGCGGTAGGGAACCGAGGCCCACATGAACAACAACCCTGCCCAGACCAACGCGGCCATGCCGAAGACCACGGAAAAAACTCCCCAGATGCCGGGAGCATCCTGGAACAGGAGAACTCCAAAGTGGGCAGCGACCATCAGCCAACCGATGAGCCATGTCTTGGATATATGGGTAAGGTTGCGCCGCGCTACGGAGGCAAAGGCGCCGGCCAAAAGGCCTACGGCTGCCAGATCCGGAAGCTCCGTCCAATTCACCACGTTTACCTCGGCAACACATCAAGAAAAGCAGGAAAAGATCAAATCTTAGGATCGTTCATCGGCGCCGGTTTTCCATAGCCCTTTTGTAGCAACGGTTGAACTTCAGGGTAAACTAGGGTAACCGCGCGCAGACACGATTAGTACAAGAAGATTGGTTAACTGTTAAAGGTTTCCAACGCATTCGATCAATTCATCCATTAGACTCAAAACGATGGCCGCCAGCTTGTACATCGTCGTTGAAGGGGAAGATCCTGGCTTTGACATTTTCGTGAATGGCCGGGCACTGGCGCGGAACGAAGACGGTCTGGAGCGTTTGGCCAAGCGGCTTCAAGTGACGCCTCTTCTGGAGTTTTTCTCCGCTGATGAAAACTCCATGGCGTTGCTGCTGGAGCAAGGTGTCGCCAGTCCCGAATGGGCTTGCAATTTGCCGCAGCCGCAATGGTACAACCCCGCGGACGGACTGCTTACCGTTTGCGCCCTCATTGAGTTCCTCACTGCGAATCCGGCAGCCCTTGGCTCGGATACGCAGCCGGTTCTCATGGAGCTTCGAGAATACGAGCGCGTCCTGTGCAAGACATTACGGCACTGCCTGCACTGGCACATTGCCGTGAGTTGGCGCTGAGCGCGGTTCGCGCTCGTGACAGAAAATGGCTTCAACACCGGGAAGCCCTCCCTCAAAAAGAAACTGCCTTTCAAGCCACAACGCGTCCTGATCTTGTTGCAAAAATGTTAAAGAACATTTGCGCGATCTAAGCTTCGGCTTTAGGCGTAAAGATATTTCCCAGCCGCCGAATTTGCGCCCCTACACCTCGTAGCTTTTCCTCGATCCTTTCGTAGCCACGATCCATGTGGTAGACGCGATCGAGGATGGTCTCTCCGTCAGCCACCAGCGCGGCCAGCACCAGCGACGCCGACGCCCGCAGGTCAGAACACATGACAGCGGCCGCGGATAGCCTGGACGCGCCACGCACTGTGGCCGTGCTTCCATCCACCTTGATATTGGCGCCCATCCGCACCAACTCCTGTACATGCATAAAACGGTTTTCGAAGATATTTTCCTTTACCAGGCTTACACCTTCCGATTGCGTGGCCAGGGCCATGTATTGCGCCTGCATGTCGGTGGGGAAGCCGGGATACTCCTCGGTGGAGATGTCGGCCGCACACAGGCGTCCGTCGGCGCGCACGCGTACGGCATCGGGGCCGAGCAGATCGACCCGAACGCCGGCTTCCTGGAGTTTTGAAATCACAGCGCCCAGGTGGGCGGGATTGCAGTTGGCCACAATCAAATCGCCGCCGGTAATGGCGCCCGCAATCAAAAATGTCCCCGCCTCAATGCGGTCGGGATTGATGCGATAACGCGCGCCGTGAAGAGTCGCCACCCCCTGCACGCGCATAGTGGAGGTGCCTGCGCCATCGATCCTTGCACCCATGGCGGTGAGCAGGGCGGCCAGGTCTGCGACCTCAGGCTCGCGCGCGCAGTTCTCCAGCAGAGTTTCACCCTCGGCCAAGACCGCGGCCATCAGCAGATCCTCGGTGCCGGTCACGGTGATCTTGTCGAAGACCAGGTGGGCTCCGTGCAAGCGCTCCGCGCGCGCCTCCAGGTAGCCGTGCTCCTGAATGATCTTGGCGCCCATCTTTTCCAGCCCCTTGATATGCAGGTCGATGGGCCTTCCGCCGATGGCGCATCCGCCGGGCATGGCCACGCGCGCCATTCCACAGCGGGCAATAAGGGGGCCCAGGACCAGGGAACTGGCCCGCATCGTTTTCACAATCTCGTATTTCGCTTCCGGATCGGAGAGCGTGCGGCAGCAGATCGTGGTGCGGTGCTGGGCGCGGCCATAGCCCAGTTCAACCTCGCCGCCCATGGAAACCAGCAACTTGCGCTCGGTCTCGATGTCGCGCACCTGCGGTATGTTCTCAAGAATGACCTCGTCTTCGGTGAGGATGGCCGCAGCCATGCAGGGCAGCGCCGAGTTCTTTGCGCCCGAGACGCGGATGGTTCCCAGCAGCGGATTGCCGCCACGAATGACAAATTTATCCATGAGAAATGAGGATCTCCTGATTCAGTTTAAATCGCATCTCAGCGCAAATCCGGGCGCGCTGAACGCGACAGACCAAGGGGTATACATGCCCCTCGACTACGGCCTGAATCTGGGATTCGACAGGAAAGTGCTACTTAAGGCCAGGATGACAACGCTTCGATGGCACTTTAGCAGTCGAAGCAACAGTGCTGCTACAGTTCCAGCACGTTATCCTCGATCGCCAGGCGCACGTTGCCGTCGGATTTGGCCAGACGGCGGACCGCCTCAGGCTTGTCGACCTTGGCCTTGAGCATTACCAGCGCCACGGGGACGCTGCGGCCGGCGCTCTTGATGGTCTGCACCGCAGTTTCGCGGTCGATCTTGCAGGCGCTCATCAAGATGCGGATTCCGCGCTCGACCAGCTTGGAATTCTGCATGTGCACGTTGACCATCAGGTTTTCGTACACGTATCCGAGACGGGTCATCGCGCCAGTCGTGATCATGTTGAGGACCATCTTTTGGGCGCTGCCGGCCTTCATACGCGTCGAGCCGGAGATCACCTCGGGGCCGACCTCGGCAACGATGGCGATATCGGCGGCCGCGGCCAGCGGAGTCTCATGGTTGCAGGTAACCGCGGCGGTGTGTGCGCCACGCGCGCGGGCATAGGCAACGGCAGCAACGACGTAGGGCGTTCTTCCCGAGGCGGAGAGCCCAATCACCACGTCTTTACGCGTGGGGCGTCGGCGGGCGATGTCCCTCTGGCCCAGTTCTTCCGAATCTTCGTTGACCTCAACGGCCGAGGCCAAGGCCTTTGGCCCTCCGGCCATGATGTACTGCACCTGTCCGGGAGCTGAGGAGTAAGTGGGAGGACACTCGGAGGCGTCCAGGGCGGCGATACGTCCGCTGGAACCGGCTCCGATGTAAATCAGCCGGCCTCCGTCCCGCAGGCTGCGGGCCACCTGGTCAATGACTTCCGCGATCTCTGGAATCGCTCTCTTGACGGCCGCGGAAATCTTGGCGTCCTCGTGGTTGATGATGCGTGCGATCTCGAGTGCGGATTTGGTGTCAAAGCCTTGAGAAGCCTCATTTTGGCTCTCAGTTGTCAATTGTTGAAGCAGGGAGGCCTGGTCTTTCTTGGTATCGATTGCTTGGGCGCCGGCCGTCTCCTGAATCGTCGAACTGGTTAGCATGCGTATGTCCCCAAGCATTGATTGTATCTGTAAACCTTGCAACTGCTAAGAGAATTCTCTCGTCCTGGGGCTGTCATAAATACCACATTTGAGGCAGAAGCGCTAAAGCGCGGCCCGCACTGCATCGTGGAAGGACGGCCGGACCTCCCGGATCAGTTGCGCCGCCTCAGCAGACCGGTCGGGCCAGGTGCGATTGGTCAGCAGTACAACGGCAACCTCCGCGCCCAGGTCGATCCAGAGGGAGCAACCGCTATATCCCAGGTGCCCGATCGAGCGACGCGAGAAGGACCGTCCAGAGGACGAATTCTCCGAAGGCGTATCCCATCCCAGCGCGCGGGAACTGCCCTCCGGGCTCTGGCGTTGAGCAAAAATCTCGACCGTATCTTTCTCGAATATTCGCGCTCCCGTTCCGGCGCCGGAGGCAGCCTGCAGAATCTCGCCGGCAAACCGCAGCAGGTCCGGCACGTTGGAAAAAAGCCCGGCGTGCCCGCCTGCGCCCTTGAGCAGCCATGCATGCTCATCCTGCACCTCGCCCTGGATGCGGCGGAGACGCAGGGTTGTGTCCTCTTCGGTGGGTGGAATTGCCGCGCGCGCAGCCAGCGGCGGACAGAATCCTGTGGAGGTCATCCCCAGCGGAGCGAAGACCTCGCGCCGGACCCAGGCGGCAAGATACTCTCGCGTGCAAACTTCCAGCGCCTTGCCGAGGAGAATGAAGCCGGGATCCGAGTACTCGGCGCGGGTTCCCGGTTCGGCTTCGAGGGGGAGTTCCAGGCAGGCGCGGTAAAGCGCGGATGCTGTTGTAGCCGTGCGGAAGAACTCCACATATCCGGGAAGCCCGGAATTGTGCGCCAGCAGGTGACGCACCGTTACATGGCGGGCCTTTTCGCCGGTTGCGCGGCCAACAACAAATCCCGGCAGCAATTCGCCCAGCGGGGTATCCAGATCCAACCGTCTCCGCTGATAAAGCAGCATGGCCGCCGCCGTGGTGGCCGCCACCTTGGTCAGGCTGGCCACATCGTAAACCGTTTCAGGCTGAACGGCCGGTGCATCCGCATCGTAGGTAAAGCGACCCAGCGCGTCCTGGAGTTGAACCGTGCCGCCGGCCAGCACGCCGAAGGCGCACCCCGGAAAAGCGCGCGCGGCAATTGCATCGCCCAAAACCGTGTAAACGGACGCAAATGGGCCGGTGCGACGAGCAGAAGAGAGTTCGATCGCAGACATCGTGGTCACCATGGCTTTTCTGCATCGTACCGCGAATTCAGACCGATCGCAGTGAGGTCCCGGCATTTTTTGAGCCCGGGTACACTCGGTTCCGCACATCCTGGTTTTCGGGCGCTATCCTTGCAAGTGCACGGCTCGTCTATTGAACCAAGGGGCATGTACGGAGGATTGGATGCGAATGCTGCAGGGAGTGTTGCCGATTGTATGCGCACTGAGCGTTCTGATTACGGTGTCCAATCGCTCGATCGCTCAGAGTGGCCAAACAGCGCCCGAAGCGGCTTCGGCAAGCCAGACGCCGGTCGCAGCTCCAGCGCTCAAGACCTACACAGTCCCTGAGGGGACAAAGGTTCTGTTGCAGTTACGCAGCGCCATCAATACCAAAAGCGCCAAGCCAGGCGACAGCGTTTACCTTGCCTCGACCTTCCCTGTGGTGGTTGGGAATCGGGTCATGATTCCGGCCGGAGTGTATGTTCAGGGCGTCGTCGATCGCGTTGTCCGCGCGGGTCGCGTCCAGGGCAAAGCCCAGCTGGACATGCATTTCACCTCCATCATCTTTCCCAACGGCACGGTTGTAGAGATTCCCGGCATTGTTGACGCGCTGCCCGGAGCCAGGAAACAGCAGGTGAAGGATGACGGGGAAGGAACCATCCAGCAGGACGGCGACAAAGGGCGCAATGCCGGCGAGGTGGCAAAGATTGCGATTCCCACAGGAGGGACCGTCGGCTCCATCGGCGGGCTTGCCGGCGGACACCCGCTGGCCGGCGGCTTAGCGGGCATCGGAGCAGGGCTTGCCGCGGCCGGTCTGGTGTCGCTCTTCACCCGCGGTGCGGATGTGAACATCGAGAGTGGAACACAGGTGGAAATGCTGCTGCAGCGGCCACTGATTTTGCAGGAAGAAAACCTCAGCGGGACTGCGCCAAACCTGGTTCCCGCTGCCAATCAACCCAAACCGCTCGACAAACCGAACCGGGCTCACGTTTTGTGTCCCCCCGGAGGCCTCGGTTGCGAGTAATCTAGAAGAGAAATGGAAACGGTTCCCAACAACCCCAACCAAATTGCCAGTTCTGCCCCCGACCGTGTGGGGAACCCCGGTCTCGCGGGGCTCAACCCTCCACCCGCACCGGTGCAGAAGACTGGCGGCCTGGGCCTCTGGCTTCGTGATCTGCTGATCTCTGCCGTTGCATCGGTGCTGATCATTACCTTCCTGTACCAGCCTGTCCGCGTGGAAGGCACCAGCATGCTGCCGCGCCTGGAAGACCGCGACCGCCTGTTTATCAACAAGTTCGTTTATCACGTCTCGGCTATTGAGCGCGGCGACGTGGTGGTTTTCCACTATCCGCGCGATCCGGAAAAGAGTTACATCAAGCGAGTCATCGCCCTTCCCGGAGACCGCTTGCGCATCGATCACGGAGTCGTTTGGCTCAACGGGAAGCGGCAGTTGGAGAGCTACGTGCCACCGGAATATCGCGACACCCGCTCCATGGCGGAGATGGTGGTTCCCACGGACGCCTACTTCATGATGGGCGACCACCGCTCGATCTCCTCCGACAGCCGCGAGTTCGGCCCCGTGGAGCGCACGCTCATCTACGGTAAGGCAGTCTTTGTCTACTGGCCCACCCGCGATGCGGGGGTCGTTCGGTAGAACTTCTCTTGCGCGCTAGATCCTCACTTGTTTCACACATATAGAGACGAACCGCAGGCGGCTCATCGGGTTATTTCACTGCCCTCGGCGGCTGGCCGTGAAGTGCCCGGAGAAACCTGCTAAAATCGATTGAATCCACTCCCCGGAGACGCGATGCAGGCGATCCTGGCGCTCGAAGACGGGCGCATCTTCCGTGGCCACGGCTATGGCGCACCTGGTGAATGCCAGGGCGAGGTTGTTTTTAACACTTCCCTTACCGGTTACCAGGAAATCGCCACCGATCCCTCCTATGCCGGACAAATTGTCGTTCTCACCAACCCCCAAATCGGGAACTACGGCACCAATCTGGCGGATAACGAGTCGGCCAAGCCATATATAGAGGGCCTGATCGTTCGCGAATTTTCGCCCATCAGCTCCAATTGGCGTTCCGAGCAGGTAACCGACGAGTACATGGAGCGGTATTCCGTCCCGGTGCTTGCGGAAATCGACACTCGCGCCCTGGTTCGGCATCTGCGCACCCACGGCGTGATGCGTGGGGTGATCTCCACCAATGTGTCTGACCCCGATGCGCTGGTCGCGAAGGCCCGCGCCATTCGCAAGATGGACGGCACCGACCTGGCGCGCGTCGTTTCCACCCGGCAAATGTACAGATTCGACAGCGCCGACCTGCGCAACCAGGCGGGCGACCCGCTGCTGCCGAGCAGTTTTCTGCCCAGCGAGAACCACTCCGGGCGGATCTTCCACGTGGTTGCGTATGACTTCGGCATCAAGCACAACATTCTGCGCATGCTCACGCGTGAGGGCTGCCGCGTGACGGTCGTTCCCGCCGAGACCACGGCCGAGGATGTTCTGGGGCTGAAGCCCGACGGCGTCTTTCTCTCCAACGGCCCCGGCGATCCCGAGCCGGTGGACTATGCTGTCAGGTCCATTCGCAACATGATGGGACGCGTGCCGGTCTTCGGCATCTGCCTCGGGCACCAGCTCTGCGGCCTGGCGCTGGGCGGCAAGACGTACAAGTTGAAATTCGGCCATCACGGCGGCAACCACCCGGTGCGCAACAACCTCACCGGGAAGGTGGAGATCACCGCTCATAACCACAACTTCGCCGTCGATCCTGACTCCGTCAACGCCAACGAGGTCGAGTTGACCCACGTAGACCTCAACGACAACACGCTCGAGGGCTTGCGCCACAAGACGCTGCCGTTGTTCAGCGTCCAGTACCACCCAGAGGCCGCCCCCGGGCCGCACGACTCCCACTACCTCTTCCGCGACTTCCGCCAGATGATGGAGGAGTGGAAGGGATGAAGAGATCAGCAACACAGAACAAAGTTTTCGCAACCGCAGCGGGGCCCCGGCTCCGCTGTTTTTTGAGCGCAGCACAGATGAAGGGTACGGGTTTTAAGTGAAGGGTACGGGCTTCAGCCCGTACATTGAACCCGCAACAACAACCGGGGCTTTAGCCCCCGAGGGAATGAGATGCGTCCCAGGCGAGAGACAACACGGAGCAACGACTTCTGCTACTTCGTCTCCACACAGACAGCGGGTCGCAAGCCTTTCTTTCGTCATGACCGCTGGGCGCGCCTCATGCTTGCCACCATTAACCATTACGCTGGAACCGGATACCAGCTTCATGCTCTTGTCATCATGCCCGATCACCTTCATCTGCTTATCACTCCAGCAGAATCCGTCGAGAAATCGGTTCAACTCATCAAAGGTGGGTTCTCTTTTCGAGCAAAGAGGGAATTGGAATGGAATGGAGAGATCTGGCAGCCCGGCTTCACCGACCACCGCATCCGCGATGAAGAGGATTGGATGCGGCACCTGGAGTACATTCGCTCGAACCCGATTGAAGCGAAGCTGGTTGAGGATATTGCCCTATATGAGTTCATGGGTTCCCTGACATTGAATTCCCTCGGGGGCTAAAGCCCGCAGTATTTGCTACTTCTGATGTACGGGCTGAAGCCCGTACCCTTCAACACGAGATCGAAACAGATTTGTAGCCAAAAGAAGAAAAGAAAAATGCCACGCAGAAATGACATACAGAAGATTCTGGTGATCGGCTCTGGCCCGATCGTTATTGGCCAATCCGCCGAGTTCGACTACTCCGGCACGCAGGCCTGCAAGGCTCTCCGGCAGGAGGGCTACGAAGTGGTGTTGGTGAATTCCAACCCGGCCACCATCATGACCGACCCCGAACTAGCCGACCGCACGTATATCGAACCTCTTACCCGCCAGTACGTCGAGGAGATCATCCGCATTGAGTCGGAGATGCTTGCCTCCACGCCCGGCTCAGGGAAGTTCGCCCTGCTGCCAACGGTGGGCGGACAGACGGCGCTCAACCTGGCCGTCGATCTTGCGGATGCGGGGATTCTCGACCGCTATAACGTCGAGTTGATCGGCGCCAAGCTGGAAGCCATCAAAAAGGCCGAAGATCGCCTGCTGTTCAAAGATGCGATGATCCGCATCGGGCTCGACGTCTCGAAGTCGGCGTTGGTGAACAACCTGCGCGATGGCCTGGACTTCGCCGGCAAACTGGGATTTCCCGTGCTCATTCGTCCCAGCTTTACGCTGGGCGGTTCCGGCGGAGGCATTGCCTACAACCGCGAGGAGCTGATGGAGATTCTGGCTCGCGGTCTCGATCTTTCGCCGGTACACGAGTGCCTCATCGAAGAGAGCGTGCTGGGCTGGAAGGAATATGAGCTCGAGGTGATGCGCGACCTTGCCGACAACGTCATCATCATCTGCTCCATAGAAAACTTCGACCCCATGGGCGTGCACACCGGCGACTCCATTACCGTGGCCCCGGCGCAAACGCTCACCGACCGCGAATACCAGAAGATGCGCGACGCTGCCATCGCGGTGATGAGGGAGATCGGCGTTGAAACCGGCGGCTCCAATGTGCAGTTTGCAGTGAACCCGGTTGACGGCCGCATGACGGTGATCGAGATGAACCCGCGCGTCTCGCGCTCTTCGGCACTGGCTTCAAAGGCCACCGGATTCCCGATAGCCAAGATCGCGGCCAAGCTGGCCGTGGGCTACACGCTCGATGAGATTCCCAACGACATCACGCGCAAGACGCCGGCCTGTTTCGAACCCACCATCGATTACGTGGTCGTCAAGATTCCCAAATGGCAGTTCGAGAAGTTTCCCGGCTCCGACGAGACGCTCGGCCCGCAGATGAAGTCGGTAGGCGAGGTAATGGCCATCGGCCGCACCTTCAAAGAATCGCTGATGAAGGCTTGGCGCGCGCTTGAAACCGGCAAGAAGACCGGCGCCGAGATCAACCTGGAGCCGCGCCGCCTGACCCAGCGCCTGGTCACACCGCAGCCCGAGCGGCTGGGCTACATCCGCTTCGCCTTCGAACGCGGAATGAGCGTCAGGGAAGTTGCACGCTTCACCGGCATGGATCCCTGGTTCCTGCATCAGATTCGCGAGATCACGCTGGAGCAGATGAAGATCGCCGACACCGATCCGGAGAGCATCAGCGAAGAGCAGTTGCGCCGGTTGAAGCGTCTGGGCCTGAGCGACGAACGCATCGCCACGGAGTGGCATCTGGAGGGCCACGCCGGCGTGCAGCAGGTGAGGGAACTGCGCGAAAGCAAGGGCATCAAGCCGGTCTTCAAGCTGGTGGATACCTGCGCCGCAGAATTCGAATCGATGACGCCGTACCTCTATTCGACCTACGACGAGGAGGACGAAGCGCCGCCGACGCAAACGCCCAAGATCATCATCCTCGGCTCGGGGCCGAACCGCATCGGCCAGGGCATCGAGTTCGACTACTGTTGCTGCCATGCCGCTTTCGCGCTCAAGGACGACGGCTACGAAACCATCATGGTCAACTGCAACCCGGAGACAGTTTCAACCGACTACGACACCAGCGACCGGCTCTACTTTGAACCGTTGACGCTGGAAGACGTGCTGGCGGTGTACAACCACGAGGCAGCGTCGGGCGCGCCGATCGGGATGATCGTGCAGTTCGGCGGGCAGACTCCGCTCAATCTTGCCCAGCGGCTGCGCGCTGCCGGAGTGCCCATCATCGGCACTTCGCCTGAGTCGATTGACCTGGCGGAAGACCGCAAGCGCTTTGGCAAACTGCTCGACGAACTTCAGATTCCCCAGCCCCGCGGCGGCACGGCCACCAGTGTGGAAGAAGCTCTGGCTATCGGCGAGCGGATCGGCTACCCCGTGCTCGTGCGGCCCAGCTATGTGCTCGGCGGACGGGCCATGGTCATCGCCTACGACGCGGAGGCCGTTACCCAGTACATGAAGCAGGCCGTCGAGTATTCGCAGGAACGTCCCGTGCTGGTGGATCACTTCCTGATGGACGCCACCGAGGTCGACGTCGACGCGCTCTGCGACTCTGAAGACGTGATCATCGCCGGCATCATGCAGCACATTGAAGAGGCCGGCATCCACTCCGGCGATTCCTCCTGCGTTCTGCCCGCCGTCAACATCCGCCCGGAGACGCTTGAGGTTCTGCGCACCTACGCGCGCAAGCTGGCACTTGCGCTCAAAGTGGTCGGGCTGGTGAATCTTCAGTTCGCCATCCAGCGCGATGCCGAGGGACAGGACCACGTCTACGTGATCGAGGTCAACCCGCGCGCCTCCCGCACCGTGCCCTATGTTTCAAAGGCCACGGGCATTCCGTTGGCCAAGGTGGCCGCGCGCCTTATGACCGGCCGCAAACTCCGCGAATTGCTTCCCCGGCAACTCGCCTCCGGCAAAGATCTCGAAACCGGCGCCTATTATTACGTGAAGTCGCCGGTCTTTCCCTGGAACAAGTTTGCCGGCGTCGACACCGTTCTGGGGCCGGAGATGCGCTCGACCGGCGAGGTGATGGGTGTGGCTGCCACCTTTGGAGAGGCCTTTGCCAAGGCGCAGCTCTCTGCCGGCCACGTGCTGCCCACCAGCGGCACTGTCTTCTTCAGTGTCAACGACCACGACAAGGAAGCCGCCATGGAGTTGGCGCGCCGCTATGTCCATCTGGGCTTCAGGATTGTAGCCACCGAGGGTACAGCCAATGCACTGGAGAGTGCAGGCCTCGCGGTGGAACGCGTATTCAAGGTGAAGGAAGGCAGGCCCAACGTGGTGGACCTGATCAAGGGCGACCGCATCCAGCTGATTATCAACACCCCGCGCGGCCAGGACACATTTTTCGACGAAAAGGCCATCCGCCGCGCAGCCGTTCTGGCGCGCATTCCCACCATTACCACCATTGCCGCGGCACAGGCCGCCGTAGAGGGAATTGCCGCCATGCAGCGCCAGCAGACCACAGTCTACGCGCTGCAGAATCTGCACGCGGAAACCGTCGCCTGAAGAGGGAATTGGCGGTTCCGTTTTCCAGCGCCCAGAGTTGCAAACGGGCGCTTGCGTCGCGCGCGTCGCCAGATGGGGCTCTACAATAGGATCATGCTGATTGAGGGCATTTTTGCCGCTGTTCCTACGCCGTTTTATCCCGACGAGCGGATCTATTTTCGCAAGCTCGAAGCCAACGTGGCTCGCTACTCGCGCAGTCTGCTTTCAGGGCTGCTTTTGCTGGGATCTACCGGCGAGGCTGTGGCGCTGGATGAAGCTGAATCACGCGAGGTGCTGCGCGTGGCCGCCGAAGCCGCAGCTCCGGAAAAAGTGCTCATCGCCGGCGTGGGGCACGAGAGCGTAAAGACCACCGTTGAACTGGCTGAGGCGGCCGCGCAATTTCGCTACGACGCTGTTCTGGTTCGCACACCCACCTACTACGCAAGCCAGATGTCCACGGCGGCAGTTCTGCATTATTTTCGCAGCGTGGCCGACCGCTCGCCGCTGCCGGTCATGCTCTACAACATCCCGCGCTTTGTCCCGTACGACATTCCCATCGATCTCATTGCCGAATTGGCGCTGCATCCGAACATTATCGGCATCAAGGACTCCAGCGGCAACCTACCGCGCATCGGGGCCACCGTTGAAGCCACGCGCAATGCACCTCGCCGGACGGAGACTGTGACAACCGTCTTCGAAGCCGTCACCGGCCGGATGCTTGCCGCGAGGCCGCAGAGCGCGTCTACATTTGTAGCCGCCGGCGACTTGGCGGGCGGCGCGGCCGTGGCGACTGCGCCCCCTGCGGCGCCGCTCAAGACGCGGACCAAGCAAGTGGGCTTTCAGGTGCTCACCGGTTCTGCGTCTATCCTGCTTGAAGCGCTCGAAGCCGGAGCGTCGGGAGCCATCCTGGGCTTTGCCGCCTGCGCCCCGCAGGCTTGCCAGGAGGTTTACCTTGCCTGGAAGGATCACGACCTGAAACTCGCCGCGGAAAAGCAGGCTCGCATCGCGGGCCCGGGTCTGCGCGTCGTCGGCCAGCTTGGCATCAACGGCGTGAAGCACGCCTGCGACTTCAACGGCTACTACGGCGGCCGCGGCCGCGCTCCATTGCTGCCGCTAACGGCCGCGGAAAAAGCGGAAATTGAGGAGCTGCTGGCCGGGATCAGGAACTGAGGTTTAATTCGGCAGGGAACCGGATCCCAGAGTACGATTGCCGGTGTGGTTGACTGAAAAGCGCTTAGCTCGAATGAGGAGGGAACCGTGATCGTCATCAGCGACGAATTTGTCACACTCGACACTCCCGACGGCCCCATGCGGACTCACATTGTCCGCCCCGCCGCTCCCGGACGCTACCCCGGCATTGTCTTCTACTCCGAGATTTTCCAGATCACCGCGCCCATCCGTCGCACCGCCGCTTTGTTTGCCGGATACGGCTACCTGGTCGCCATGCCTGAGATCTACCACGATTTTGAGCCCGCAGGCACCGTCTTCGCCTACGACCAGGCCGGCTCGGACCGCGGCAACGCGCTCAAGACCACCAAGAAGCTAGCCAGCTACGACGCTGACGCCCGCGCCGTGCTCGACCACCTGGCCGCTCGGCAGGACTGCACCGGCAAGCTCGGCGCGCTCGGCATCTGCATTGGCGGCCATCTCGCCTTTCGTGCGGCCATGAACCCCGACGTTCTGGGCACCGCCTGCTTCTACGCCACCGACATCCATAAAGGTGGCCTTGGCGAGGGCATGCATGATGACTCGCTCGAGCGCGCCAAAGACATCCATGGCGAACTGCTCATGATCTGGGGCCGGCAGGACCCGCACATCCCGCTCGAAGGCCGGATGAAGGTGCTCGCCCGGCTCAACGAGCTCGGCCTGCGGCTCAACTGGCACGAAGTCAACGGCGCCCATGCCTTCATGCGTGACGAAGGCCCGCGCTACGATCCCGAACTGGCCTACAGCCTTTACGGTATCGTGCTGGAATTTTTCCACCGCAAACTTGCCCAGGGCGACCTGCCCGTAGCCCCAGCCGGCGCCACGGAGACCCGCCACTAGAGTGTCTCTCCTTGGGCAATTGATCGACACGGTGCCCTCGTATATGATCACAAACTCTGGTCGACGGCTGGCCATCAAACCGCTCCACTGAGAGAAGGCTGAGAAAGGCCCAAGTGACAAAAGCGCGGCTCGATGGTTTGTACCTGTTTCTGTTAGGGAGTGTGGCGTTAATTTTGCTGAGCGTCTTTCTGGAGAGCGTCACTCCTAACCCGACGAAGGATTTCAAAGTTATCTACTATCCCGCGCGCTGCCTCATACAACACTGTGACCCTTATAACGAACGTGAAGTACTCCGCATCTACCAGGCAGAGGCAGGGGAGCTCCAGTCAGAGAGTCCGTTAGATCGTGCGAATGCGGTCCGGAATATGTATCCGCCGAGTGCATTTTCTCTCGCCGTCCCCGCAGCGATTCTGCCGTGGGGACCAGCCCACATACTTTGGATGATGCTCACCGCTGGAGGCCTCCTCTTCGCCTCGTTTCTGGCTTGGAATCTCGGGGCGAGTTACGCGCCCATCCTCTCTGGCATGCTGATTGGCTTCCTTCTCGCCAACAGTGAATTGCTTGTTGTTCTGGGCAATCCATCCGGGATCGTTATAAGCCTTTGCGTTGTGGCAGTGTGGTGCTTTCTGCGGGAGCGGCTTGTCCCGGTGGGCATCCTGTGTCTCGCAATCAGCCTTGCAGTCAAGCCGCAGGAGGCGGGTCTGATCTGGCTCTACTTCCTGTTAGCGGGCGGAGTGTACCGCAAACACGCATTGCAAACCCTCCTCGCGGCGGTTGCACTCAGTCTGCCGTCTGTCCTGTGGACCTGGCAGTTGTCACCGCACTGGATTCAAGAATTGCACTCGAATCTCCTGGCGTATTCGGTACATGGTGGTACGACCGACCCTGGCCCCGCTTCATCGGGTCCCCATGGTAGCGCTATGATGGTGAACCTGCAAACTTTCTTCAGCGTCTTCCGGGACGATCCGCGCTTCTACAATCCCGCTACCTACCTCGTATGCGCTCCGCTTCTGCTCGTATGGGCGTTTGTCACTCTGCGATTCGGGCCCTCGGCAAAGAGAGCCTGGCTTGCTCTGGCGGCCATCTCGGTTCTTTCACTGCTGCCCGTTTATCACCGCCTCTATGACACCAAGCTGCTGCTGCTCACGGTTCCGGCTTGCGCTATGCTGTGGGCCGAAGGCGGCTTGAACGCGCGGCTTGCTCTGCTGGTGAATACGGTGGGATTCGTCTTGACGGGCGATATTCCGCGGGGAATTCTGAGCGTTTTTATCGGTGGCCTGCACCTTCCGGCGACGAAGATGTCAATGCAGATACTGACAGTTGTGGAAGCCTTTCCCGTCCCGCTCATCTTGCTGGTAATGGGCATTTTCTACCTGTGGGTCTACGTGCAATGCTGTCTCGGCCGGAGTCACGCGCAAGCCGGACCCTCCGCTGGCGGATGAAGAGCAGTTTTCTGCGCCAACGGGAGCACGCTCGGAGCAAAAGAACCGCAGCCTGCAATGTCCCATTCGAGGTAAAGGTGAATGCGTTTGGGTTCATTATCTGTTTGCCTTAATTGCACTTAGTTACTTCTCTAAGTCTCTCGCCGCGAGGCTCAAAGCGGCGCCTTCGTTGTTCTTATTTCTCACCGTGACGATCCACTTTTGGCCGATATGCCCGATCTGGTCCTACAAGAAAATGACAAGGCTGAGGTTCGACGCCGGACGCAGTGCTGCATCCCAATCCTGGCGCAGTTTCGATCGCTGAACGGGCACCGTGCAAGCGGAATAGCGCACTCCCCGTTCTGATCCGCAGACGCGCCTATGCGGTGTATGCTGGGTGTCGTCTGTCGGAAGCGGGCAGAAGCGGTTGGCACCGGGAAATGACCGCAGCGTCAGCGATTCATTCCAGGCGGAGCATGAAGTTTATCCGAGGTCAATATCACAAACGCGGAGGGGAGATGACCATCACGCGAAGAGACATTGTGGTTGCACTGATCGCGATGGCGAGCACGGCATTTGCATTTGCGATTGCAGATCAGTCGCCCATCATGGGTTCCGCCGCATTCGATTGGAATTCCATACCCGCCAAGCCGACCGAGGTTGGCTCGGTGCGGTCGTTCTTCAAGGCGCGCACGGCGACGCTTGAGGAACTGGAGGTCCATGTCACCACGCTTGATCCAGGAAAGGCCTCGCACCCTCCGCACCGGCATCCGAACGAAGAGATGGTCATCGTGAAGCAGGGAACCGTGGAAGTCCTGGTCAACGGCGATTGGAAACGTATGGGTCCCGGCTCGGTGATCTTCAACGCGTCCAATCAACTCCATGGGCTGCGGAACGTGGGCCCTGACCAGGCGATTTATCACGTCATCAATTGGAAGACTGCCGCCACTCCGCAAGAGCAGCAGCCGTAAACGGATCTCATAGCCGAACGGGTCCTTGGCGATTGAAGTTCGCCTGGCCTCAAGCGAGGAGCGGGCACGATGCAGGCAGACCACGTTGGTCGGCGGTCTTTCTTAAAGACAATAGGCGCCGCAGGCATGTTATCGGCGTTGCCGGAAGGCGCGCTTGGGCTCCCATCCGCGGGCGGATCCATTGTTCATGAAGTTGCCGCACCAGGAGCGCAGGTTGAGGCAAAATACTCCATCAAGTTTGGCGTCATTGGGCTGGACCACTCCCACATTCTGGGCATTACGGCAGCCGTGATTCGCGGCGGCGGGGAGCTGGTTGCGTTCTACTCCGATCTTCCCAAGGCGGTTGCCGATTTCCAAAAGCTCTATCCGAGCGCCCGCCTGGCGAGGAGCGAGGACGAGATACTGGAGGACCCTTCGATCCAGCTGGTAGCGAGCGCGGCAATTCCCAGGCTGCGCGCGCCGCTCGGGATTCGCGCCATGAAACGAGGCAAGGACTACCTGAGCGACAAACCCGCGATGACAACGCTGGAACAATTGGCGGAGGTGCGGAAGGTTTCAGCGGAGACTGGCCGGATCTTTGCCATTATGTACTCAGAGCGGCTTGAGGTCCGTGCAGCTGTGCAGGCCGGCTACCTGGTGAAGGCGGGAGCCATCGGCAAGGTGGTGCAGACGATCAATATTGCACCCCACCAGGTGAATGCGCCGAGCCGTCCTGATTGGTTCTGGGATCCGGTGCAATACGGCGGCATCCTCTGCGACATCGGATCGCACCAGGCGGATCAGTTTGTCTATTACACCGGCTCTACGACGGCGGAAGTTGCTGCATCCCAGGTCGCCAACGTCAATCATCCGGACTATCCGGCGTTTCAGGACTTCGGCGACATGATGCTCCATGGAAATGGGGGAGCTGGATACGTGCGGGTGGATTGGTTTACTCCGAATGGCCTGGGTACGTGGGGTGATGGGCGGTTGTTCCTGCTTGGGACCGAAGGTTATATCGAGCTGCGCAAATATGTGGATATAACGGGACGGCCCGGCGGAAACCATCTGTTCATCGTGGACCAGAAACAGGCACGCTACATCGACTGCGCAAACGTAGTGCTGCCGTTCGGACCGCAATTCGTAGCCGACGTTGTGAACCGGACGCATATCGCTCAGGACCAGGACCAGGCTCTGCTGGCTACCGAGCTGGTGTTGAAGGCGCAAAAGAACGCCAGGGTGCTGAGCTTTAAGGCATGAGCGTGAACAAGAAAACCATTTGCCGATAGCCGCAAGGGAAGGACGTGCGATGAAAGCTGCAAATCGGAGCGCCGATCGGTCGCGGAGGAGGTTTCTGAAGATGTCTCTGGGCACGGCCGCCGCGGCAGGCTTTCCGGCCATTGTTCCCTCCAGCGTGTTTGGACAGACTGCGCCGAGCAACCGAATCAACGTGGGAGCCATTGGTGTGGGCCGCATCTCGCGCGTGCACGATCTGCCGGGAATCTGGCAGTTTGACCAGGCACGGATTGTGGCGGTCTGTGATCTCGACTCGAAGCGCGTGGAGGAGGGAAAGGCGCTGGTCAACGGCTACTACGCCAAGAAGACCGGCAAGGACTACGACGGCGTGACCGGCTATCACAAGTACCATGAGCTGCTGGCCAACAAGGATATCGATGCAGTGGTGATCAGCACCCCAGACCACCAGCACGCGATTCTGGCAGTCGATGCGGTCCACGCGGGGAAGGACGTGTATCTGCAGAAACCTGCGTCGCTGACCATTGCCGAGGGGCGCGCCATGAGCAATGCGGTGATGGCGTCGGGACAGATTTTGCAGGTTGGTTCGCAACAGAGGTCGTGGAAGCAGTTTCATCGGGCATGCGAACTGGTGCGGAACGGACGCATCGGACAGATCAAGCACGTTGAAATTGGACTGCCTGGGGACCCGAGCGGTCCGGATGCGCCACCCATGCCGATACCGCCGAATCTGGATTACGACGCCTGGCTGGGGTCGACGCCGGAGGTCTACTACACCGAGATGCGGGTGCATCCGCAGGACGGATTCGGAAGGCCTGGCTGGCTTCGCTGCGAGCAGTTTGGAGCCGGCATGATTACCGGATGGGGAGCGCACCATGTGGATACGGCCCACTGGGGCATGAACACGGAGTATACAGGTCCGGTGGAGGTGTGGGGCACTGCGGAGTTTCCGACGCATGGGCTATGGAACGTTCACGGCAAGTTTCTGACCCACGGAATCTATGCCAACGGCGTGACCATGGACATCAGCGGCGACTTTCCCAATGGGATCAAGTTCTACGGGAGCGAAGGTTGGCTTTTTGTAGCCAGGGATGCGGAGGTTACGCCGAACGATCCGGGAGGGAAGCCGGTGACGCTCCAGCCCTTGATGGCAAGCGACCCAAAGATCCTTGACAGTGTGATTGGCCCGGACGAGGTTCACCTTTTCGAGAGCGCCGATCAGCACGGCAACTGGCTGGAGTGCATTCGGACGCGAAGAACCCCGGTCGCGCCTGCCGAACTGGGACACCGGGCCTGTTCGACCTGCCTTTTGCACCACATTGCGATGAAGACAGGGCGCAGGCTGCATTGGGACCCGGAAAAGGAGCGCTTCAAGAACGACGACGAAGCGAACTCGATGCTGTCGCGCCCGCAACGGTATCCCTATGTGATGGCCACGTAAGGCAGGCATCATGTCCGATAACGTATATTCTGTATAGTCCACCTGCGATTCTTGTCTTCGTCAAAGAGTCTGCGAAACGATTCGCCCGACAGCTGCAATCCCCTGCTCGCGCTGCTCCGCAGTTGCATCGCCTTCCATTACATACGCTGCAACCAGGATCGGCGACCTGGCTGGCGGCCAGAAGATGCCGATGTCCCCCATAGCTCCGCGCGCACCTGTTCCGGTTTTGTCGCCGGCGCGCCAGTCTGCAGGAATGCCCGCGCGCAGCCGCTTGCTTCCCGTGCTGCACTTTTCCATCCATGCTGCCAGCTGCTTCCGGCTCACGGCCGACAAGACCTCGCCGGTCAGCAACTTCTCCATGGACTCCACCATGGCGATTGGGCTGGTCGTATCCCGAGGATCCCCCGGCAAGGCGCTGTTGAGGTCGGGTTCGGTGCGATCCAACCGGGTGACCCGGTTCCCCAGCGTCCGAATAAAATCTGTCAGCCCAGCCGGCCCGCCGACCTGCTCAAGGAGCAAATTGGCCGCTGTGTTGTCACTCACCTCGACGGCCGCGGCGCAAAGCTCTCCAACCGTCAGCGAACCCTCCTGAACATGAGCTCGCGTGACCGGCGCGTACTCCAGCAAGTCTTTCTGGCTGTACGAGATCCGCCGGTTCAGATTCTCGGCCTTGGCATCGGCTCGCTTCAGGATGCAGGCTGCAAGCAGAAATTTGAAGGTGCTGCACATGGCGAATAGTTCCTCGCCGCGGTACGCCAACCTCCGGCCGGAACCCGTGTCCAGAGCGGCTACTCCCAAACGGCCGCCGATGCCAAATTCAATTGTGCGGAATTGCTGCACAGCAGATTCTGTGCCCGCGAAGGCAATTGGCGCGCCTTGCAAGGCAAAGGCCGGAACCATGCGCAGTATTGCGCGGCGAGAAAACGTCAATGGGACCATGAGGAGCGGCTCCGGGCCAGGATTTTACATCTTGTACCGGCCCAGATCCTCGTCGTTCAACCCTTCCAGCCAGCCGCGCAACTGCTCAGCGGTAGGGCCCTCGGGCGGCCCCGAGGTGTTCAACTTGGCGGTCTGCATTACCTGCTCCGAGACGTAAATGGGGCAATCCGCGCGCAGTGCCAGCGCAATCGCGTCCGAGGGCCGGGCGTCGATCGTAACCGGCTCATCCCCTTGTTTCAGGAACAAGACAGCCAGGAATGTCTCATCTCTAAGCTCATTAATCACTACACGTTCCAGCTTAGCATTCAAGTTCTGGATGATATTCCTGGCAAGATCGTGAGTCATCGGGCGCGGCGCGGCGATCTTCTCAATTTCATCGGATATTGCCTTCACTTCGAAGAAGCCCACCCAGATCGGCATGACCGCATCGGAAGCAACATCCTTGAGCACGATGATGGGCATATTGGTGGCCGGATCCATCATCAGTCCGCGTATCCTCACCTCGATATCCATGATTCCCTTCTTCCGTACAACTGTTCCCGTTAGACGGCTTCGCCGACCAGACTGTTGGGATGCGACCCCGTAATTCTGACCTGCAAATAGCTGCCCGGCGCCGGCGCGATGGGTTGTCCGCAGGTGAAGTTCACGGGCTTGTTCTGGCTGCTGCGGCCGTTGATCTGACCCCGCGCTGGATTGACCCCTTCAACCATTACTTCCATAACCTGCCCTAAATGCTTGGCATAATTGACCCGTTGAATCTCTCGCTGACGGTCAAGCAGTACTTGAAGCCGGTGGGCCTTCTCAGCGTCCGGAATGGAGTCAATCATCGTCAATGCCGGCGTGTTGGGCCTGCCTGAGTACTTGAATCCGAAAACGCAATCGTATTCCACCTGGGCAAGAAGGTCCATGGTCTGGATGAAATCGTCGCCAGTCTCGCCCGGGAACCCAACAATGATGTCGGTCGAAAGTGAGATGCTCCGCTTTGCCGCCTTGATCCATGAGATGCGCTCAAGGTACCACTCCGGGGTGTATTCCCTGGCCATCATCTTCAGGACCCGGGCAGACCCCGACTGAACGGGCAGATGCACATGATCGCACAGGGTTGGAAAGGCGTCGATGGCCTCGAGAATATCGCGGGTAAAATCGCGCGGGTGGCTGGTAGTGAAGCGCACGCGTCTTATCCCTGGCACCTGCCCAACGGCCGCTAAGAGTTCGGAGAACCTCAACTTCCCTTCCGGATCGCGGTAGCTGTTCACGTTCTGGCCCAGCAACTGGATCTCGGTATAGCCCAGGTCGGCGATGCGCCGCGCTTCCTCCAGCACCGACGATGCCGTCCGGCTGCGTTCCTTGCCCCGCGTGTATGGCACCACGCAGTAGGCGCAGAACTTGTCGCAACCTTCGATGATGGTGATGTATCCGCGATAGGGGTTCTGCCGTGCCGTGAACTCGGTTTCGAAGGTCTCGTCCGTCTGGCGGTCGTCAAGGCCGGTGACGCGCGTCTCGCCGGCTTCCAGGCGGGTGAGCATCTCCGGCAGCTTGCGGTAGGAGGCCGAGCCGGACACCAGCGACACATACGGAGCCCGCTCGAAGATTTTTTCGCCCTCTTGCTGTGCCACGCAGCCCAGCACGCCGAAACGCTTGCCGGCCTTATGCAGCTTTTTGTAGTCATTCAGGCGGTTGAAGACCTTTTGTTCGGCTTTGTCGCGGATGGAGCAGGTGTTGTAGAGGATCAGACCGGCGTCTTCTTCCGATTCAACCTGCCGGTAGCCCTGCTGCTGCAATGTGCCAATCACCTTTTCGGAGTCATGGGCATTCATCTGGCAGCCGAAGGTCTCAAGGTAGAAGG
>CAYUJM010000061.1:0-23440 GCA_964445025.1 uncultured Occallatibacter sp. | reverse complement strand
GGGTCAACCACGCCATTCAGGAAGCCGACCTGCTCATCGCCTGCGGCATGAGGTTTGATGACCGCGTCACAGGTTCCACTTCCACCTACTCGCTCAAATCGAAAAAGATTCACATCGAAGTCGACCCCGCCGAGATCAACAAGAACATCAAGGTCGACGTGGCCCTGGTCGGCGATCTGCGCGAGGTGCTTGAACAGTTGCTCCCGCGCATCGCAGGCCGCGACGGCTCGGCGTGGATCAAGACCATCGAAGCAAGTAAGGGCGCCGTGGCCGTGCGCGACATCAAGAATCTCCCCGACTCCGGCCACCTTTACGCCGCCCACGTCATTCACGACATCTGGCGCATCACCGGCGGCAACGCCATCGTGGTCACCGACGTTGGCCAGCACCAGATGTGGGAGGCGCAGTACTTCCACCACGAGAGCCCCCGCTCGCTGATCACTTCCGGCGGCCTCGGGACAATGGGTTTTGCACTACCCGCGGCTATCGGGGCGAAATTCGCTTGCCCGGAGAAGGAAGTCTGGGTCGTGGCAGGCGACGGCGGTTTCCAGATGACCGCGGCCGAGCTCTCCACCATCGTCCAGGAAAACATCAAGATCAACATCGCCATCATCAACAACGGCTATCTCGGCATGGTGCGCCAGTGGCAGGAGTTTTTCTACGAGCGTAACTACGAAGCCACGCCGCTGGTGAGCCCCGACTTTGTCAAGCTCGCCGATGCGCACGGCATCCGCGGCCGCGCCGTTCATAATCGCGCCGAAGTGGCCGATGCCGTCGCCGAAGCCCGCAACGCGCCCGGCACCTTCCTGCTCAACTTCATGGTCGAAAAGGAAGAGTCGGTCTATCCCATGATTCCCGCCGGCTCCGCGCTTCACGAGATGATTCGCCGCCCCGGTGCGAAGGATCCGCTGCTGGAAACGCCGGAAGACAATTAATGCAGCTTCCAGTTGCTAGCTTCCAGCTTTTAGCTTTTCCAGTGCTCGTCAAACACTTTTGGCGGCCCGCGGAAGCTGGAAGCAACGAGCTGGAAGCTAGGAGCTAGAAGCTAGAGGCTGGGAGCTATCATGCTGCACACATTCGTCGCTTACGTAGAAGACTTGCCGGGCGTGCTCACGCGCGTGGCATCGCTGTTCCGCCGTCTGAACATCAACATCAACTCGCTCACCGTGGGCCGCAGCGAGCGCCCCGGCCTGTCGCGCCTCACGCTGGTCTGCGAGGCATCTGCCGAGGCAGGCCATCGCATTCGTGCCAGCCTGTTCAAACTGGAGAACGTCGTGGATGTGGACGACATTGCCCAGGCGCCCAGCGTCACCCGCGAGCTGGCGCTCATCAAGGTCGCCGCCACGCCCGCCAACCGCTCGCAGCTCTTCGACCTCGTTGAAGTCTTCCGCGCCCGCATCGTCGACCTCACATCCGAGTCGCTGATGATCGAGATGACCGGCGTCGAAAGCAAGATCGAAGGCCTCATCGAGGTTCTGCGCGAAGACGATGGCCGCATCCTCGAAATCTGCCGCAGCGGTAAAATGACCATGCGCCGCGGCTGCCACACGTCCAGCGTCCTGAAGGCCATGGGCGCAGGCCCGAATGAAGCGCAGGAGACTGAAGGCGAGCCCGCAGAGACCCTGGAAGAGGCCGTCCCCACCGACCCGGAGTAACGAATCGCTTCTGATTTTGCCGGGTGCGCAGCGAACGCTCCGTGCTCCATCCTTACGGCTTTTTCTGCCGCAGGGGTGGGAAACCCCGAACGCAAATCGTACACTTCAGAAAGCACCCAACAAGCAAAGGAAAAGAAGAGAAAACAATGGCTAAGACTTACTACGATCACGCCGCCGACCTTTCCCTCATTCAAGCCAAGAAGGTGGCCATCATCGGCTACGGCTCCCAGGGGCATGCACACGCCCTCAACCTCAAGGACTCCGGCGTCCAGGTCAAAGTCGGCCTCGCCGCCAACTCCAAGTCCATCGCCAAGGCGCAGAAGGCCGGCCTGGAAGTGGCCACCGTTCCCGAAGCCACCAAATGGGCTGACGTGGTGATGGTCCTGGTTCCCGATCAGACCGCGGCCAAGCTGTATGCCGAGGAGATCGGCCCCAATCTTGCCGCCGGCAAACTGCTCCTGTTTGCGCACGGCTTCAACATTCACTTCAAGACCATCGTCCCCGCCGCAGGCATCGATGTGGGCATGGCCGCACCCAAGGCCCCGGGTCATCGCGTGCGCGAAGTCTTCACCGAGGGCGGCGGCGTACCCGGCCTCATCGCCATCCATCAGGACGCCACCGGCCACGCCCACGCGCTCACTCTCAGCTATCTCAAAGGCATCGGCTGCACCCGCGCCGGAGTCCTCGAGACGACATTCAAAGAGGAGACCGAGACTGACCTCTTCGGCGAGCAGGCCGTGCTTTGCGGCGGCGTCAGCGCCCTCATCAAGGCTGGATACGAGACCCTGACCGAGGCCGGCTATCAGCCCGAGAGCGCTTACTTCGAAGTCCTCCACGAACTGAAGCTCATCGTCGATCTCATCTACCGCGGCGGCCTCGCTTACATGCGCTACTCCATCTCCGACACCGCCGAGTGGGGCGACTACGTCAGCGGTCCGCGCGTCATCAACGCCGAAAGCAAGAAGGCCATGAAAGCCATTCTGGCGGAGATCCAGGACGGCTCCTTCGCCAGGCGATTTCTCGCCGACCAGAACTCCGGCCGCAAGGAATTTCTGGCATTCCGCGAAGCCGAAGCCAAGCACCCGGTTGAGATTGTCGGCAAGCAACTCCGCGCCGCCATGCCCTTCCTTGATCCCGTTACTGTGGAAGAAGTCGCAAAGACGCGGTAAACAAAACGGCCTTCGGCTATTGAATTCTAGCTGGAGGCCCTTTGTATTTGTGCTGGTTGCCCCACGCTCCAGGCACACTTGGCTTTGCGTTAAGCGCGTCAGAGGGCGTCCTTCTACCCCGCCTTCCTCTGGCCCCGCTCCTTCTCCAGCCGTTCCGGCAAAAACACCTTCAGCAGCGGCTGATAAGGCGCGTCCCGTTTATTGGCCAGAATCTTCAGGTCTCCGATCATGGCCGCGGGCAGCCGCATAGGGAATGTTCTAAGCGAAAGCTTCAAGTTGAGCAGCTTCGCGAGTTTCGCCTTCGACCAGTCGGGATCTCGGTCAAGTCTGCCCCTTTTCCGGATGAGGACCGGAGTTCGAGCCCTACGGCTTCGCTGTTGGACTCAGGAACTTGTTCTTTCATGGCGCTTGTTGTAAGTGCTGAATCCTGCCTACTGCTCCGGGAACTCCTCAACCGACGGCTCTAAGTCTCTTCCGCCATAGAGAACCCGCAAGATATCGACACGATCCACTCCGACTCTGAACAGGATCGTCACTCTGCACTCGAAACCCATCGTGCGCAGACCGCTTACGTCGCCGGTGACCGCTGTCCCGCGCACAGGAAGACTCTGAAGTGAGAGGCAAGACCGCTCAATCCGCGCCAGATAACTATCCGCTATCTCAAGACTCGACCGTCGCGCAATATAGACAAAGAGCGCGTCAAGATCATCAATGGCCCCCGCAAGGAAACGAACCTCGTAACGTTTCAAGTGGCCTACTCGGTCGCAGGGCGGCCATACTTGGCACGGATCTCCCGGAACACCTGCACTGCCGGGACGCTTGGTCGAGGATCAGCCATAGACTCCTTTGCCAGTTCCACCAGCCATTCGTCCGTGGCTTTCTCCTCACGCTCCAGCGCCAGCAATCCCGCCCGAATCACCTCATCGGCCGAAGCGTATGAGCCGCTCTTCACCCGCTCTTCCACCGCCTCGCGCAGCGGCCCCAAATCTACGACAAGCGTATTCTGAGCAGTCCCCATTCCGGCCTCCATAGCCCCGATTGTACCTCCGACGGTGACCGATCCATCCCGTTTGTTTACTTGCGGTCCAGCCGGAAGGCCATCGCCTGAAAGTCCCCGCGGAAACTCTCGTCGAAATCGAGGCCATGGTTCATCCACCAGGCACCGCTCGCCACCGACGGCGTGTCAGGCCCCGCCTTGCCTTCGATTGGGGTGAGAGCATACTCCGCAGCCGGATCCAGCCCCTGCAGCTTGAGCGTCGGAAACCCGCGCGCTTTCTGCGTCGAATGAATGAATGCAAACACCACCGACTGGCTCTTGATCGCATTCACCGTCTGCGTCGCCGAAAACTCGCTCCCATCGCGCGGAGAGAGCAGCCGGTAGAGCGCGCCCTCCACAATGGTCGGCTGAACCTCGTGGTAGGCCGCAATCAGCCGCTTCGCCGTGGCCATTTCGTCCGGCGTCCACTTGGTAATGTCGGCGCCAATCCCCAGCGAACCCTGCATCGAGCTGAGCATCCGGTACGGGATGGAGGTGACACGTACCTGGTGCCCCAGGTCATGCGGCGAGTCCGTCACCCACGCCATCATCACCTGCGGCGTATACGCGTAGCTGAATCCATCCTGCTGGCTCAGCCGGTCAAAGGGATCGGTATTGTCCGAGGTCCACACCTCGTCGGTGTAGCGCAGAATTCCCAAGTCAACGCGCCCGCCGCCGCCCGAGCAATCCTCGATCTCTACGTTCGGATGCCGCTTCCGCAACTCCGCCAGAATGCCGTACAGATTCTGCGTGAACGCGACATACACTTTCTTCTGCTCCGCCGTGGGAAGCTGGTCCCATCCCGGCTCGCTCCAGTTGCGGTTGTAGTCCCACTTCAAGAACGCAATGTCGTTCTCGGTCAGAATCTTGTCCAGGAACCCCAGCACGTAGTCCCGCACATCCGGCCGCGCCAAGTTCAGCACCAGCTGATTCCGCTGCTCGCTCTCCGGCCTTCCGGGGAAGTGCAGCACCCAGTCCGGATGCGCACGGTAGAGATCGGAGTCCGGATTGACCATTTCCGGCTCGAACCACAGCCCGAAGTCCATGCCCAGCGCATGCACCTTGTCAATGAGAGGCTTGAGTCCGTTGGGAAACTTCCCCTTGTTCACATACCAGTCGCCCAGCCCCGCGTGATCGTCCTTGCGCTGGCCAAACCACCCATCGTCCATCACAAAGCGGTCGATGCCCAGCGCCGCGGCCTTCTCCGCCAGCGCCATCTGCCCGGCCTCGTTCACCCTGAACTCCGTCGCCTCCCACGAGTTGTAGATCACCGGCCGTACCTTCGGCAGCAGCTGTGCAGCCGTTGCCTGCGTGCGCGGCAGAATGTGCTCCAGCTCAAAGCGATGCAGCATGCGCGAGGCCCCTCCCAGCCCGTTATGCGCATACCCTCCGTAGAACACCGGCGTCTCCAGCTTCTCGCCGCCCTTCAGCACATATCCGAAGTCGAACGGATTAAATCCGCCCGTCACGCGCACCTCATCCAACTGGTCCTGCTCCACCGTGATGCGCCACGATCCGCTCCAACCCAGTGCGCCGAACCATACGTCGCCATGATCTTCGTTCGCATCTCCAGCCTGAATCGCAAACCACGGATTGGCCTGGTGCCCCGTCGATCCGCGCCGGCTTTCAATTACGCGTGCTCCCGGATGCACAGCTTCCTGCGTCAGCGTCCACTCTCCCGCCCAGCGCCCGGTGAGATAGTTGAGCGTGTAGTGCCCGGCCGGCAGCGCCCATGCCGCGGCAGCCGCTTGCTCCACCGTCACCGCGCCCGCATCCGATCCAGTCCCACGGTTTTCGATCGTCGCATTCCGCGCCAGAATCCCGCTCTCCGGATCCATTGCGTAGTGCAGCGTCACAAAGATCGGCCGCGAAATATCCTTCAGCACAACGTCGAACCCGTGCGCCGTCTCCGTGTGGCTTTCGTAATGCAGCACCAGGTCGCGGTTTCCATCGGGAAAGGTGACCTTCAGTGCCGGCTCGTTGAACAGCCCCGCACCCCACCCCGCGTACTCCTGCGGAGTGTTCGAGTAAGAAGAATCGAACGAGGCCCACTCCCGCAGCGGTTTGGCCTCCGGAAAGCTGTCCGTCGCGCCGAGCCGCCCGCCCCAGTAGAGCTGCTGCAACTCGCCGCGCGTGTTCACTCCAAACACGTAGGTGGTGTTGCCGCCATCCAGGCGGAAGACCTTTTTCCCTGCATCGAAATGCACGGCTGCGTTTTGTGCGACGACAAGCGAGGGGCAGGTCAAAAACAAAAGCGCAAATGAAAAGGTTTTCAGCACGGGCAGGTTCCTTCCTCAGTTCTTCAAACCGACCCATCATACCATCGGAGTTGCGGATCGAGTCACTCTCCTTGAAGCCGCTGCGAGCTCCGTGCCCCATCCTTGCGCTTTTTTCTGGCGCGAGGGTGGAAAGCACAACCCTTCACCCCTGCGCAGAAGACCGCGAAAGCGGCGCCTGCCGCACCGCGGGCGCCCGGCCCACAATCACCAGGCAGCCCAGAATCACCATCAACGGATCGAGCGTTCGCATGTGGTACGGCTCCGGGTGGCTGAAGTAGTACACAATCGGAAAAAGAAACAGCACGCCCGCGTAGCGAATCGCCTCCCAGCGCGCCCGCTTCCAGGCCAACCACAGCCCCGCGAGCGCAAGCAGCGTCAGGCAACTCTGGAAAGGCACATTGAACGGGTCCATCGGCTCCATCTTCAGATACGACGGATCAAAGCTCCAGTACCCCGTCCACAGGTAAACCGCACGCCGCAGGCACATCTTCGCAAACCATCCCGGATGCGCCTTGATGTACGCATGAGCCTGCGCCCCCTTGTGGTCCATGTAGGCCAGCTCGCCCATGCGGTCGTAGTCGGCCAGTTCCTGCGCGTCGTGCAGCGGATGGATCTGGTCGCTGGTGAATCGTGCATCGTACCCGTTGTTGCCCATCCACAATTCCAGCCCCATGCTGTCGCGCATGGGAATGAAACGGTGAAACAACCGCGCATCCCGGATCAGCCACGGCGCAATCGTGGCTGCGAGCACCAGCGAAGCCACCATCCCCGGCGCCAGCCATCGCTTCCCTGCCCGCGCCAGCCTCCACGCCGCAAGCACCAGCAGAAACGGCACTACAACCAGCACCGACGGCTCGCAAAGCCCTGCAAACCCGGCCAGCAATCCAAAGCCGGCCCACACGCCCAACCGCGGCGAAACCTCGATCTCCTGCGCCAGGTAGAGCAGCCACAGCAAGCTCAGCATCAGCAGGTGCGTCGACCACGCCCACGCCGCCGCAAAGTAAATCCCGTAGGGGAAAAACACCCACGCCCACCCCGCCCACAAGCCGACGCGCGGCCCAAAGCTACGCCTGGCCAAAAGAAAGATGGGAATGCAGGCCAGCGCACTAGTCAGGCAGTCGAATGCATGCACGGCAAAGATCGACGCCGCCGTGTGCACACCGAACGCCGCGAAAATCCCAGCCACAACCAGCGGATACACCGGCGGCATGATGGCCGATGTCTGCGACGAAACAAACGGGCTGCCAAATCCGTGACCCACAAGCAGCGCCCGCGCCACATTCCCCTGCTCCCAGGCGTGAATGTGCTCGGCGTCCATCAGGTTCTCAATGGTGTCAAAGGGAATCACCGCCAGTCGCAAAGCCAGCGCAATCAGAACCATCCACGCCAGCACCGGAACGCGGCGCAACCGCTCGGGAATCAACCCGCTCAAACTGCTTCCTCAACTCTCATGCATTCCATCATAGCCGTGCACACATCCGCTCTCAGTCGAGGCGGGCCACACCGCTGTGCGCGGAACGAAATCTATCTGACTCCCGAACCTGCCGGCAATTCTGGCATATTCCAATATTCGAACCCCTTTCCCCGTTTGGCAAATTGATAATCATGCTCCTGGCGTTGATTACGTCTTCGTTTCCGGCATGCGCTCGGCGGCGGGCTTCCATCCTCCCTCAACAAGGATCAATTCGAATTCAGCAGCGCCGTCTCGCTGGCGCTTCACGTCCTGGTATTTCTGGCTTGTGTACCAGCGCTTAGCGCTCTCGGCGGACGGAAATTCGAACAAGACGACTCCCTTCACTGGAGCGTATCCCTCCAATACCTCGAATGGTGCGTAGGCCACAAGCGGCTTAGCGCCGAAGCCTTCGAACGACGGTGCAGCGTTGGCCCAGTACTCCTCAAGCCGGCTGCGGTCGGCGACGCTCCTGCAAACTGAAATCAGATAAGCAGCCATGATTTTCTCCCTCTCAGGCGATACCATATTGCGGGTGCCTTACCTCAAATTTGCCGTGTGGCCGAACCCATCGGCATATGCGTAATGATTCGATGGAAGCGGCTACCTCGTCCTGTCGCGTACTTTGGGAAAAAGCTTATCAGAGACTGTGTTGTGTGGCACGCGATCACTTTGGCACTCCGACCAGACAAACGCCGGGTCCAGCACTTGTGATTGTCGGTTCTCGCACACGTCGGGTTTGGACCGAGTGGCAGCCCATCCGGAAGTGTTTCTTCCCGAAATCGCAAATGGCTCCGGGCACATCAATCCATCCCGCCACGTGAGAGCCCGCTCCATGCAATGGCACCGCAATAGGCTATTCTGGAGGTGAACGCCCGGAGGTCCCCGGATGCTCTCCCCAACCATTACCGAGCCTGCCTGTCCTACCCCCGCTGAAACCATCGCGGAAGCCATCAATCGCGTCGTGCCCCTGCACGGGCTGCCCTTCGAAGACCGGCTCTGGCTCGCCCACCACGGCAAAGAGCTGATTGCCCCCGCGGGTGAAATCCTCTTCGAACAAGGCGCCCCGGCCGAGCAGATGATGCTCATCCTCAAGGGCGAAATCCACGTGCGCCGTCCGCAAGGCGGCACCATGGCCTTGTTTATCGGCCGTACCGGCCAAATGACCGGCCTTCTCCCTTACTCGCGCATGAAGGGCTACGGCGGTCAGGGTTTTGCCGTCACCGACTGCTGGGTCCTGGCCGTTCACAAGTCCGTCTTCCCCGAGATGCTCCAGGCCATTCCCTCCATGAGCCAGCGCGTGGTTTCCACGCTGCTTGACCGCGTCCGCGAGGTGACCCGCATCGAGCAGCAGGCAGAGAAGCTCACCGCCCTCGGCAAGTTGGCCGGCAACCTGGCCCACGAGCTCAACAATCCCGCCTCCGCCGCGCAGCGCGCCGCCTCCGGCCTGATGACCGAGCTGCGCGCCAACCGCGCCAACCGCTTCAAGCTGGTCAACCTCTGTCTAAGCGAAGAGCAGATCGATTCCATTGAGGCCTGGGAGCAGAAGATCATCGATCGGACGGCCAAAGCCGCCGACCTTCAAGCTGTCAGCCTCATCCCCCGCGAAGAGGCCCTGCGCTCCTGGCTTGCCGCGCTGCCCTGCCCCGACTCCTGGGAGATTGCAGCGCAGTTGGCTGAGCAATCTGTCACCGTCGCCGACCTTGAGGCTCTGCCCACCTTTCTCGGCCAAGCCGAGATCTGCGTCCTTCTCCAGTACTTCGCCCGCTACCTGCGCTCCACGCGCTCGGTTGAGACGCTGGTCAACTCCACCGCCCGCATCTTCGACCTCATCAGCGCCGTGAAGACCTACGCCTACATGGACCGCGCCCCAATTCTCGAAGTCGATGTTCCGGCCGGCATCGACGCCACCCTGCAGATGCTCCAGTCGCGCATCGGCGATGTCCAGGTTATCCGCGACTACGCGCCCGATCTGCCCACCATCAGCGCCTATGGCGGCGAACTCAACCAGGTCTGGACCGCGCTGATCGAAAACGCCCTCGAAGCCATTGCAGAGAAGAACGACACTGAATCGAAGGGCCAGCTCCGCATCAACGTTCGCCTCGAAGGCGAATTGCTGCTGGTGGAAATCTGGGACTCCGGCCTCGGCATCCGGCCCGAGTTGCAGGACCGCATCTTCGAGCCGTTTTTCACTACCAAGCCGCCCGGCCAGGGCCTCGGCCTCGGTCTCGACAACGCCATGCGCATCGTCCGCAAGCACCGCGGATTTCTGGGCGTGCGCTCCGAGCCCGGCGACACCTGCTTCCTCGTCCGCCTGCCGCTGGACCAGTTGCAAGCGTATTAGAGCCTGTTCCGAAAGCCTGTTCTGTATCAGGGCACGGCTTCAGTCGTGCCGAAAAAGAAACACATCTTCAAATGGCAACGCCTCGATGAGCTCTCATCGAGGCGTTCCTTCATGCCAAAGATAGCCGACCGTATCCCTACTGCGGCGGCGTATGCCCGATGAATTTATCGGCCCACAGAATGAACCACTTCATGTTGGGCGCGTCCGTGTGCCCGCCGTCATGCTGCCGCCATGCAAGTTGCCCGTCGAGATGCCCTTCGTTCACCGGCGGCATCTTCGCGGTGCGGTAATCGCCTGCAATATCGAGCGGCTTTGCGCCCACCAGTGCGAAGACGCGGCTGGCATCTATCGTCGCCATGAAGCTGCCTTCATGGTCCAGCCACTTGGCATCGCCCTTCTCCGGCACCCCGTAGCTGATGAAGGTGAGCCGCGGAGCGCACAGTGCGATCAGTTCGTTCGAGTCCACTGGAATGTCGCCGGGATTCATGCTGCCGAAGCTTGCCTCCGACGCGCCGTACTTCATGAAGTTCCCGGCCATCCAGTAATATTCGCCTCCGGTCAGGCTCTCCACGGCCTCGCCGAAGTTGCGCCGCAGCAGCGTAGCCCCTCCTTTGCCCGAGGAGCCAACCAGCACCATGGCGAAGCGTTGATCGAACGCCATGGTCACCAGCGCGGCTTTGCCGTACCGCGACACGCCGTCGATCCCAACGTGTTTCGCATCCACGGCCGGATCGGTCTCAAGATAATCGAGCCCGCGTCCCGCGCCCCAGGCCCATGCGCGCAGCGAGCCCCAGTCCTCCGGTTTGCGCGGCTGGCCCTTGTTCACCAGCCCGATGATGCCGCGCGTGATGCCGGCGCCGTTGTCTGCCTGCACGCTGGCCGGATCGAAGAGCACAAAACCCCAGCCCGCGCCGATCAACTGCCATGTGTTGGGCAGGTCGCCGTCTTCATTCCGCTGCGGGAACTGGAACGGAGTCTCCTTCACCGGCTGCCACGCCGGATGCTGCGCAATCACATCCTTGAGCGAAGGATCCTGCTGCACAAGCAAAGCCTTCCACGCGGCGTTGATCTTGTCCAGGTCGCCGCCCATTGGCTCATTCGGAGACGGGAAACCGGCGCGGCCGAACATCATCAGCACCGGTACGGGCCCCTTTGCTGCAGCGGGCGTTACCAGCGTCATGTGGATGCGGACGCTGATGGCTGGATACGACGAGTTGTCCACCTCTCCAATCAGGTCCTTGGCAATGACCGGCGTAAAGCCGATCATCTCGTGATCCACCGCCGTCACCGTCCATTTCACTTTGGGCACTTCATTCGGGACGCGTCCATATACATACTTCGACAGCATCTCCACCAGCTCCGGACGGCGCTCGTCCCACCACATCTTCGCGGTTGTCACTTTCTGCCCGTTGTTCAAAGTCAGCGGATCAGGAACGTTGGGATAAGGATTGGCTATCGATTCGTCGTTGTTCGCGTGGTTGGGCGCGCTCTCGTTGCCGCTCGGCCCTGGCCGCAGGGCTTTGATGCCCAGTTGATCCATCATGTTCTGGTGATCCTGATCGGCGGTGAACGTCACGGGGGGCGGGTTCTGGGCAGCTACCGTGGCTGCCATTGCGGCTACTGCCAAAATGGCAGGAAGAAGAGACCGAGAGCTAAACGGGGCGGGCATGCGAACCTCCACGGGTGGTATGCTTGCTTGTTCCCAGAAAAGCGATTTATCTGGCGCGACAATAGTAAACCCCAAACCATGAAAACGTCACTCAGCACACGAATTCTGTCTCGGGGCCTTTTTGCGCTGGCCTTCATAGTCGCGTCGGTCACGTTGCCTGCAGCCCAGTCGTCCATCTCCGCTCCGGTGTGGATAGCAAGCTGGTCGGCCAGCCAGCAGATTCCCGAACCGCAAAACGCCTTGCCGGCGGACGACCTGCAGGACGCCACCGTTCGGCAAATTTTTCACCTCTCCGTCGGAGGACCGGCGCTGCGTGTGCATCTCTCCAACGCCTTCGGAACCGAGGCGCTCCACTTCACGTCGGTGCACATCGCGCGCCCGCTTTCGCCGTCCTCTCCGGCAATTGACCCGGCGACCGACCGGCCTCTCACATTCACAGGCAACACCGGCGTCACCGTCCCTCCCGGCGCGGAGTTCGTCTCCGATCCGCTCGACTTTCCCGTGCCGCCGTTGTCCGATCTGGCGGTGACCTTTCACCTGGATGCCGCGCCAACCCGCGAGACAGGGCACCCGGGCTCGCGCGCCACGTCCTACTACATCCATGGAGACCGGGTCAGCGCCGCAAATCTGGCGGATCCGAAACACGTTGACCATTGGTACCTGGTTGCCGCGATTGACGTACAGGCCGCGCCGGGCGCCGGTGTCGTTGTTGCACTCGGAGACTCGATCACAGACGGCCACGGCGCCACCACCAACGGAAACGACCGCTGGACCGATGTGCTCGCTGCCAGGCTCCAGGCCGCACCGGAAACACGCAACATCGCCGTTTCCAACCAGGGCCTCGGCGGAAATCACCTGCTGACCGATGGCCTGGGCCCGAACGCATTGGCGCGCTTCGATCGCGATGTGCTCGCGCCCGCCGGCGTGCGATGGGTCATCGTCTTTGAAGGCGTGAACGATCTCGGCGGGCTGGCTCGGGACGGCGAAGTCTCTCCGGCCGAGCACGCGGCCCTGGTGCAGCGGGTTCTCGCAGCGTATCGGCAGATCGTCGACCGAGCTCACGCGCATGGTCTGCGCGTCTATGGAGCGACGATTACTCCATATGTGGGTTCAGGCTACTACCACCCCGGCCCGCTCGGCGAAGCCGACCGCCAAGCCGTGAACCAGTGGATTCGCGCCGCCGGGCACTTCGACGCAGTCATCGATTTCGACAGCGTTGTGCGCGACCCCGCTCATCCCGATCAACTGCTGCCCGCCTACGACTGCGGCGATCACCTGCATCCATCCCCTGCCGGTTACAAGGCAATGGGCGGCGCGATCCCTCTCGTGCTCTTTGCGCAGTAATTGGCCATTGTCCATCAACCTGCTGGAGCCGTGCCCTCCATGAGGTGAGCCAGGTATTCTCCAGGTGAAAGCACGGTGACTCCGTGTCGAAGAGCCGGGGGAAAGTGCTTCAGGTTCCCGGTCACCAGCCAAGCGCCCGCGGCATGAGCCAGTGCAAGAATGGGCAGATCCCTTGGATCCGGGCCTGCAAATGGCCATTCCTCGGGGTCCGGAAGGTGCAGGCTCTCCGCGATCAGGAACTCCAGCCATATAGGAGGAAATCCGTAACGGAAGAATTTCGTTCGCCGTGCGACCTCCCTGTATTCCTCTACGATCCAGGGACTGGTCACAACCTGCACCTGTCCCTCTAGAATCCAATCCATCATCAGGCGGGCAGGTGCGCCCTCAGGTTGGATGCCTGCCGAGACAACCACATTGGTGTCCAGCACAACGAGTCTCATCCAGTCTTCCGGCGCTGTCGCTCACTGCGGACCTGGTCGATCTCCTGGTTGAGCTGCTGGTCAATCTGCTCCTCAGCCACCGTATTCAGGGCCGACGCCTGGGCGTGAATCCAGCTCGTGCGCAGGCTCGCCTTCGCCATAGCCCGTCGCAGTTCCCGATCCTCGGCGGCCACATCTCCCAGGACTGGGATAAGGAAGTACGCGGGCCCCTGTTGGCCGGAGAGCAGAACCGTCTCCCCGCGCGGAACCGACTCCAGGGCTTTGGCGCCGCGTGTTCGAAACTCGCGCAACGATACTTGACGCATATGAGCCTCCTCCACCAAGTGTAGCCGAAATGGCTACGCCCGCCAAGGATGCGCATCAACAGCCGGGTGCCTCATCTTTTGGCGTCGTTTGCGAAAGGGTGGGTAAGCACGGATCCAAACACCGTGCAAACATCAGAACGACACATCCACCGGCTCGGTCACCCGCAGCACCGACTGGTCGCCAGTCTTCTGCTTCCACGCCACCCGTATCGCCTCCACCTTGGCTCGGTTCTCCGCCGTGTCGGGATAATCGACAATCAGCATCTTCGATCGCAGCCGCTCCGGCGCGGTCTCCTTGGCGCTCTGCCACTGGCCGTAGACGTCTACCACGCTCAGCCCGTCGGGAAAGCGCGGCGTGACTTCCTTGTCCAGGAAAGCCCGCCACTGGGCCTCGCTTACGCCCTGCTCCGGGTGGTCTGCCGGCCCCAGGCCAAAGTAGAGCTTCGTGTCCACCCAGCCGGAGGCTTTTCCGGGGTGCGCCGCGTCGCCCGCCAGCGTGGGCGCCACAGGCGTCGCAATCCGGGCCGTCCTGTGCTCACATCCGACCAGAGCCAGAGAAACCACGGCTGCGAATAGAAATGTGCGCAAGCGCATTTCAGCTCCTGTCCATTTTTGTGGGGGCTTCGGCAGGCAATGCTCGCCCGCACGGAATATCGGTTGGAACCGGAGGCAGCTGTCCTCGCTCGCTCGGCGGTCACTCGGCCGGAAGCAGCCCTATTTTTCCACTTCCACGCCCCGCCAGAAGGCCACGTACCCCTTGATCTTCCGCGCCGCCGGCTTGGGATCCGGGTAGTACCAGGCTGCGTCCGGGTTGTCCTGCCCCTCGATCAGCAGGTTAAAGTAGCGCGCCTGGCCCTTCCACGGACAGGTTGAGGTGGTGCTGCTGGGGCGAAAATACTCCCGCTTGAGGCTGGATTCAGGAAAGTATACATTTCCCTCTACCGTCTCCGTTGCATCGCTTTCGGCGATTACTTTGCCGTTCCAGACTGCTCTTGCCATGGTCTATTCCCTGTAGATTCCGCAAATTACCCTTGCACCCAACCCATTGTTCCGGGTCCGACAAGGCGGCAGCGGTCTACCGATTGCGCCACACTGCGACGGCCGTCTCTTGCCGACTTGGCCGGGGCGCCTGAACGATAGGATCGCTCTAACGGATACGACACTAACAGAGATTGGATGCCGTGGCGAGTGCTTTTGGCCCCATAAAACTCACCGGGAGCCCTTACTTTGCCTCCGCTATCGAGTCGATATGGACGCTCTTCTTATCTGCATCGGCGACAACCTTCACTGTCACGTGGTCACCGTAGAAGGCCTTCACCGCATCCGGATTGTCGATGGCCCAGACTTCCTTCTTGGCTTCGTCCACAAACACCGGCGCTTCGCCGCCCGAAATGCACTTCTTCACGCACGCCGAGCCGCTGCCTGCATGCTTGGCGCCGCACATGGCGTCGGAAATCCATCCGTTGATGGTACTGTCGGCCGCCATGGCCGAAACAGGAGCAAAAGCAAGAACAGCGGTTAGAGCGACAGCTACACGTTTCACGGGGAACCTCCAGGGAATTGGGAACTCTCGATCAGCTAACATCATCCCCCACGAAAGCCAATTCGGCAAGTAATTTACGGCGTGGAATTTCAACGACTTACGACCCTACCCATTGGCCTCCAGCTGAGCAGCCATGCTCTTGCGCCGGACCTCCATGTTTTTCAGGGCAACCTCGTACCTCTGGGCCGCCGCCGAAAAACGGTTCACCAGCTCTGAGGTCTTCACCATGAATCCCGGGTTTTTGGTCCGGATTTCAGCAAGAATCGGCGCAAACTTGGCCAGCAGAAAGAACCCCTCGCCGTTGCAGTCCACAAATAGCTCGGCAGATACTGCTCCATGCAGCACCATGGCCGCCGCCATCTCCCAGTAGGTGGTCACCTGGCGAAAGAAAGCATTATGCGGATTGCCGGGGTTGGAGGCCACGGTAAAAAACTCCTCCGCCGTCGTTGGCCAGAACTCTCCGGTCATCCACGCGCGCGCCTCGCGCATCAGCGCTTCGGTGCGCAGCTCATACAGTCTCAAAATGATCTCTGCATCCGCAGGTGTTGCAAGCATCCGTTCCATCGGTTTTCTCTCCGCTGCCTCATACTAACGGATTGAAACGGAATGCGCAGCCCCGGTTGCCGGGCAGGCTCTTACGCCGGCTGCAGTTCCCTCTTGCTTCCCTTCTTTTCCGGCACCGGCCCGTGCGTCTCTACAGTCGGCGGAGGCGGCGCATTCCCGATCCGCTTGGAATAGGTGCAAACCACATTGGCGTCCGCAGACTCCGCAGCTTTCGCTCCCTTGCCTGCCCGCTTCTTTGGCGCCGTCTCTTCCTCGGCGCCCTTTTTCTTGTTCGGGCACTCAAGAAAAATCCCCGACCGAAGCGTCTTTTCCACCAGGTACGGACTGCCGCATTCCGGGCACTTCTTCGGCACCGGCTTATAGTTCGACGTGAAGTCGCACTTGGGATAATTCGTGCATCCCCAGAAGATGTTTCCCCTCCGCGCCTTGCGCTCGGCCAGGTCTCCGGTTCCGCACTTGGGACACTTCATCCCTTCAATCAGGTTCTGCTTGATGTATTTGCACTTGGGGTATCCGGAGCAGGAAACAAACTCCCCATACTGTCCCTGCCGCAGCACCAGCGGCTTGCCGCACACCGGGCAGTCTTCCCCTGTGGGCACGGGCGGCTTCTGCTGTTGCTTCTGGCTCAGCTTGCGGATCGTCTTGCAGGGCGGGTCGGCGCTGTAATCGGGGCAGGCCATGAACATCCCGAAAGGTCCGCGCCTGAGCACCATCACCTTGCCGCAATTCTCGCAGTACTCGTCCTTCTCATCCGCCTCCTGCGCCTCGGGCGTATTCATGTCCGGCTTGGCCGCGGTGTTCTCCTTGGTGAAGGTGCAGCTGTTCTTGTCCTTCTTGTCATAGGCCGAGCAGGCGAAGAACGTGCCGAACTTGCCCCACTTCAAAACCAGAGGGCTTCCGCACAGATCGCACTTCTCGTCCGTCAGGATCTCCATCCGCTTGATGTCTTCCATCTTCTTGCCGGCATCTTTGAGCTCATCCTCAAAGTGGTCGTAGAAGCCATTCAGCAGATCGGTCCACTTCTCCTTGCCCTCTTCGATGTCATCCAGTTCCTCCTCCAGCTTGGCCGTGTACGCCATATCGAAGATGTAAGGAAAATTCTTCACCAGCAAATCGCACACCACCACGCCAATCTCCGTGGGATAGAAACGTCCCCGCGATCCGCCGTGCTTCACCACGTATTCGCGATCCTGGATGGTGTTGATGATCGACGCGTACGTCGAGGGCCGTCCGATGCCGCGCTCTTCGAGTTCCTTCACCAGCGAAGCCTCGTTGTAGCGTGGGAGTGGCTGCGTGAAGCGCTGATCCGGAAAAAGCTCATCCAGTGCGAGCGCCTTGACGCCGTCCAGGTTGGGCAGCTTGTTGGCCGACTCGTCATCCTCGTCCTTCTTGTCTTCGGTCACCTCATAGATCTTGAGGAATCCATCGAACCGCAGCACTGAGCCGGAGGCGCGGAAGTCATACGTCTTGCCGTCCTTCGCGCTCAACGCCGCAATCTTGGCCGAGGTCACGTCAAACACTGCCGGTGTCATCTGCGAAGCGACAAACCGCCTCCAGATCAGCGTGTACAACTTCAATTGCTCGTCGCTGAGATAGCGGGCGATGGACTCGGGGGTTCGCGCGGGATCGGTGGGCCGAATCGCCTCATGCGCATCCTGGGCGTCCTTCTTGCCCTTGTACACATTGGGCGAATCGGGAAGGTACCTCGCGCCCAGCTGCTTGCCCACCCACTCCCGCGCTCCTGCAATCGCATCCGGCGCTACGCGCGGCGAGTCCGTTCTCATATACGTGATCAGGCCGGTCGTGCCCTCGGCTCCCAGGTCGATGCCCTCATAGAGCCGCTGCGCTACGCCCATTGTCCGCCGCACATTGAACCCCAGCTTGGTCGATGCGTCGCGTTGCAGCTGGCTGGTGATGAACGGAGGCAGCGGCCGCCTTTGCTGCTCGCGCGACTGCACGGAGACCAGCGACCAGCGCGCCTGTTTCAGCGCGGAAACCACCGCATCCATTTTCTCCTGGTTCGGCAGCGCATTGGCAATAAACTGGTCCTTGCCGTCCTTGTCTGTCCCGTTGGCAATGCGGGCCGGCTCGCTGTCGATGCCGATGAATTTCGCCTTGAAACTCTTGTCGGGGTGCTTCTCAACATGTAACTGCGCATCCAGCGTCCAGTACTCCACCGGCTTGAACGCGCCAATCTCCCGCTCGCGCTCCACAATCAGGCGCACCGCAACCGTCTGCACGCGTCCCGCCGACAGCCCGCGGCGCACCTTGTCCCACAGCAGCGGAGAGATCTGGTAACCCACCAGCCGGTCCAGCACGCGGCGCGTCTGCTGCGCGTCCACAAGATTCTGATCCACGTCCCGAGCGTGCTTGAACGCCTCCTGCACCGCCTTCTTCGTGATCTCGTTGAACGTCACGCGGCGGATCTTTTTCCTCTCCTTCGCGTTCGTTCCCAGTTGCAGCGCCAGGTGATACGCAATCGCCTCGCCCTCGCGATCCGGGTCGGGCGCCAGGTAAATCTCGTCGGCCTTTGCTCCCAGCTTCTTCAGCTGGTCCACTACCTTTTCCTTGCCCGGAGACACGATCAGCTCCGGCTCGAACGTCCGGTGTTTCAGTTCCACGCCAATGTCGTTCTTGGGCAGGTCCATGATGTGCCCAACCGATGCCCGCACGTCAAAACCCTTGCCCAGATACTTTTCAATCGTCTTCGCCTTGGCGGGAGACTCGACGATTACCAGTGATTTGCTCATTGCCATCCTTATTCCTAGACCACTCTATCCTGCCAGCCCTGTTTGACTCTGAACCGGACATTTCCGTTTCGCGCAGGCGCTGCCCAAATTCGTTTGCAACCGTGGCCGCTCGTCCCACTCCGGAAAAAACAGCCCGCAAAGGTTGCACCCTACCACGGAACACCATCCCGTTTCCACTCCGGACGAACTGTTTTCGTCATCCAAACCTCTCTCATCCAGGCGTCGGAATCGAGCTGCCACCGCCAAATCTCTTTCGCATGCGGCACTTGCAGGAGGTGCCGATTTGTGAAACACACAACAAAAAACTAAGCCGGAAATCTCACTCGCGGCTCTTGCAGAGCGAGAATGGCCTCAATCTCCGTACCCCATAAATTGACGTCGAAGCCATCAAGATACAGGATTGGCATTTCCGCTGGCCAACTGGGTTCGAACGGTGTGCCGTCAATCAGATCGGGATTGTGTTGGATTCAAAGAACGCCTTTCGTGGAGAGAGAATTGAACATTGAAGGCCACTCCAATGCCCTGAGCCGCAGATTCGAGACCGGTTGTATTGATTCCAAATCTGATCGCTCCGTTCTCCTTCATCACCGTAAAACCCCTGCACCTCTTCTCCTGAATGCTGGCCGCTGGCCGCGCAATTTGCTACTATGAAGCACAAAGTAGCAAATATTGCTCTCATTCCCCGGAGTCACGAATATGCCCGACGTACAAAAACTCAGCATCGCCCTAACCGCCGAGCAGCTTAATTCACTGAAAGCCGCCGTTGAAACCGGAGAATACGCTACCACAAGCGAAATAGTTCGCGAGGCTCTCCGCGACTGGCAATTCAAGCGCGAATTGCGCCAGGAAGACCTTCGCCGCCTGCGCGAATTGTGGGACCAAGGCAAGTCCAGCGGAACAGCTGTGCCTGCGGATTTCGATGAAGCGAGGCGTGAAGCTCGTCGCCGTTTAGCCAACTCCGTAGGGGAGCAGTCCCGTGCCGGTTGATCTTGTATGGACTCCGCAAGCCTGTGAGGACCTGATCGAGATCTACACTTATATCGGTCTTGAAAACCCATCTGCTGCGGAACGCGTCTTCGACGCGATTCAGGCCAAAGCCGAGCTGATCATTGAATACCCGAGGATCGGCGTCCGCCGCGCCGACATCAGACCATCCACCCGCATGCTTGTCGAAGGACCGTACCTCATTCTGTACGAAACGCATCCAGATGTTGACGAAGGGCGCATCGACGAAGCCGAAATCGTCAGAGTTATTGATGGCCGCCGAAACCTGAAAAACCTGCTCTAAGCCCTCACCTATGCTCGTTGACAGTCTACATTCAATCCGCGATCTCCGATTCCCGGCTCTACTACATCGTCCTGACATAGTTCTTTCCCGGCATGCTCCGCGCCCGCCCCGCCATCTCCAGCTCGAAAAGCGCCGTAAAGACCTCGGAAGATGTCAGTTGCGTCTCCAGTAGCTCCAGAATCTCGTCGATTTGGAGGCTCGCGTCGGAGCGGAGAACCTCCAGCACCATGGCTCCCTTGGGCCGCAGCACCGGTTCAAGCAGTAAAGATGCGGCCATCTCCAGTTTGGATTCACCAGGCGCCTCAGCCTCGAGTTCCAGGCGCACCTGCGAAGGCAGATCCTCCCACACGTCTTCCCAGGTGGCCGTCAGCTTAGCGTCCTGTTTTATCAACGTGTTGGGCGTCCAGGAGCCCTTGCTGGTTACGTTGCCAGGCACGGCATACAAGTCGCGGTTCTGTTCCGAAGCGCAGCGCGCCGTCACCCGCGTCCCCGAGTTCTCGCCCGCCTCCACCACCAGCACCGCCACGCTCAGCCCGCTCAAGATGCGGTTGCGCCGGGGAAAATTCTGCGGCGCCGGAAACGTTCCCGTCGGCAGCTCGCTCACAATGGCCCCGCCCGCGGCCAGAATATCCTCAGCAAGCTTCTTGTTCTCTTTGGGATACACCACGTCGATGCCCGTGCCCCACACCGCCACCGTGGGCATCCGCGCCGCCAGCGCGCCACGGTGCGCACAACTGTCGATTCCACGTGCCATACCGCTGATAACCAGCAGCCGCCGCGCGGCCAGGTCGCGCGAAAGCATCTCTGCCACGCCGGTTCCATATGGACTGGGATGCCGCGTGCCCACCACCGCAATCGCCGGCCGCGCCAGCAGCCGCGCATCCCCGCGCACCCACAGCACCGGTGGAGGGTCGTAGATCTCCTTCAGCCGCTCCGGATAATCGCCGCAGCCATAGGTGACGATCGTCGCGCCCTGCGCCGCTACGGCAGCCCATTCCTGCTCCGCCGCTGCCCGCGCCTTGCCGTCAAAGATGAACTGTGCGGCTTCGGCCGGAAACCGCAGCGCTTCCAGCCCCGTCAGCGGCAGCGTAAAGACCTGGCTCGCCGCATCCAGTTGCGCCACCGCGTCCACAATCCGCTTGGGTCCCAGCCCCGGAGACAGCGCCAGAGCCAGCCACCCTAGCCGATCCTCGTCCAAAACGGAAGCCGCCCCCCGCACTGTCAATTCGCCGCCTTGAGACAAAGTCGTCCTCGCACCCCGCTCTTCTAGATTCGGGTGGTTGCGCAGACCTTGTTCTTTCGGGGAAAAGCGAGCCGCAGGCAAATTGCTATTGTCTTGGTTTTTCGAAAACCTTAGCCCCGCCCGCCATCGCTGTCAAGCGCACTGCGCAATCCGCTCGCCCGCTCCGCCTTGGTACTCTAGATGTCAGCGTGAGTTCGATTCCTTATTCCCGTCTTCGTATTGCCGCCATCGACTTTCTCAATCCCGCACCCCTGATGTGGGACTTCGAACACCCGCCGCTGGCCGCATTGCTTGCCCAGCGCTATCAGATTGACCGCATGCTGCCTTCCGAGTGCGCCGACCGCCTGGCCGACGGCCGCGCCGACATCGGCCTGATCCCGATCGCCGCCCTCGCTGCCAACCCCACCCTGCGCATCCTGCCCGGCTGCACCATCGCCTCAAAAAGGCGCGTCCGATCCCTGCTCCTGGTCCACCGCGCCAGCCGGCCGCTCGCAGCGCTCCGCTCGGTTGCAGCCGACACCGCCAGCCGCACCACCCTGGCCTATGCCCGCATCCTTTTTCACCGTTGGGGCAACCCCGCCGTCCCTTTTATCCCCGCATCCGCCGACCTCGACGCGATGCTCGATCAGGCCGACGCCGCCATCCTCATCGGCGACCCCGCCCTGCTCGCCCTGGAAGAACAGGCCAACCGATTCGAGCGCACCGGCGAACCACTCGTCTACCTCGACCTGGCCCAGCAGTGGCATGCCCTCACCGGCCTTCCCTTCGTCTCCGCCGTCTGGTGCATTGCATGCAGCAGCCTTTTGGATGAGAGGATTGCCACGGATCTTATCGAGTCCCGCGACCACGGCCTCGCGAACATCGACGCACTGGTCTCCGAATGGTCGAAGAAACTCCCGGTCTCCGAGCAGACCATCCGCTCCTACCTCACCACCAATATTCACTATGTTCTGGATGAGGAATGCACTGAAGGCATGCGCGTCTTCTTCCGCACGGCTGCCGAGCTAGGCATCTTGCCCGAGTACAGTCCAGCGGTCAGCGCAGAGCCAAGCTAGCGGAGTTAAGAACACCCCAATGATCCAGCCACAAGCGCCGCTAACTTGCTAACTCGCGAAAAGGGCCGATCCCAAAAGGATCGGCCCGCTAACTCCGCCGTATTTTGCTGACATGGGTAGCTCCGCTAACCGCGCTAACTCCGCAGACCCGTCAGATCTCCCACCGCAGCAGCGCCGCACCCACCGTAAATCCGGCGCCCACCGCGGCCAGCAGCACCAGGTCGCCCTTGTTCAGCTTGCCCTCTTCAATGGCCGTCTCCATGGCCAGCGGGATTGTCCCGGCCGACGTGTTCCCGTACTTCTCTATATTGATGATCACCCGCTCCGGGTCCATCCCCAGCCGGTCCGCGGTCGACGTGATGATCCGCTTGTTGGCCTGGTGCGGAATAAAACAGCCCAGGTCTGCGCCGGTCACGCCATTCCGCTCCAGAACCTTGGTCGTCGCCTCGGCCATCTTGCGAACGGCAAACTTGTACACCGCCGGCCCGTCCTGGTAGATGTAATGCCACTTTTTGTCGACCGTCTCGTGCGTGGACGGGTTCAAGCTACCGCCGCCCTTCAGGTTCAGGCTCACGCCGCCCGCCCCGTCGATCTCGTGCACAAAGTCGATGAACCCGATCTCGCCCTCTTCAGCCGGCTCAATCAGCACTGCGCCGGCGCCATCGCCAAACAGAACGCAGGTCGTCCTGTCGGTATAGTCGGTCATGCGCGTGTTGGCGTCGGACCCGCACACCAGCACTTTGGAGTGGGCTCCGCTCTCCACCAGCTTCACGCCCGCCTGCAGCGCATACAAGAATCCCGAGCATCCGCCCGAGACATCGAATCCCCACGCGCCCCTGGCTCCGATCTTGTCCTGCACCAGGCATGCGGTCGAGGGAAACATCATGTCCGGCGTCACCGTGCCCACGATGATGGCCTCGACCCCGAACTCGGCAATCTTGTCCGGTTCAATCCCGCGGGCCTTGAGGCATTTCTTCGCCGCCTCGGTGCACATATCGCTCACGCCCAGCCCCTTGGCCAGCACGTGCCGTTCCTTGATACCAGTCCGCTCCATGATCCACTGGTCGTTGGTATCCACCATTTTTTCGAGATCTTGATTGGTCAGTACATCGGGAGGAACGTAGGTTCCGAGCGCTGAAATCTTTGCGCGCCGGCCCACGATGGGGCGAACGGTAAGGCTCAAAGCACCTCTCCTTGGATCGGGGTGGCGGACCGGGACAGCCGTCTGATCTCTGCTCCCTGATCTCTGGGCATAAAAAGTACCGGGTGACCTACTGCGCCCGTACTAGCCCGTTACCGTTGCTTC
>CAYUJM010000060.1:0-23538 GCA_964445025.1 uncultured Occallatibacter sp. | reverse complement strand
AAGTTGAGTGTTTTCAATGCGAGTGGCGGGTTCGACTCCCGCCGCCTCCACCAATTCATCATCAGACATTCGCACGTCTTGCAGCTATCCCGTCTTTGGCCGGTGGGCGATGCTTCGTTCGTATCACAGTTCTGCAGAAGCACGCGCGCTGTGTTTCTGTGAAGCGACCTGATCCAACTCGATGATTCTGCTTCTGTTATCTTCTACTCCACAGTTTCACTGCGCGAAAATGCACCTCTTTTGTCGAGGGGGTGGGGGGAGGGGGGTAGGGCCGCATTGGCTTCAGAAAAAGGGGGTGGGGAGCAGGGCCATGGGTGGTCTTCATGCGCTTGCGGTACGGTGGCCGGGATTGGTTCCCTGCTCTCTATTCCCATTGTGAACTGGTGAGGGGAAATGATCTGCAAAGGGCAGAGCGAAGTGGCGGAGCCGTGGCCGCTGGCTTCCCACCCAGTGGGTTGGCCTTGGACCCTGCGGAAAGATGCGAACCCGCTGCGGGCCGGATGGCGTCCAATGGAGGAGCGAGACGGGAACGGGGTTCAGGGGGTAGAAGCGGCTTGATTGTCAGGAACTTTGAGTATCTGCTGTCGTTGAACAAGGAGCGGCATTTTGCGCGGGCCGCGGCTGCGTGCAGGGTGTCGCAGCCGACGCTTTCGGCTGGAATCAAGCAGCTGGAAGAGGATATGGACGTGCTGATTGTGAAGCGCGGCCAGAGGTTTGAGGGATTTACGCCGGAGGGGCAGCGGGTGCTGGCGTGGGCGCAGCAGATGCAGGAGGACTGCAACCGGTTGAAGCTGGAGTTGCACGGGCTGCGCGACCAGGGGATGCAGGGCCCGTTCCGGCTGGGGATGCTGCCGGCCACATCGGCCCTGGCGTCTGTGCTGAGCGTTGCGTTTACCGAGAAGTATCCGAAGCTGCAGATTTCGATTGAGACGACCGATGCGATGCGTCTACCGCAGGCGCTCCGGCAGGGCGAGCTGGATGTAGCACTGACCTATCTGGACGAAGCGGCTGGCGAGGGGCTGGATGCGTACGCGCTCTACCGGGAGCGGATGTTCCTGTTTACGCGCGCGGATACCGGCGAAGGCCGTCGCGTGGCATGGGCGGATGTCCTGGCGTTGCCGCTGTGCCTGTTGCGGTCTGCGGTGCCACGGGCAGCAGAGGCGCAACTGGAGAAGGCCGTCAAAGTGGTTTACACGGATTCGGCGGCTGTACTGGCGGCGCACGTTGCGACGGGGCGCTGGTCCACGGTGCTTCCGCAGTCGCAGGCGACACTGCTGACCAAGGCGCCTGGTTTACGGGCACTTGCGGTTGCAACGCCAGGCGGTCAGGCAAATGTGGGATTCGTGACGGTGAAGAGCGATCCGCTGCCCGCGGCGGTGCATGCCCTGATGGAAATGGCGCATACGCCGGAGCTGGTTGCGGCGATACGCTCCATGCTCGCGGCGCACGAGGCTTTCCTGCCGGAGCGCGCGGTAAAGGTTGCAGCGAGGGCGCAGTAGTGATTCACCACTGAGGGCCAGGAGGCTCTCAGGACAGCCGGTCCGGAGACCGGCGCTACGCTCTTTCTCGATAGAGACAGCCTATCAACCAATCAGAATTATCTGTTTGATTGGTTCCGTCCCCACTGCCATTCTGAGTAAGTTATGTTATTCGGCACTGTTGACACAGAAAGCTATTCCGCAAATCAATCTCTGATACTCAAGGAGCTGGAGCGCACGCTCGAGGCGGTAAGCGAGACGGCTACCGCTGCTGCGCGCGAAGCGATTCTGGGAGCCAGACGCGTGTTCGTGATGGGCGCGGGACGCAGCGGGCTGGCCCTGAAGATGGCCGCCATGCGTCTGATGCACCTGGGACTGGATGTGCATGTTGCCGGCGAGGTGACAACTCCAGCAATCGGCCGGGACGACCTGCTGCTGGTGGCTTCCGGATCCGGCACGACGGCGGGCGTGGTGCATGCGGCCGAGGTCGCAGGGCAGGCTGGAGCACAGGTATTGGCGCTGACCGCGACGCGCGAATCGAAGCTGGGCAGGCTGGCGCATTGGGTGGTCGTGATTCCCGCGGCGGCCAAGCAGGATCATGGCGGACTGAAGTCCGAGCAGTATGCCGGAGCGCTCTTCGAGCAGAGCACGCTGCTGGTGATGGATGCAATGTTTCAAAGCATGTGGCGCGAGCGCGGCGAGAGCGCAGAGCAGTTGTGGAAGCGCCACGCGAATCTGGAGTAGGAACCGGCTCTCCGTGAAGCCTGGGCCTTTCCGCGGGAACGATGGGCGGCTTTTGTACCGCCCTCATGTATTTGACAGGAAATTCTAAACACAGGAATGGAGTCATCAATGAAACTGCAAGTTGCGATTGATCTGCTTTCAACCTCGGATGCACTGACCTTGCTCACCAAGGTAGCGGAGCATGTGGATGTAATCGAGCTGGGGACACCGCTTATCAAGAAAGAGGGCCTGAGCGTGGTAACCAATGTGAAGGCGGCATACCCGGACAAGCTGGTTTTTGCGGACATGAAGACCATGGATACGGGCGAACTGGAGGCCGATATTGCGTTCAAGGCCGGCGCGGACATTATGACAGTGCTGGCCACGGCCGGCGACAGCACGATTGCGGGCGCGGTGAAGGCGGGCAAGGCGCACGGCAAGGCCGTTGTGGCGGACATGATCGGCGTGGCGGACAAGGCAGAGCGGTTGAAGGAACTGAAGGCCCTGGGCGTGAGCTGGGTTGAGCTGCATGCCGGATTGGACGAACAGGCACAGGCCGGATATTCGATCGAGAAGCTGCTGGAGATGGGCCGCAAGGCCGATATGCCTTTTTCGATTGCGGGCGGCATCAACAGCGAGCGGATCGAGGGAGTGGAATCCTCGGGCGCGGCGATTGCGGTCGCAGGAGCGGCAATCTACGGAGCGAAGGATCCGGGAGCCGCTGCGAAGCGCCTCCGCGCAAAGATCAAGAACCTGGGATAAGCGCGAGGGTTCAAACGAAAGCGAAGACAGGGCGAGGATTGCGCTCTGTCTCCGCTTTTTTTGCGTGGGCAACAAAGGCGTAATCTTCCCTGCTCGCGCTAGCCGGGATAGGCTCCGGCGATGTAGCCGTGGAGGTCCTGGATTGTCTGCTCCTGGCCGGTGATGACCCATTTCACAAGATCGCCGATGGAGACGATTCCCACAACGGTCTCATCCTGCAAAACGGGAAGATGGCGAATCCGATACTGGGTCATCAACGCCATGCATTCATCCACGGTGTGCTTTGTGGTGACGAACTCGACCGGGCTGGTCATGATCTCCCGAATCTGGGTCTCCTTGGAGAGATGGCCCATGAGGACGCCCTTGCGCGCGTAGTCGCGCTCCGAGAGGATGCCGGCCAGGCGGCCGCCGGAGAGGACCAGCAGGGCGCCGACATCGTGCTCGGCCATCATCTGGAGCGCCTCGTAGACCAGTTGCTCAGGGGCAATCGACAGAATTTTCCTCTGGCCCTTGCTCTTCAGCAGCAACCCAATTGTGTCGGTAATCTTCATAGGTTCCTCCTGGCCCTTGGATGCCGCAAACGGGGATGGGTGTCCCTTCGCGGCAGCTTTTGTCGTCGCGGAACAGCAGTATACCCCGGGCCGCACAGGACGGGATAGCATTTTCAGGGGCGATTCAGGGAGTTGCGGGCGCTTGGGGCACGGTGGAGGCCGCGCCTCAATACGGAGCCGGCTGTTTGCGTGTTCAGCGAACGTTGTTTCGTGTGGCGAGTCTGAAGTTCACTGCATTTCTCTGAAGTAGAGCCTCGGGCTGAGAAGTGATGCAAAAGCAGATCCCCTTCGACCCTGCTCAGGGCAGGCTTTCGACTTCGCTGAAGTACGCCCCGCTCAGGATGACAGGTCAGTTTATTTGATATGAGCTTTAGACTCAGGACACTAGTGCTGGATGGTGGTCTCCGCCTGCGGCGGCTTTTGCGTGACCTGCGCGGGGGTAGGCAGTTGGGTCTTGTCCCAGCCGCCGCCGAGCGCCTGAATCAGCGCCACGGAGGCGGTCATTTGCTCGATCTGCAGGCTGGCTAGAGACTGCTGGCTGGAGAGCAGGTTGGCCTGCGCTGTTACGACATCCGTATATGGATCGAGGCCTGATTCGTAGCGTCCCTGTTCCAGGGTCACCGCTCTTTGCGAGGAGGCGATCACGACCTGCTGCTGCTCGATTTGCTGGGAAAGGATGCGGACCTCGGCCAGGGCGTCTTCCACCTGCTGCAGGGCTGTGAGCACGGACTGGCGATAGGCGGCGAGATCTGCGTTGTATGTCGCGATGTACTGATTCACGGTCGCGCGGCGCAGGCCGCCGTCGTACACGGTCTCAGAGAGCGACGGCCCCGTGGACCAGTAGCGGCTGGCGGTGTCCAGCAAATTCTTGATTGCCGAGCTCTCGACTCCGCCGCTGGCCGAGATGGTGAGGGAGGGATAATAGGCCGCGTACGCGATGCCGATCTGCGCATTGGCGGCGGCCATCTGCCGCTCCGCGGCTGCCACGTCGGGCCGACGCTCGAGCAGCTGCGACGGCAATCCGACCGGGATCGGCGGAGGGGCAGCGGTTTTTGCTTGAACCGGGACGGAGAAATCCGAGGCGGGCTTGCCGATCAGCATGGCGATTGCGTGTTCATACTGCGCCCGCGCCACCTGGAGACTCGTGGCTGCAGCCTGGGCGCTGGCCAGGGTCGTTTTCGCATTCTGCAGCGAGATCTCGTCGTCGACACCGGTGTCGTACCGGGCCTGTTCCACTTCCAGCCCTTTCTTGTCTACGTCGACCAGTTGGTTAAGAATCGCCAGCATCGCATCCTGTCCGCGAATCTCGAAGAAGTACTCCGCCAGGCTGGCCTGCTCGGTCAGTTTCTCGCTTGCCAGGTCGGCCGCCGTTACCTGCGCAGTGTATTGGCTGGAGTGGATTGCATTGCGCACTTTGCCCCAGAGGTCCGGCTCCCACGAAACTTCGGCGGGCAACGAGAAGACCTGCGACTGCGTGCCGCTTTGACTGGTGGCAATGGCCCCCGAGCCGAGAGTAGAGGATTGCTGCGAACGGGTGTAGGCGCCGCCGATGCCAAAGGTGGGAAACAACTGAGAACGCGCCTCGCGCACCAGCGCGCGCGCCTCCATGTAGTTCTCGAAGGACTCGCGGATATTCTGGTTGTCGACGTTGAGCTGCTCTTCAAGCGCATTGAGATCCGGCTCGTTGTAGATCTCCCACCACTTGCCGCGCAGAGCTGCATCCTGCGGCTGGGCAACGGTCCATCCGCCGGTTTCCTTGAACTGCGTGGGAGACTCCTTGAAGGCCGGGGGCGCCGTTACCGCGGGCGGCACATACTTCGGGCCCACGTTGCAGCCGGCCAACATCGCGCACAGGACCGCGGCATGAACCATGCAGAAGGCCGTTGATGCTTTCCGGGTCTGCGACCTCGACTTTTTCATAACCAACTCCATACTGATCCTTTGCTAGGAGGCCTCTGCGGTTCCAGGGCGCAGCGCCGCGTGCCGCTTGCCCTGGAAGCGGAGGCGCATGCGATCGAAGAACAGGTAGACGACGGGCGTTGTGTAGAGCGTGAGCAACTGGCTCATGATCAATCCGCCCACGATGGTGATGCCCAGCGGACGCCTGAGTTCGGAGCCGGTGCCGGTACCGAAGGCCAGCGGCAGCGCGCCGAACATGGCAGCCATGGTGGTCATGAGGATGGGCCGGAAGCGAAGCTGGCAGGCCTGGAAGATGGCCTCGCTGGTGGTCTTGCCCTGGTCGCGCTCGGCAACCAGGGCAAAGTCGATCATCATGATGGCGTTCTTTTTCACAATGCCGATGAGCAGAATGATGCCGATGATCGAAATTACATTGAGGTCGATCTTGAACGCCATCAGAGCCAGCATCGCGCCGACGCTGGCGGAGGGCAAAGTGGAGATGATGGTGAGCGGATGCACCAGGCTCTCGTAGAGAATGCCAAGCACGATATATACCGCGAGCAAAGCGGTGATGACAAGAACAGGCTCGCTGGCCAGCGAAGTCTGATACGCCGCCGCGGTGCCGGCAAAAAAGCCGCGCACCGTCTGCGGCATATTCAGCCGCTGCTGCATCTGCGTCACCTCGCGCACGGCGTCGCTCATGGACATATTGGCGGCCATGTTGAAGGACACCGTGACAGATGGAAACGAACTGGTGTGATTGATGACCAGCGGCGTGGTGCTGGACACTGCCCTGGTCACGGTGGAGAGCGGAATGACGCCCTTTCCCGATGTGTTGAGGTAGATATTCTTCAATCCCTCAGGGCCCTGCGAGTAGGGCGGCGCCACCTCAAGGACCACGTAGTACTGATTGAGTTGCGTGTAGATGATGGAGACTTCCGACTGCCCGAAGGCGCCGTAGAGGGAACTGTCGAGCGATGCCGGCGTGATGCCGAGGCGCGCGGCTGTTGGCCGATCATAGGTAATCAGCTCCCGCAGCCCGTTATTCTGCGCATCGGTATTTACGTCCTGAAAACCGGACAGCTTCTTCATCTCCGCCAGCAGAATGGGGCCCCAGTGCGACAGGTCCGACACGTTATCCGACTGGATGGTGTACTGGTAGAGCGCGTTGCTTCCGCGGCCTCCGATGCGCAGATCCTGCGCCGCCTGCAGGAAGGCCGAGGCAACGGGAAGCTTGTTCATCTGGGGCCGCAGACGATTGATAATATCCGGCGCACTCGTCTGACGCACATCGCAGGATGCTGCCGACTCCTTGCATTTCGTTCCCAGCGGCTTCAACGCCATATAAATGAAACCGCCGTTCGATGAACCACCGCCGCCTGTATAAGCATTGACATGGGCCACTGCGGGGTCTGCCTTGATGACTCTGACCAGCGCGCGGACCGAGTTGTCCATCACCGGGAACGATGCGTCCTGAGGGCCCTGCACGCCGCCGACAATGGCGCCTGTATCCTGCTGCGGGAAGAATCCCTTGGGAATGATGGCAATCAGATAGAAGTTCAGACCAATGGTCAGCAGCAGGACGGCCATGACCGGACCGGGGTGATCCAGCACCCACTTCAGCGATTTGCTGTATCCGGACAGCAGCGAACTGAATCCCTTTTCGCTCAGCTGAAACAACCGCCCATGCTTGATTTTGCTCTCATCCTTGAGGACGTAGGCGCACATCATGGGCGTTGTGGTGAGCGAGACCAGCATCGACATGATGATGGCCGTCGACAGGGTGATGGCAAACTCGCGGAACAGGCGGCCGACAATTCCTGCCATGAGAAGAATCGGGATGAAGACCGCGACCAGCGACATGCTGATGGAGAGAATGGTGAACCCGATCTCCTTGGAGCCCGCGAATGCGGCCTGCATGGGCGACATGCCCTCTTCGCGCAGGCGGGAGATGTTCTCCATGACCACAATCGCATCGTCGACGACGAATCCCGTTGAAATGGTCAGCGCCATGAGGGAGAGGTTGTCGATGCTGAAACCGAGCAGATACATCACGGCGAAGGTGGCGATCAGCGATGCGGGAACGGCAACGAAGGGAATGAGCGTGGCGCGCCAACTGCGCAGAAACATGAAGACCACGAGCACGACCAGGATCACCGAGCCGATGAGCGAGCGTTCCACATCGTTTACCGACGCGCGGATGGTGGTGGTGCGGTCCAGCACCAGAGTGATCTTGATACCTTGCGGGATGGATGCCTCGATTGATGGCAACTCTGCTTTGATGCGATCGTTGGTCTCGATGATGTTGGCGCCCGGCTGGCGGAAGATCATCACCGTAACCGAAGGAACGCCATCCAGGTAACCGGCGGTGCGAATGTTCTGGGCGCCATTCGAAACGTCCGCCACATCCGAGAGATGAACCGCCTGTCCGTTGTGGTAGCCGATCACCAGGGGCTTGTAATCCTCAGCGCGGTGCATCTGATCGTTGGTGATGAGATCCAGGGTCCGGTTTCCGTCGGCGATCTGGCCGGTTGCCTCATGAGCATTCTGCTGGCTGAGAATCGCCTGCACGGACGACATGGTGAGCCCAAAACTGTTCAGCAGCGTGGGATTCACTTCTACGCGGACGGATGGTCCGGCACCGCCGCCCACATTTACCTGGCCAACGCCTTCGAGTTGCGAGAGCTTCTGCGCAATCACCGACGAGGCCTCATCGTAGAGCGTCGGCTTGTCGTACTTGTCGGAGGTGAGCCCCAGAATCATGATGGGCGCATCCGCCGGGTTCACCTTGCGATAGGTCGGGTTGGCGGGCAGGTCGGCAGGCAGGTAGGTGCGGGAGGCGTTGATGGCTGCCTCCACATCTCGCGCCGCGCCATCGATGTTGCGGCTCAGATCAAACTGCAGGGTGATGCTGGTGCTGCCCAGGCTGCTCGACGACGTCATCTCCGTCACGCCCGCGATATGGCCGAACTGGCGCTCCAGCGGAGTGGCGATGGATGACGCCATGATCTCGGGGCTTCCGCCGGGCAAGCTGGCATTGACGGAGATGGTGGGAAAATCCACCTGCGGCAAGGGAGAAACAGGGAGAACCCTGAAGGCGATGGCGCCGGCAAGCGTAATCCCCGCCGTAAGCAGCGTAGTGGCTACCGGACGCTGGATGAACGGGGCGGAGATGTTCATGCGCCCTCCGCCGGTTGCGCCTCGCCCCCATTTTTGAGCGACTTGCGCACGCGATTGACGCGATGCCCGAGGCGATCGAAGAAGATGTAGATGACCGGAGTGGTATAGAGCGTGAGAACCTGGCTGAGCAGAAGTCCGCCGACCATGGCGATGCCCAGCGGACGGCGCAGTTCAGAGCCCATACCGGTTCCCATGGCCAGCGGGATGCCTGCGAGCAGCGCTGCCATGGTCGTCATCATGATGGGCCGAAAACGGAGCAGGCTGGCCTGGTAAATGGCATCCGTCGAATTCAGTCCGCGCTCACGCTCGCCTTCCAGGGCGAAGTCGACCATCATGATGCCGTTCTTCTTCACAATGCCGATGAGGAGGATGATGCCGATGATGGCAACGACGTTCAGATCCTGCTTGAAGATGATGAGCGCCAGCAACGCGCCCACGCCCGCCGAGGGCAGCGTGGAGAGAATGGTGATGGGATGGATGAAGCTCTCGTAGAGGATGCCCAGCACAATATAGACCGCGGCCAGGGCGGCTAGAATCAGCAGGCCTTCGTTGGAAAGCGAGCCCTCGAATGCGGCGGCTGTGCCCTGGAATCCGTATTGCACGCTGGCCGGCATATTCAGGCTCTTCTGCGTCTTGTTGATGGCCGTAATTGCGCCGCCCAACGCGGCGTCGGGGGCCAGGTTGAACGAGACGGTCACGGCCGGGAACTGGCCCTGATGACTGATGGAGAGCGACTCCGAGGTACGCTCGAGGTGCGTGAACGCACTCAGCGGCACCGAGCCGGACGGAGTGGTCACGGTGGTTGTGTTGGCGGACGAAGAGGAGGAAGAACTGGTGGAGCCCACACCGGAGGTGAGTGCGTTCGAGGGCCGAGTGAGCACTCCTGAAGAGGGCGTGAAGGCGATCGATGTGGTGAGCGCGCTGGAACCCGCGGACGACGATCCCGAAGCCGCAAAGGACGAGGAAGCGCCAGGGCCCGAGCCTCCCACGGAAGCGCTCGACTGGATGTACAAGTCCTGGAGCCGGGCGGGGCTTGTCTGAAAACTTGGATCGGATTCCAGGATCACGTGATACTGGTTCAACTGCGTATACATGGTGCTGATCTGGCGCTGTCCGAATGCATCGTAGAGCGTGTTGTCGATGGTGTCCGGGGCGATTCCCAGCCGCGATGCGGTCACGCGATCGATTACCAGCGATACCGCCAGGCCGCCGGTCTGCTGATCCGTGGCCACGTCGGCAAGCTCGGGCAGCTTTTTCATCTTGTCTACCAGTTGGCCTGTCCACAGGTTCAGCTCGGTCACGTCCGGATCTTCGAGGGTGTACTGGTACTGGGTGCGGCTTACACGATCGTCCACCGTAATGTTCTGAACCGGGGACATGAAGAGCTCAATGCCGTCAACGTCCTTGAGCTTCTTCTGCAGCCGGCGAATGACGTCGATTGCGCTGATATGGCGTTCTTCGATCGGCTTCAGGTTGATGGACATTCGTCCGCTGTTCAGCGTGGTATTGGTGCCATCCGCACCGATGAACGAAGACAGGCTCTCCACCGCGGGATCCTGGAGCACAATGCTGGCCAGCTCCTGCTGCTTCTGCGACATGGCCGCGAAGGAGGTGGTTGGCGGCGCCTGGGAGATGCCCTGAATGACGCCCGTATCCTGGGTGGGAAAGAACCCCTTGGGGATAAAGATGTAGAGCGCGATGGTCAGCACCAGCGTGCCCAGGGCCACCAGCAAGGTTGTCGTCTGAAAGCGAAGTACGAATTTAAGAGTGCGGCCATAAAACGCAATGACGCTGTCGAACACCCGCTCCGACGCCTTGAAGAAGCGCCCCTGCTGTTCCTGCGGATGGTGGCGCAGAATGCGCGAGCACATCATGGGAGTCAAGGTCAGCGAAACCACCGCGGACAGAACGATGGTGACGGCCAGCGTGACGGCAAATTCGCGGAACAGGCGGCCGATGACTCCGCCCATGAACAGGAGCGGAATGAGCACGGCGATCAACGACACGGTCAAGGAAATAATCGTGAAGCCGATCTGCTCCGCACCCTTCAGCGCCGCCTCCATGGGCGAATCCCCGGCCTCAAGGTAGCGGGAAATGTTCTCAATCATCACGATAGCGTCGTCGACCACAAAGCCCGTGGAGATTGTGAGCGCCATCAGCGAAAGATTGTCGAGACTGTAGCCCAGGCTGTACATCGCGCCGAAGGTGCCCACCAGGGAGAGCGGCACGGCCACGCTGGGGATAATGGTGGCGTAGACATTGCGCAGAAACAGGAAGATGACCATCACCACCAGGAAAATGGTGAGCATCAATTCAAACTCCACGTCGCTCACCGATGCATTGATGGCGGTGGTGAGATCAGTTAGCGGCGTTACTTTAATGGAGGCAGGCAGATTGATTTCCAGCTGGGGAAGAATCGCCTTGATGGCCTTCACCACGTTGATGGTGTTGGCGCCGGGCTGCCTCTGGATGTTGAGAATCACCGCCGGCGTCTGGTTCATCCAGGCGGCCTGATTCTTGTTCTCGATGCCATCTGTCACCTTGGCAACATCGGTGAGCATGACCGGCGCGCCGTTGCTGTAGGCGACCACCACCTTGCGATAGTCGTCGCTGGTCTGCAACTGGTCGTTGGCGTTGATCTGGTAGTCCTGATGCGGTCCGTCGAAGTTACCGAGCGCCTGGTTGACGCTGGTTTGTGCCAGAGCCGTGCGCAACGATTCGAGATTCAGTCCGTAGGCCGCCAGGGCCGTCGGATTGGCCTGAATGCGCACTGCGGGCTTTTGCCCGCCGCTGATGCTCACCAGGCCGACTCCGGCCAACTGAGAAATCTTGGGCGCAAGCCGCGTATCCACCATATCCTCCACCTGCGAAAGAGGCATGGAGTCAGACGTGATGGCCAGGGTGAGAACGGGAGCATCGGCTGGATTGGTCTTGTTATAGACCGGAGGCGCGGGCAGGTTCGACGGCAGAAAGCTTTGCGCGGCGTTGATGGCCGACTGCACTTCTTCTTCCGCGATGTCAATATTCAGGCTGAGGTCAAATTGCAGGACGATGACGGAGGACCCGCCGGAGCTTGTCGACGTCATCTGGCTGAGGCCCTGCAACTGGCCAAACTGGCGCTCCAGCGGAGCCGTCACGGTGGTGGCCATGACGTCAGGGTTGGCGCCCGGATAGAAGGTCACCACCTGGATGGTGGGATAGTCGACCTGCGGCAAGGCAGACACCGGCAGCTGGAAATAGGCTACGATGCCCACCAGCAGGATTGCGGCCATCAGCAGCGAGGTTGCAACAGGACGCTGAATGAAAGGCCCGGATGGACTCACGGGGTATTGCCCTCCGTTGGATTGGGCGCGATTACCTGCTTGGAAACGACGATCTGGCTCTTGTCCTGCAATTTCTCAAAACTGCTGGTTGCAACCAGATCGCCGGGATTGATCCCCTGCACTTCAATCATGCCGCTGTCGGTAACGCCGGTCTTGACGTTCCGCATGCCGGCAACTTTCTTCACAGGATCGATCACATAGACAAAAGAAACGGTTCCATTGTGCTGCACGGCGCCCGAAGGAATGAGCGTGACCCCTGTATGCGTATTCACAAGCAGCCTGGTGTTTACAAACTGATTGGGAAACAGGGCGCCGTTGCGGTTATCGAAAAGGGCGCGGAGCTTGACCGTGCCCGTGGTGGAGTCAATCTGGTTATTGATGGTGAGCAGCTTGCCGGTTCCCAGTTTCTTGATCGAGTTGCGATCCCAGGCTTCTACAGGCAACGAGTGCGTCTTACGCATGCGCTCCTGCACCTGGCCCAGACTGTCTTCGGCCAGGGTGAAGATCACCGTGGTCGGCTGCATCTGGGTGATGACTACGAGGGCATCGGTTCCACCCGCCTGCACCACGTTGCCGGGGTCCACAAGGCGCAAACCGACCTGCCCCGCGATGGGGGCTGTAATGTGGCAGTAGCTGAGCTGCACCTGGTCATAGTCCACGGCGCCCTGATCATTCTTCACCGTGCCCTGATCCTGCAGCACGATCTTCTCCTGATCGTCCAGCAGTTGCTTGTTGATGCCGTTGCGCGCCCACGCGGCGCGATAGCGCTCCAGATCCATCTGCGCCTGCGCCAGGACATTGGTATCCCGCTCCAGCGCGCCTTGCGCCTGCAGCAGAGTTGCCTGGTAAGGGCGCGGATCGATGTCGATCAACGCGTCCCCTTTGTTGACGAACTGTCCCTCGATGTAATGCACCGCGGTCAGAACGCCGCTGGCCTGCGCGGTGATGGCATCGGTGTAGACCGGAGTTACCGTCCCCAATGCATCCAGGTACACGCCGATGTCACCCTTTGTTGCCCCTGCAACGGTGAGGGGGACGGGGCCCGTCATGCCTCTTCTGCCGCCACCGCCGCCACTCGCGCTCCCGCCTGTCGCGGGTTTGGCTGCCTGCCCGGCTTCGTGCCTGTGGTAGAAGTAATATCCAACAACCACAATGACCAGCAACAATGTGGTCCAGAGAATCCAGCTTTTGCCGGAATTTGGAGGAGGCGCGCTTAACCGGTGCTCAGCGCCAACGTGCTGACCAGCTGATCTGTCACCTAATTCGGACACTGAGGACTCCGCGTCGAAGACATTTGATGAGGGCAATGCTCCTTCGCAGAATCGCCGCATGGCCTTGTGGTTGTCAACAAGACCGGGCTGCAGGAAAGCATGGATTTCCTCACCCCGCTTAGACGGAATTCTGCCGTTGGCGGTTATGTGCTCTATCGCACATTGAGGCACAAACCGCGAGCGCGATTCCTGCCCGCGCCGCTGCGTGAAGATCGCGTGAAACTGCGAAGATGAGCCGCGGCGGCGCGCCAGCGGCGATTCCTCGCAGCACACCCCCGCGATTTCCCCGTTCGGCGCAGGGCGCGGGGCGCGAACTCCCGATTGCCGGTACAATCAATACAAGGAGATTTTCGCCATGCGCCGAGTCTATATGGACGCCAATGCCACCACCCCTCTGCTACCGGAGGTGATGGAGGCCATGCGCCCCTATTGGATGGAGCACTTCGGCAACGCCTCTTCGATTCACCAGCCGGGACAGCAAGCCCGCAGGGCGGTGGACCAGGCGCGCGAAACCATGGCGCGCTTCTTCAACTGCCACGACGCTGAGGTAGTGTTCAACTCCGGCGGCACAGAGGGCGACAACACGGCCGTCTTCGGTCTTTTGCATCCAGGCGACCACTTCATTACCACGTCGATTGAGCACTCTGCGGTGCTGCAGGCGGCCAACCGGATGGCCCGGCATGGCGTGGAGACCACCTTTGTAGCGCCCCAGCCGAGCGGCCTTATCGACCCCACGGATATCCTGCGCGCCATACGGCCGGAGACTCGGCTGATCAGCGTGATGCTGGCCAACAACGAGACCGGGGTTCTGCAGCCGGTGGAAGAGATCGGCAAGATTGCCAGCGATACGGGCGTATTCTTCCACATTGACGCCGTGCAGGGCGCGGGCAAGATCGAGATCGACGTTCGCCGCATCGGCTGTCACCTGCTTTCTATCAGCGCTCACAAGATGCACGGCCCAAAGGGCATCGGCGCGATGTTCGTGCGCCGCGGAACGCCGGTTGACCCGCTCCTGGTGGGCGGCAGCCATGAGCGGCGGCAGCGCGCAGGAACCGAGAACGTGGCCGGCATTGTGGGACTGGCCAAGGCCGCCGAGCTGGCCATGCACTCGCTCGACGACGGCACCATTTATCGCCTGGCCGCATTGCGCGATCGGCTGGAGGCCGGCGTTCTCGAACTGAGCGGGACCGGAGTCAACGGCGTGTCAGCGAATGGCAAGCCTGTTTCGCGCGCCGCCAACACGACGAATATCTGGTTCGACAACCTGGAGGGCGAGGCACTGGTGATTGCGCTGGACCTGAAGGGGGTCTCGGTTTCAGGCGGTTCGGCATGCCACTCCGGAGCCACTGAGCCCAGCCACGTGCTGATGGCCATGGGACTGGACAAGACCCGCGCCCGCGCCAGCCTCCGCTTCAGCCTGCTGAAGACCGCGACAGAAGCCGATGTGGACCACGTTTTGAGCGTAGTTCCTGCGGCGGTGGAACATTTGCGGACGCTTTCGCCGGTGGCGGCCGGAACGCTGGGCTAAGCCTGCACATTTTTCGCAGCGAACGCGCATCAAGATCCGGGTGCTCCATGTCTCGATTTCGAGAGATGGGATACCACCGAACAAAAACCGGAGCGGCCCGCCCTGGCGACGTCTCTGTTTTCGCCGCCAGGGTGGGTGAGCACGAACCATAGAACAGAACTCATGACCCAGCCCGAAACCATCGCCGTAGCCATGTCCGGAGGAGTCGACTCCTCGACGGTTGCGGCTGTGCTCGCCCATGAAGGGGACGCGGTAGTCGGCCTCACCCTTCAGCTCTGGGATCAGACGCGACTGGCCGGCAAGCATGGAATCCCGGAGGCGCCGAAGGCCGGCCGCTGCTGCTCGCTCGATGATGTGTACGACGCCCGCCGCGTGGCCGAGCATCTCGGAATTCCCTACTACGTTGTGAATCAGCAGGAGCGCTTCGAGAACGATGTGGTGCGGCCGTTTGTGGACGAGTACCTGCATGGGCGCACGCCGATTCCCTGCTCTCTTTGCAACAACCACCTCAAGTTCGACCAGTTACTGCTTACTGCGCGCTCCATCGGCGCAGGGCGTATCGCCACTGGACACTACGCGGTGAACGAGTACGATCCCGAGCGCGGCCGCTGGATTCTGAAGCGGCCAACGGACCTGGCCAAGGACCAGACCTACTTCCTCTTTGGCCTCACGCAGGAGCAGCTGTCGCGCACACTCTTTCCGCTGGGGCGGCTGACCAAGCCCGAGGTTCGGGAAGTGGCGCGCAAGCATGGCCTGGCACTTGCCGAGAAGCCCGATTCGCAGGAGATCTGCTTCATTCCCGGCGGCGACTACAAGCAGTTCCTTACGGCCTATCTGGAAGAGCAGGGCCAGCAGGTGCCGGAGACGTCCGGCGAACTGGTGGCGTCGAATGGCGAGGTTTTGGGCCGCCATGAGGGCATCTTCAACTTCACCGTGGGTCAGCGCAAGGGACTGGGCGTCAGCTCGCCCACGCCTCTCTACGTGCTCAGCATCCATCCGGACAGTCACCGCGTGACCGTGGGCGCCGACGCGGAGCTGGCCTCGCGCACCCTGCGCGCACGCCGGCTGAATTGGATCAGCATTCCCATGCTCACAGGCCCGATGCGCGTGAAAATCAAGATCCGCCATCGCCACGAGCCGGCCTGGGCTACGCTGGAACCGGCGGGCCGCGACGAAGTTCTCGCCACTTTCGACGAGCCCCAGCGCGCCGTCACTCCTGGCCAGTCCGCCGTCTTCTATGACGGAGACGAAGTGGTTGGCGGCGGGTGGATCGTTTAACCTTCATTCGACAAGGGTTTCCATCAATTCGGCTCGGCCGGAGCCAGGCATGGAGTTCGACCCGGAATGAAATTGCTGTTTCAATTCCTGACCGTCGCCGCTCTACTGGTTTTGACGTCGGCAGATGTGACCTGCGCCCGCGCTCAGACGGCCGGCCCCCAGCCACTGAACAGCTCAGTCTCGGACTACGGCACCACCTTCATCTTCAGTCCCCCGCCCATCTGCTCCAAATGCGTTGAGACCGAGCTGGGTCTCCAATCGGTGAGCCCCGGCCTTTACGTTCCCACCGTCGTCTCCGTCGCGCCCTTCAAAACGAATACGGATGTGAGCGTGCTGGTCAACATGCTGGACTCGGAATCGGCGGGTGGCGACAGGACGATGCAATTCGGCAACCGCTTCGATTTTGTTCTGCGGCAGCAGTTACTGCAAAAGGGCGGCTTTCTGCTGACCCTGGCTCCGCGCGGTGCGGTTTTCACACGGGGCGTCGACGGAGGGCGTGCCGGCGCAACAGCCGCCCCGCAATTCCAGAAGGGCAACAACCTGATCGCCGCCAACATCACCTGGACGGGCGCCGTGGGCGCGTCGGAGGCCAATCCGCGATCGGACTACCAGGGGTTCGCCGACTACTTCCGGACGCTGGACGAGCGTGGAACGGCCATCTTCCTCGGCTTCGCGCACGAGTTGACCGCGGGCCAACAGACCGTGGGCACAGAAGAAGGCCTGGTGATTCCGTTCCGCAACGGGCAGGTGGAGCTGGAGACGGCGCAGCTCGATTTGAATGTGAAGGCGGAGTGGCAGTTCCAGACGCGCGTCATTGTCAACTGGGGAAAGATCCTGGCGCGGAAGTAGACTGCGCGCCGGATTGGGCTACTGCTGCACCGCCCAGGCGAGACCGTCCGGGCCGGCAACATCGACCTTGCCCACCATCTCCAGCTTCTTCAGGTCGATGGCTGCGACGTAACCGTCGCGGCCGCAGGCTACATATGCGCGCACTCCGTCGGGCTGCATCTGGATGCCGCCTGACCCGTGAACGTTAGAAAGCCGCTTCACTTCCTGGTGTGTGGCCGCGTCCAGAACGACCAGCGCCTGCTGCGCCGTAATCAGCACCAGCCTCCCATCCGGCGTGAACTTCAAGCGATTCGCACCCGGAACATTGGCAGCCAGCGTGGCCGTCACTTTCTTTGCGGCGATGTCGATCACGGAGACGGTTCCGTCCTGGGCATTGGCCACCCAGGCTTCTTTGCCGTCCGGGGAGACGTCAAATCCCTCCGACCCGCGGCCCACCGGAATCACAGTCAGCTTCCAATCCCCACCGGGAGGCCGGGGCATCATCCCTGGCGGCGGACCACCCGGTCCCGGCGCCATACCCGGCATTCCACCTGGCGGCGGCGGCATGCCCGGCGGAGGCCCGCCTGCGCGACCCTCCGTCTTTTCCATGATGGTCACTGTCGCGGAGTTCACGTTGGTGGTCACAATGCGCTTGCCGTCGGAGAAGACATAAAGCATGTGGGTCCGGTCCTGCCCGGTCCCGATGATCCAGTCGATCTTGCCAGCAGCGGGGTCGTAGCTGCCGATGGCCTTGGCCGCCTCGGCTGTAAACCACACTTTCCCCAGCTTGAAGTCCAGTCCGTGCGGACCGCGCAGCGCACCCAGATCGATGGACGGCTGCCGGGTTTGACTCACCAGGTCGATCACCGCCAGCGAGTGGAAGGCGCCAAATCCGTAATTGGAGACGTAGGCCGTCTTTCCATCCGCGGAGGCGATCACCTCATGCGGGTCGTCGCCCACGGGAATCCGCGCCACCACGCGCAGATCCGCGGGATCAACGATGGACAGCGTGTGATCCTGCTTGGAGAGGGCCAGCAGCGCAGCTCTGGGCGTGGACTGCGCCCCGGCCAACACCGGGATCGCCGCCAAGGACAATGCACATAGAAGTAGATGCCGAGTCTTCATTCGCTGCCTTCGCATGGATTGGATTTGCCGACGAAAGAACGAGGTCTCTAGTGTGGTGAGTCTGAAGTTCACTGCATTTCTCTGAAGCGGAGCCTCGGGCTGAGAAGTGGTCCAGGATCAGATCCTTCGACTCCGCTGAAGTGCGCTCCGCTCAGGATGACAGGTCGTTTTTTCGATATGAACCTTGGACTCGGGACACTAGACGAAGATGTCCTTGTCGTCGTGGACCGCGGGCTCACGTGCAGGCTGGTTGGGGCTGCTGAGCGATTCAACTACGGCTTTTGCGGCGGCCAGCATTCCGGAAAGCTGCCGCAACGGCTTGCCCACGGTTTCGGTTACAAAGGCGCTCGCCTTGTCCACCGCATCTAAAGTTTCGGAAAACATAGTATCGACCCGGCTGGTCTGCTTGCGAACGCGGACAAGAACCTCATCGACCGTGGCTTCAACAGCCGCGGCCTGTTCGCGCATCCCGCGCGCCAGCTCGGCCACGTCGGTCACAGTCGATTCGACTTTCGGAGTCAGCCGGACGAGCAGTTCCCGCGTGTTGTCGACGACCGGCAACACGGCGGACCGCATCTCCTCCACGTCCTTTTTCAGAGACTTGGTGGTCTTCATCACGGAGAGGCCGATCACCAGCAGAAGGATGGCTTGCAACAGCAAAGCCCCCGCCCCTACAGCGATACAAGCCAGCTCGATGGTTTCATGGTTCATGTTTGGCCTCGGAAAGTTCTCGCGCAGCTCGCCTGCGGACGTGCAACAAATCGTTCAACGCACCCTCCGGCCAAAAGAGAGCGTTCTCACCCGGAGCCTGCGCATAAACCGCACCCAACCGTTCGTGCGCCCAGCTCCGGAGCGGATGGTTCTGCAAAGGAAGGCCGCACCGGATAAAAACGGGAAAACCGGTCCGCCTACAGCTCCGTGGGATCGACGGTAGTGGTCTTGTAGGCGTTGCGTCCCGCTTCAACGGCGGCGCTTACACGGGTTGTCTGATCGGTGACCAGGCTCTTGCCGCGCTCGACAAACTCCTCCCACTGCGCCCGTCCGCGATCCATCGCCTCACGGCTGCGATCGACGTACTCGCCCACCTGCTCCTTGCCCTTCTCCACCAGAACGCCCACCTGTTCCTTGCCTTTATCCACCAGGACGCTCACCTGTTCGGCGGCCTGCTGGGATTTGGCGCGCACGTACTCCGTGCCTTCACGGGCGCTTTTGGCCAGACTTTCCCGCGTCTCGCGGCCGCTCTTGGGGGCATACAGAATCCCCACCACCGCACCGATGCCCAAGCCTGCGAGAAACCATCCCAGCTGATTGATTTTGCTATCTTCTGCCATGATAAAAACTCTCCTTTCGCCCAGCCTCAAGAATGCCTGAGCGTAGCAAATTCACCGGTTGGCCGCAAATGGAAGACCTTTGCTGTACCGGCATTGAAAATCGGCGCCCGCTCAGATATGAGAATACTCCGCGCCGGCCCACCGCTATGTACGCAGTTTCGAGGTTCGAGGTTGCAACCTGCTCCGGAAAAACCGGTCATCTGCTCCTGTTGAAGACGATACAGCAAAGCCCCGCTGCGTGGCCGCCTGCCTTGGCCGCAGCGGTGGAAAAGAGATTGCACCGCATGCACATTTTGGGACAAAAAACAGCGTGGACCCGAGGGTCCACGCTGGGGTTGAGGCGATGCATTCTTTTAGAACTCGGCACGCACGGCGATCTGGCCGGTACGCGCACCACCGAAGTCCGACCCGATGCTGCCTGGAACCAGGCCGAAGCTCGATTTGCTCAAGTCCATGTTGGGGTCGCCCAGGTTGGTGTGGTTGAGCACGTTGGTAAACGTGCCTTCAAACTTCACCTTGAGCCGCTCCGTGATGGCGAAGGACTTGTTCAGTCCGGCCGAGAGGTTGATGAGCCCCGGCCCTTCCGTCGAGCCGACGGGTGCGTTGCCGAAACGGCCGATCGGCAGCGGAGCCGGACCGTTGGCAACGAGGCCTCCGCTCGCCGTGGGCGTGTAGCCGGCGCCGGTCGTGCACGGATTTCCCACCGACCAGGTGGGATCGCCGGGGCAGGTGAACGCGCCGGCATTCGTCCAGTTGAAGCGGTTCTTCCCCTGGGGATTCACGCTCACACCCGGGACCCAATCGGCGTGCTGGGCACGGTGACCGCCATCGAAGCTGCCGGTCCCGTTTCCGAATTCCCCGTTCAACCCCGAGCCCGTGCCGGAAGGATCGCCCTGGCCGCTGTCGAAGGCCGGTGTCTCATAGGGGCCGGTCTGGAGCGTGAGGATGGATGAAATCTGCCATCCGCCCACCGCCAGGTCGGCAGCGCGCGACATGCTGCTGCCAAACATCTTGCCGCGGCCAGTCGGCAGCGCATAAACCGCAGAGGTATTCCAGCGCAACCGGCGGGTTCCGTATACATTGCCGAAGTCGGCATGGCGGTCCAAAATTGAAGTCGCGCGTGCCCCGCCGCCTTCACCCGCAAATCCGGTGCCCGACGGGCCTTCGTTGTCCGCCAGGTTCTTCGCCCAGGTAAACGTCGAGTGGTACTCCAGGCCATCCTGCAGCCGGTGGCTGGCGTCGGCCTGGAAGGAGTTGTAGCTCTCGTTCGCCCCTGTGGCGCGCGTGTTGATGCGGCCCCAGTTCGGGAACAGCCGGTTGCAGATGCAGTTGTTAAACGCCGAAACCGTGCTCGAGAAAGGCAGCGTGTTCTCGTCCGGCGCCCACACCAGCTGGTGCGTCTCCGAACCGATATACGAGACGCGCCCCGCGTATCCCTTGCCGAAGTCGTGATCCACAGTCAGCGACCACTGCTCGGTGTAAGGGTCCTTCCAGTTGGTGCTGTTGGCCGTGCCGAAGTAGTCGGTTCCATAATCCGGCGCTGCATTGGCTCCGCCCGCTCCCGCGTAAATTACCGGCCACTGGTAGCCGATGGCGTGCGTGGCCGCATTGTAGGTGTTGGTGAACTGCTGCGTGTAGGCCTGCACCGTGCCGGTCAGCGAGTAGAAGCTCGATCCCAGCATGTTGATCTGGTAAATGCCCATACCGGCCCGGATCGCCCACTTGTCGTCGCCGAACGGACGATAGGCCACGCCGAAGCGCGGCAGGAAGCGCTTCTTTGGAAACTGCTTCAGCCCCACCGGATAGCCGGCCGCCTGATTGCCCACCACCTGCATGCAAGGCGCGCCATTGACCGTCGCCGTGTTGACGCTGTCGACCCCGTCCGGATCGCATGCGTTGGCGCTGGCCAGGAAGCCCTGCGCCAGCAGGTCCTGCTTGCCCGTGGGATAGATGACGCGCCCCGCAAGAGCCACGCTGGGGTCGAAGTTGCCGATGTCGCCGTAGCGGTCGTAGTAGCCGGGATGCAGTTCGTAGCGCAGGCCGTAGGAAAGCGTCAACCGCGGGCTGAGCCTCCACTCGTCCTGGGCGTAGAACGCATAGTGCTGCGACAGGCCGTCGTTGTCCTGCTTCACCACGTCGTAGAAGGTCTGGTAAGGGATGCCCAGCAGGAAGTCGGCAAAATCCACGCCCGTGAACATACCCGCGCTGGCCTTGGTGTTGAACTGGTAGGTGCCGTAGTTATCGGAGCCGTTGAAGCCCAGAGGCGTAATCGCCTCCAATTGCTGGATGTCGCCGCCGAACTTGACCGTGTGGTTGCCCTTGGTCCAGATCAGCACGTCGCTGTAGTCGTAGGTGAAAGACTGCGTCAGACTGGTCAGACGGTCGGCAGTCAGGCTCTGAATGTTATTGAAGTCCATCTCCGGAATGCCGTTGTAGAACAGGTTCTGCAATCCCTGCCAGCCCTGCGCTTCGGTAAATGCCAGTCCGTTGAAGCTGTCGCTGCCGCCGTTCGTATACCGCGTGAACCCGAAGCCGCCTTCGTTGATCAGGTTAGGCTTGATGGTCCAATTGGTATCCACCTTCAGAGCCCGGTTGTTGCTAATGGCCAGCGATGAAGGCACCAGCAACTGTTCGGGGCTGCTGATCGGGAAATCCTTCCAGGTAAACTTGCCCCACAACAGGAATTTCTGGTTTGACCCGAAATACTGATCGCCGCGGACGTCGAACTGGTTCGAATGGCCGCTGTTATCCACGTTGGCCTGGTAGTTGGCCACGCCATTGTCGGTATATGCCGTGGGGTCGCCCTTGTTTGGATCGGGATAGAACTGCTTGAGCGTGTTCAGCGCAATCTGGCTGATGGCGCCACTGGGAATCGAAGTCCCCCAGCTCGTCCCCGTGTAGGGATCGGTAAGCCCGGTAAAGCCGGTAGAGTTGTAATTCGAAAAGTTACCCTGTTTCATCAGCGTGCTGGGAACCACTTCGTTGATGGTTGTCTGCGCCGGATGCCGCCAACCCTCATACGCGCCGAAGAAAAAGGTCTTGTTGTGGCCGTTGTAAAGATGCGGGAAAACGACCGGACCGCCCGCGCTGCCGCCAAATGTGTTGCCCGTTACGCTGGGCTTGGTGGTCGTCGTCGGGTAAGTATAGGCAATCGCGTCAAACGCCGAATTCTGGTAGTACCAGAACCCCGAGCCGTGCAACAAATTGGTGCCGCCCTTGGTGGTCACCACAACCTGGCCCGGATCGCCGAACTCCGCATTCGCCAGCACTCCGTCCGCGCGAATCTCCGAAATGGACTCTGTCGAGGGGAACGTATCGCCGCTGAACGTGCCGCCGGTCGCGCTCTTCACTGTAACGCCGTCGATGGTCACATCCACCTGGTAAGGCAGCGCGCCCTGCAGCGATACACCGGAGCTGTCGGCCTGCATGCCCGGAAGCACGCCCAGAATCGCCGCTGCGCTGGTTCCGCTGAAGCTGGCGCGCGTGTTCACGGGGAGGTTGTTCGTATCCGCTGCGGTGAACGTGCCGCTGATCGTCGGTGAATCGGTCTCGATCGCGCTCACATTCTCGCCGGTTACCTGCACTTCCTGCTGCACAGTTCCAACGGACAGCTTCACGTCTACGCGCAGTTCCTGGCGCACCTCCAGGGCGACGCCCGTAGCGTCCCACTTTTCAAACGTGGGCGCCGACACTCCTATCGAATATGTACCGGCCTTCACGTCGAGGAACCGGTAATCGCCAACCCCGTTGCTCTTGGTGGTGCGAACTGCTCCCTCATCCGTGTTGGTGAGCGTAACGAGCGCACCTGGTACTACCGCGCCCGCCGAATCCTTGACGGAGCCGATGATGGAGCCTTGCGTAGACTGCGCGCGGCCTTGCACGCAGGCCAGCACTAGCAGCAGGCCAAGTGCAGTCAGGCACCGCCGCATTGACTGTTGCCGAGGAACTTTAATCAGCTTTTGCATAAATCACTGTCTCCTGGAGAATTGCTGCAGAGTAGGTTGCGAAGCCTTCCCGCGGGATTGAAACGGAGTGGAAAAGTCAGATTGCCGAAGAGCCGGCGAGGGATGCAGCGGGAAAGACAGATGACGGGCGACTGGGACCTGGCGACCTATAAACCGAAGCGAAAGTCCTTTACCGTGGAGCTAGCCGTAAGCCAGAGATATCCGACTGAGGTTGGCAGGATCCGGCCATCGATAGGTCTCCTTATCAGGCTCATTCTTTGAGCTTTTCTACTGACTAAGGTTACTCAGATCGTGTT
>CAYUJM010000059.1:0-23743 GCA_964445025.1 uncultured Occallatibacter sp. | reverse complement strand
CACACCTGCCCCAATGACGCGCCTCGGGCCTGTTTATCTTTGCCCCGCCCTCGCCAAGCGGTAGGTCAGGTTCACGCTCGCGTACGAAGGTATCCGCACGCCCACCACCTCATTCACTGGATTCCCAGCCACCAGCCCGTTGCCCCCCAGCCCCACCGCCCCTGGTGCATACACGCCGGCAATCGCAAAGTTCTCCGTCGTCTGCCCCGTCCAGCCGCTGGCAATCATCGTGTTCACGCCGATATTGAAGCGGCCATGGAGAAACGGCCGCGCCGCCGCAAGCCGCAGCTCCTTATTGGGCACGCCCAGGCAGTAGTAGCTCAGCGCATTCGGATCTCCGCTCAGGTAACTCGTCTCGCTGCACCCCTGGCCCACCACTTTCCTGCCCACATACTCAAACTCGCCTTTGATCTGCAAGCGCCACGGCAGCCGCTGGTAAGCGCCCGTCACATCACCAATAAGCCGCGGCGCCTCCGGCACCACTGAATAGGACGTGCTCACCAGCCGCGCGTCCGCCTGCTCAAACGTCACCTGCACTGAACCGGCAGGCAGGCTCTGCCGCAGCGTCGCCGCAAGAAAGCGAATCCGCCCCGGCCCCAGATCGAACTGCAGCCCCTGGTCGGGATCGATCTTGCCGTACTCGGCGCTCTGCGTCTCGTGACCCAGCGTCAGCTTGACCTCGGTCTTGTCGATCGTCTTGCTCGCCACCAACTGGTAGGACCGCGCCGTCTCGACCGGATCCACGCTCGTCGGCCCATCAAGCGCCGTTCCTTCGCGCGGATCCTCCGTAAAGAACGACTTGCCAAAGCTCAGCGAGACCAGCGGCGCCAGCCAACCGGGATCGGGCACAAACGTCAGCGTCGCTTTGGGAGAATTCAGGCCCACCAGCTGGTTCCACGAGTTCGCCGGCGTGATCAGGTCCAGGTTTTGAATCCAGATCTCATCCCGCCGCCAGCCCACGTAGTAGTTCACATGCCGGCCCAGGCTTCCCTGCCCCGCAACAAACGGCGTCAGCGGCGAAATGGTCACATTGTTGCCGTCGATCTTGATGAACGGCCCGTAAGCTGAGGGCTGGGCTGGATTGTAAAAGTTGTAGTGGTCCAGATCGTCGCGGCGCGGCGCATCGTGCTCGTAGTCGGCGCCCGCCAGCAGCGTGAAACCCTTCGACAGCTTGCTCACGTAGTCCGCGCTCGCTCCGCCCACCGTGCGAAACTCGCTCTGCCGTATCAGTCCCAGCCCGAAGTCCGAAAACAGCGATAGGTTATAGGTGCGGTAAGAGCCTGACAGTTGCAACTCCTGCTTCTCGCCCACCTTCCATACGTCGTTCGCTGCCGCCAGTGCGGTGTGCGTCTGGTCGTGCTGCCGCGGGTCGATCGTGTCCGGGTACTCGGCCCATCCAGCCGCAGCATCCACCGCGTTGAAACCGAAGATCGGCCGCAGTCCCGCCACGTAGCCGTAACCCAAATATCCGATTCCGAACAGCGTCACCGTGTGCTCGCCCGCGTGGATCACACGGCCTCCGTTCAGCTTGAACTGCTTGCGGTGTTCAAGCCGGTTGAGGAATCCGTTTCCGTACGAACCCTCCATCGCCACCCACGCGTTTGCCGACGGGCTCATTCCCGCCGTCGCCGTCAAGTCGCGATCGTCTCCGGTCAAGGTCAGGAATGGATCGAGGTGCGAGCGGAGGCCGTAGATCGCCGCCAGGTTCAGCGCATGGTTGCCCTCGCGCACGTTGTAGGCGCCGCCATCCACCTGCACGCTCTCGATCGCGCTCGCAATGTAGATATTCGGATCCGCGTAGCCGTTGCCGTGCGCATTCGCCGATAGATTATTCGGCACCAGGTACGTGCCCACCTGGATGTACTGCGCAATCGGCTCTCCGTGGTCGCCGGCCACGCCGGGTGCAAAGTACTGTGGCGCCTTGATGCCGCTCGACGCTGTCTCGATCGGATAGCCTGGAATCGAGATCGGCGCGCCAGGCCGGCCGGGATTCGCGTCCAGAAGATCTTCTGAAGCAAAGACCTTCATCGCCGGGTCCGGCGACATCACGTCACTCGCCGTCACGTCCGCCGAAACCGTCACCGTCTCGTTCAGCGTATCCACATCGCCCATGCAGATTCTCAGATCGCCGTCCGGCGCTGGACGAGCCGGCCCTGGATGCATCGGGACCGTACTGGTAACCGCTCGAAAACCGCTCGCCTCCACCCTCACCGTCAGCTCGACCGCCGCAACTGCCTTCAGCTCAAACCGGCCGTCCTCGCCGGTCTCCGCGCTCGCCACTACCTGCGCGCGGCTCAGCAATTGAACGTGAGCATGCGGAAGCGCTTTGCCCTGCGGATCCACAACGGCGCCTTTGACAGTGACTTCCTGCGCGCCAAGCAGTCCCGCCCCTGCTAAGAGCAGCAGGGCCACGAATTGTCCAGCTCGCTTCACCGGCATCTCCCTGCAGCTTAGAGTCGGCAGGCGCCAAGTGGACGCACATACCCTGCCGCATCCCTGCAATCGGAGTGCGGTCGGTGCATCAACGAGCCTGGCGGGGAATGCTTGGCTGCTACGCTGCAAGAGTAGCACGAATCTGGAGATCGTGCGATGAATACTTTTTTGAGAATCGTATGCGCTCGCCATGCCGCGCCCGCCCCGCGCGAGTATCCGGATAAAGAACAGACTCCGGAAGTGAGCAGATCATCGCCCCCAGAGAAAGGGCCGGCTCTTTTGCATTTTCATGCTGGAGTCTTGAGACCAAGATTCATTTCAAAAAGCCGACCTGTCATCCTGAGCGAAGCGCACTTCAGCGGAGTCGAAGCGGATCTGCTTTTGGAGCACCTCTCAGCATTGGACTCTGCGTCAGAGAAATGCAACGAACTGCAGGCTGACCACACCAGACAAGCAAACCCAGAATTCGCTCGATCCTTATTTCTCGCGTCTGCCCGGCGCATTCGCAGCCGCACGCTCCACTAGTGCCGGCAGCGTTCCGCGCGGAAACGCAGAAGATTGGCGCACCACCAGCCGCGTTGGGATCTGCCACTCCGTCTTCGCGGCCCTGGGGTTGTCTTTCTCTATCCCCGCGCGCAATGCCTCCACCGCCGCGGCGGCCAGGTCCTTGCACGACATCTGCACAGTGGTCAGTGGCGGCAGCATGAATTGCGCCAGGTGAATGTCGTCAAACCCGACTACCGAAACATCCTGCGGCACTTGATGCGTTGTTCTGTACAGCGCATGCAGCGCGCCAATGGCCGTCATATCGTTCGAGCACAGCACCGCCGTCGGCAGCTCGGCGAGCGCGATCAGCTTTTCCATCGCCCCGATCCCGCCCTCCATCGTATGATCGCCCTCGGCCAGGTGCTCCACAGGCACGCGAAGTCCCAGCTCGGCCATCGACTTCAGAAACGCGTCGCGCCTCGCCATCGCGGAGCGCAAGTGCAACGGGCCGGTGAGGAATGCAATGTTGCGATGCCCCAGTGCGGCCAGATGCTGCACTGCCTGGCGAATCCCTTCTCCGTAGTTGACCTTGAGGACGCGGATGTTGGGCAGGTCCGGCCCCGCATCCACAAACACCAGTGGAAACTCGCGCTCCACCAGCTTCTGGACCAGATCTTCCTCTATGCCGAAGGTCATCACCGCCACGCCATCCACGTTGCGCTGCAGCATGCGGCGGATCAGCATCTCGGTCCGCTCCGGCGAATAGTTGGTCGAGCCGATCAGCACCTCGTAGCCCTGCGCGACGGCCAGATTTTCAAACTCCTGCACCAGCTCGGGAAAAAACGGATTAGTGATCTCAGAAACGATCAATCCCAGCATGTGGCTGCGTCCCGACACCAGCGCCCGCGCCTGCGTATTCGGCAGATACCCAACCTCTTTGATGGCATGCCACACTCGCTCAGCCAGCTCGGGATCGACCGTGGGGATGCGGTTCACCGCGCGCGAAACGGTGGCAATGGAAACGCCTGCGCGGCGCGCGACATCGCGGATGCTGACGGCTCCCGGCCTTCGATTAGAGGCGTTCTTCCTGGGGATACTCACAGTAAGAGAATTGTACGCTTTCCCGTTGTTTCTCAGTCACAGTCTCTTCTGAAATTGGAGCACAAGCACCTTCAATACTTATACTTATGGGAGTCTTACCCAAAGCTGTACGACACAACATGGGTGCGCGGCCATGGCCCGAGAGCGCTTTTCGGAAAGCGTTTGCCGTCGTGGCTGAATTTGCGGCGGAGCAAAGGCTGAAGTAATCCGATTTACGGATGCGCCTGTCCCCCGGCGGCAGTTTCCAGGCCATGCCGGATCAGGTCCAAAATGGAGCTCAAGCTCTCTTCCGCGCCACGCCGGCTCCCCGGAAGGTTCACAATCAGCGTTGATCCCCTCAGCCCCGCCACTCCCCGCGAAAGCCATGCGTACGGATTGTGCGCTGCACCGCGCGAGCGCATCGCCTCAGCCAACCCCGGGGCTTCACGATCGATCGTACGGCGCGTGGCCTCCGGCGTTCGGTCCCGCGGTCCCAGCCCGGTTCCACCCACGGTCAGCACCAGTGCCGCACCTTCCTCGCTGAGTTTCGCGAGTGCGGCTTTGATCGCATCCTCGTCATCCGCGAGTAAGCCGGTCTGGATCTCCGCGCCGCTCCATTGCTGGCGCAGCAGAGCCGCGACCGCCGGTCCCGCAGTGTCCGTCATCAGGCCCTGCGAGCAACGATCGGAGATGGTCAGAACAGCAAGCAGCATACTTACGATTGTAGCGGCAGGCCTGCGGCCTATTGCCTGGCCAGAACCTTGATCGTATGCAGCCACGTCTCCACGCTCTGCGGCCACGTGGTCACGGGCAGCGCGGTGCGGCGTAGCCCGTAACCATGCCCGCCCTCCGCGTAGATGTGCAGTTCGGCCGGCGCCTTGGCGTTCTTCAATTGCAGAAAATAAGCCGTCGCATTCTCCACGTGCACCGGATCATCCTCTGCCTGCACAATGAACGTCGGTGGAGTATCCGCTGTAGGATTGATCTCCGGATTGGCGGCGAAGTTCTTGTCCGCCAGCGCAAGGTAGCCGGGGTACACCACCACCGCAAAATCCGGCCGGCAGCTCAGCTTGTCGGCCTCGTCTACTGGATCGTAAAGACGCTTGTCGTAGTGCGTGCTGATTGCCGCAGCCAGATGCCCGCCGGCTGAAAAGCCCAGAACGCCTACCCGCTTGGGATCGATACCCCATTCCTCCGCGTGTTGCCGCACCAGCCCCATCGCCCGCTGCGCATCCTGCAAGGCCGCCGGCGATTTGGGATAAGGCCCCGTGTTGGGCACGCGGTACTTGAGAACCACGCAGTTGACGCCGGCCCCGGTCAGCCAGTCGCAGACTTCCGTGCCCTCGAGATCGATTGCCAGTATGTTGTAACCGCCCCCTGGAAAAACCACCACGGCAGCGCCGGTATTCTTTCCTTTGGCCTTGTAAAGCGTCAGCGTCGGCACGGAGACGTTGCCCAGCCGCACCAACGGCCGGCCCGCGATCAGGTTGTCCTTGGCCGTGGTCATGTCCGCCTCGGCGGGCGCATTCGCCGGAACGCCGGGCGCCGCACCGGGCCACACATTCACAGTGACATGGCCGGGGGCCGGCGGCCATCCGGACGGTTGAGCAAGAAGGCTTGCGGTCAATGTCAAGGCTGCGCCTAAAACAATTAGTCCAGTTCTTATCATGCCGGAATATCCTCGCGAAAACTTCGCAGCGATGATCGCAGCCGGAGGGGCGTGCAGGCAAATCGCGGCCGGCGCGCCATCACTTCGCCGAAAAAACGCGCGAACGCCGATCAGGGTCTTGCGTTGGGAGGAATGAGCAGATTCACGGCCTGAGGCACAATTTCAAGTCGCACCGGCAGGTGGCCCAGCAACTCGCCGTCGGCTTCCGCAAAGACCTTCGCTCGGGAACGGTTGCGTGGCCGGCACTCTACTGACACGGCGTCCAGCAGTTCAATCTGCCCCCTGAAAGTCTGGCGCCCGAACAGGACAGCCAGCAAGAAGCGGAAGTACTGATAGCGGCTGCGCGTCTTGAAGGCCAGCAGGCGCAGGCCGTCGTTGTGCAGCGTGGCGCCAGGGGCCAGATTATGGAGAACACCGCCAAAATCGCGAATCCGGACGGCCAGCAGTTGCGAGATCTCCACCACGCGCGGTTGGCAGCTTTCGCACTCTTCAAAAGCCGCTTCAAAAAGCGGAAACGAGTGCGTGGCCCAGACGCGAAAGGCCTCCACCAGGTAGAGAACGTAGCCCAGGCGCCGCTTGAGCCCCGCATCCAATCGGGAAAGGAACAGCGCGTCGGCGCCCACCCCGGCAGCCACAGTGAAGTAGCGTGAGTGATCCGCCCCGGTGCCGTTGCGATACGAGATCCGCCCCACCGAAACGCGGACAGGCTCGGCAGTCAGTAGCCGGCGCATGGCCTTGATGGGCGAGGTTTGCAGGCCCAGGTCTGCGGCCAGTGCGTTGGCGGTGCCAAGCGGAATAACGCCAAGGGCTATCTCGGTGCCGACAATCGATTGCAGCACCTCGTGGACCGTGCCATCGCCCCCGCAAGCGATAATGGCGTCGCAGCCACGGTTTGCCGCCTCTTCCGCAAGCTTTTTCCCGCTTCCGGGTCCCAGCGTCTCCAGGGTCTCCACCTCGATGCCTGCGTTCTCGAGCACGGCGGCAGCTTGCTCAATGGCCAGTTTCCGCCGCGATGAGCCTTGTCCGGAAGCCGGGTTGTAAATCAGGGCGACGCGACGCATCGGTGGGTCTTTCTGGGCGGTTTGCAGCTTGAACCGCGAGCACCTTGAACATGGGCGATTCAACCGACTGTATCTCTATATTCACACGGCGTTGACAAAAAGGGCAGCCCACAAAAGGACTACGTTCCCCCCAGGCCCGCTTCAGCGCGTCACAGCCAGGTGTTTGAACCAATCTGGTGCCCCATGCGCACCCAGAATCGGATAACCGGCTGAAAATCGAGAAAGGGCTTGCGACGCCCGCTCTCAAGGTGCGCCTGCTCGCCATGAAGGAGTCCATACGCCGTACTTCGCTGTTTGCAATCGCTGGCTCTCTGCTTAGCCTGGGAGTGCTCACCCCTCCGGCCAATGCCCGGCATGGCGCTCTTCGCTGCCAGCCCGGAGTGGAAGCATTACACCTTCCCGTGTTCGACCTTCGCCACCGACGGAAGCGACCTTACCGGCTTGGGTTGCACGCATTCGCGGGAGCCCGGGAAGTTTCGGTTCGAGATCGATCAGGTCCAGGCCAAGTGAATCTGAGATCGGCGAAGCGAATTGAATGAGAAAGGCCCTCCTGATCGGTACCCGCGCGGGTGAATGATCTTGACCTTGACTCGTCTTGAACTGTACAGTTCACTTAGTTGAAAGGTACAGTTCATGAAAACCTCAACAGCCCGACAAGACAACACAATTGTAGTTTCCGCGCTGCACGCCCGCTCCAATTTCGGCAAGCTGCTGCGCCGCGTGGATGTCGAACGCCGCTCGCTGGTGATCGAAAAGCGTGGCGCGCCCAGCGCGGTGCTTCTGAGCATTCGCGATTATGTGAAGCTTGCGGCGCCGGAACCTGAGGTCCTGAAAATCATTGGCGAGGAAGCCCGGCGAAACCGAACCAGTGCGCTCTCTCTTCGCCGGATTGACGCAGTCATCAAGGCGGCAAGAACGGCAAAGAAGAAGCGCTGATGCTGCCCCTGCGATCGGTCATCGACACCAACGTTCTGGTTTCCGCCGCTTTGAAGCCGGAGAGCCTGCAACGCACCACGTTTTTGCTCGCCACGACCAAGCCCGCTCGCCTTTACGTCTCGGCACCGATCCTTGAGGAGTATGCCGATGTGCTTGCGCGTCCAGAGTTGCGGATACGAAAAGGGCTGCGTCTCCAATTGCTTCAACTTATCCGGAATCGCAGCCACTTGATCGTTCCATCGCGACGCCTCGACGTGACAAAAGACCCCGACGACAACATCTTCGTTGAATGCGCCGATGCGGCCCGCGCCGACTATCTGATTACCGGGAATCAGAAACACTTCCCGGCATTCTGGAAAAGCACAAAGGTGATCACGAGCCGGGAATTCGTCAGCCTGGCCGCGCCGCACCTAATCCGCTGATCCGCGCCTTGCGCTCGCTTCCCCGCGCTGGTTATCTTTGTGATGCAGCTAGATAGATCGAAGAAAGACCTTCATGGACGTTCTAAAACAGCTTTTCGAGCAGCGTTTCCATATTCCAGCCGAAAATGTGCATCCGCTTCAGGGCCAGTTGGGTGGCTCGGGACGCGCCATCGTCCGCCTCGCCGGACAAGGATTGAGCGCCATCGGCATTCTCTACTCCGTGCGCGAGGAGAATGTCGCGTTCCTTGAGTTCTCCAGGCACTTTCGCCGACATGGCCTTCCGGTTCCGGAGATATACGCCGAAGATTTGAGTCAAGGCGCTTACCTCGAGGAGGACCTGGGCGACACGACGCTCTTCGAGCATCTCAGCGCCAATCGCACCGGCGCATCAATCGCTCCCGAGGCGATCGAAGCGTACCGCAAGGTGGTGGCCGTGCTGCCGCGCTTTCAGGTCGAGGCCGGACGCGACTTGAATTACAAGGTGTGCTACCCTCGGTCCAGCTTCGATCGCCAGTCCATCGCATGGGACCTGAATTACTTCAAGTACTATTTCCTGCGCCTCTCCGGCGTCCCCTTCAACGAGCAGGCGCTGGAGCACGACTTCGCCCGCTTGACCAAATTCCTGCTCGGCGCCAGTCACGATTATTTTCTTTACCGCGATTTCCAAAGCCGCAACATCATGCTGCGCGGCGGCGAACCCTTCTTCCTCGACTACCAGGGCGGCCGCAAGGGCGCGCTCCAATACGACATCGCGTCTCTCCTTTACGATGGCAAGGCCGACCTCCCGCCCGAGCTGCGCCAGGAACTGCTCGACCATTATCTCGACTGCCTTTCCGGCTTCGTCACCCTGGACCGCGCAGCGTTCATGGAGCACTACTACGCCTACGTCTACGTGCGTATCCTCCAGGCGCTCGGCGCCTATGGATTCCGCGGCTTCTACGAACGCAAGGCTCATTTTCTGCAGAGCGTGCCGTTCGCGCTGAAGAACCTGCGCTGGCTCGCCCATAATGTCAAGCTGCCTATCGCTCTGCCCGCGTTGATGGACGCCTCCAACGCCATGCTGGCATCGGACAAACTGCTGGGCCTGGCATCTTCCGCGGAAAATTTGACAGTGCGGATCTTCAGTTTCAGCTTCCACCGTCAAGCGCCAACCGATGAGTCCGGCAACGGCGGCGGATTCGTCTTCGACGGCCGCAGCCTTCCCAACCCTGGGCGCGAAGAACAATTCCGCGCCTTGACCGGTAAGGACGCTGAGGTCATCGACTATCTCAATCGCCAGGAGAGCGTGCACCAGTTTCTTGCCAGCGTTCTGTCGCTCGTGGATGCAAGCGTCGCCAGCTATCAGCGCCGTGGGTTTAAGAGCCTCATGGTCTCGTTCGGATGCACCGGCGGCCAGCACCGCTCCGTATATCTGGCCGAGCAGTTGGCGAAACATCTGCGCGCCGCCACCGCCGTAGAAGTCTCCGTGCGGCACATCGAGCTTGAAAAAATGGAACAGGAGAAGGCGGACCAATGAAGGCGATGATCCTGGCCGCCGGCCTGGGCACGCGCCTGCGCCCGCTTACTGACGACCGTCCCAAGGCTCTCGTCGAAGTTGCCGGCCGCACGCTGCTCGAGATCACTCTCCATCGCCTGCGCGCCTTCGGTGTCCGCGAAGTGATCGTCAACGCACATCACTACGCAGACAGGATTGTCGAGTACCTGAAGGCCGATCACAAATTCGGCATGCGCATTGAAGTTTCCCGCGAAGAAGCCCTGCTCGATACGGGCGGCGGCTTGAAAAACGCCGCATGGTTTTTCCTTGAGTCTGGTGGAGCGCAGCTCGAACCGTTCATCTTGCACAACGTCGATGTCCTCAGCAACATCGATCTGGGCCGGATGATGCAATTCCACAAGCAACACGCCGCACTTGCCACTCTCGCAGTTCAGGACCGGGAGACTTCGCGTTATCTCCTCTTCAACGAACCTGGACAACTCTGCGGCCGTCGAGCTGGGCGCGACGGAGAAACCGAGTTGGTGCGGCCAGTCGAACAGACCCATGCACTCGCCTTTTCCGGCGTTCACATTCTGTCGCCGAACATTTTTGCCAGGATGCAAGAACAAGGCGCATTCTCCATCATCGACGCCTACCTCAATCTCGCGTCCCAGGGAGAAAAGATCGTTGCGTTTCGCGCGGACGATTCCTACTGGCGCGATCTCGGCCGCCCCGAAAGCATCGCGCAGGCCGCCGGCGACATCGCGAGCGGAGAATACTCCGCAGCCTGATGAATCGGCGCCATCCCCGAACTCCGCAAGCCGGAACGACCGAAGAACACACGCCTCTCCTCTCACACAATTCTCTTTCGCATCGATCTGCCTTTGGCACCCGAATTGCTTGAATTCCAGGCATGAGGCAAACGGACTTACGTCCAGCCTCGCTAACTGGCACGCATCCGCGCCCGGATGAAAGATGCGGCACAGCGAAGGCCGGCTCAGCATGGGAGGGCATATGAGGGGAACGCGAATTATCTCTGCGCAAATTGGCGAGCCAATGGAGAGCGCTCTCCAGGTTCGTACAGTGATCCATGTCGGGCAGTTTCCCGACGTCTGGCATGAGCGGCGCAGCCGCATGAACATGGACGAGCAGGAAGAGTGCGAATTCGTTCGCTCGTGCACGTTACAGCCTGGCATAACTGAGAATTGGCTGGGACTGGCAAGGGTTGCCGCCAGTTGCCTCACGTGGTCCGCAATCACCGTGGCGGGAATATCCGCTGTCGTCTGGGCCGGATGGCTTCTGCGGCAGTGGCTCATCAAGCCCTGAGCCAAGCGCAGCACTGGGCAAACTGCTTTCGTGGCGGAGGCCGTAAAGAAGCCCCGCCACGCGCGCGCCTAGGTATCGGTGCTGCGCAGAGCGACGGCGACGTCATAGGCAACGCCTTCCTCTTCAGACAGATCCGCAGGCCGCTGCCCGGCGCTGATCGCGCAGATCTTGGCGGCGGACAAGCCTGCCCGCGCCGCTGCGCGCTCGTAAGCGTAAAGTTCGCTGCGTGCATGGAACCGCGCTCCCGTCACGAGAATGGCCACTGCATGCGCGCTTCCAGAAAGCGCGGCCTTCGCAGCAAGCTCGCTGAAAAGCGACTCGGCCGATGCACCGGATCGCGGCACGCTTCGCCGTCCACAGCGTAGGCCGGTCAACGTATCATCTCCGTGCTCGATCCGAATGCCCCGCAGATGCCCGCGATCGCATTCCGGCATCGCATCGCTCAATGTGTTCTGTTTAACTGACAGATCTTCGGGAAGCAGCAATTCAAGTTGCATGGAAGTCCCTCCGGGAGGAACGTCCGCAAGCATCCCTCAAGATCGCTTGCAGACATCCAGGTGAACATCATGACCCTTGCGATCACGCATCTCCGGGAACTCTCTTGACGCGTTCTCGCCCGTGTGTCTCGTTCAACCGCACCATCGCCCCTCTGCTCAAGCGCCAGATTTGTCATCGAAGCCAAATCCGGACGCCATATATGGCGTCCGCCAGCCTCATCGATTCCAGAGCCGTCGCAGCTCTGTCGTCACGAACGCCACCTGGTTTGAATGCCGAGCTTCTTCATGCGGTTTCGCAGCGTGGAAGGCGGCACTCCCAGGACCTCCGCGGCGCCGCCCTTGCCCGCGATCAATCCGTTGGTCATCTCCACTACTTCCGAAATATGCTTTCTTTCCGCCTCGGCCAGCGTGCGCAATGCGAATCCTGCCACAGCGCCAGCTTGCCCATCCATCAAGCCTCCCGCTCCGTTGAAGGACTCAAAAATCTGCGAATTCTCCGCATCTTCTCGTCCGCCGCGCGCAACGATCCTCGGCCCATTCGACCGGTCAAAAGTGGTATTCGAGAGCCCCTGCACTGGTCCAGTCAGCACCGGGCCGGTTGCCAGTATCACTGCGCGCTCCACACAGTTTTGCAGTTCCCGGATGTTCCCCGGCCATGAATGGCGCGCAAGTGCCGCCATGAAGTCCTCTGCAATGGTGCGAATGCGCTTCCGCATGCGAGCCGCGTAGTCCATGGCAAAGTGCCGCACCAGTGAGGGAATGTCCTCGCGGCGATTCCGCAGGGGCGGCACTTCGATCGGGAACACGCTGAGGCGGTAGAACAAGTCGGCGCGGAACTCGCGCTCGTTCACCATCGCAATCAGATTACGATGTGTCGCGCATACCACGCGAACGTCGGCATGAATTGTGGTGCTGCCGCCCAGGCGCTCGAACCGTCTCTCCTGGATGACGCGCAGCAGCTTGGGCTGCAGTTCCAGCGGAAGGTCGCCAATCTCGTCCAGAAAAAGGGTTCCGCCGTTTGCTCTTTCGAATCGACCAATGCCGCGAGCAATTGCCCCGGTGTAGGCGCCACGCTCGTGACCGAACAGCTCGCTCTCCAGCAACCCCGCGGGAATTGCCGCGCAATTCACCTTCACAAATGGCCCGTTTGCACGGTCGCTGCATTTGTGGATCGCTTCCGCAACCAGTTCCTTGCCCGTTCCGGTTTCCCCGTTAATCAACACCGTTGCCCGGGTCGGAGCCACGATCCGCACCAGATCCAGCACGCGCTTGAGAGCAGCGCTTTCTCCCACAATGCCGGGAAATCTAGTACCGAAGGATTGCTGATCGGGGAACATGCCTTGCGCAGGCGTCGTGCCCTCGGGCTCAAAGAACCCCATATGGTTAACTGCGAGAGACTCACTCGTCCAAGCCAATTGTGCACCCATACTGTACCTCAATTCTCTTTTCTGATATGCCTTCCTAACTCGCGTACATGGGCCCTGGTCGAGCACTGGCGTCTATGTTCTTCTCCCGCGATCTATCCGCGTGCATACGTGTCGCAATCCATGAAGCCGATGCCCCGAGACCGCATTGCTGCCCTTGAACCGCCACATTTCAGCATCTCGGTTAGCCCCGCTCCCCCGGTGTGTTGCCGGAACAGCAATCCTACTGTCCAATCGTGAAATGCTGAAACCGCAGCAATTGCCAGTCTTAAAAGTTGTCCGAATGCTTCCGCTGACAAAGCGGTGCCGAAGAAACGACCTTAAACCGCCCGCTCGCGTTGCCGGCCCGCTGTTCGAGAAGGGAGCAGATTCAAAGAAGGCTCGCTCGTTTCTTACGCGCCTTCAGTTCCCAATGCTCTTTCGAAACCTTCTCGAATTCCCGTTTCTGCCCTATATGCATCCTCGCTCGGAAAGCCGAATCTCAATTTGCCGAACGTCCGTGCTCCGACTACGAAATCGGAGTCCATGCGAAAGCCTTTTTCCGTCTCGCGATTTCCGCGCAGCCCGCTTGGGCGGCGGATTCGTCCGCGGAACGGCGAGCCTCGCAAGTCGAGCGCAGAGAGGCTATTGCCAGCGAAGAACGCAGACTAAGCAGATCAGAGAACAAGATCCCCCTCCAGTTTCACGGCTACCCCCACCACATCGGTCGAAAAAGGGAAAGGAGCGATGGCCTGGTGCCGCTGTTACCACATCTTCTCTTGCTTGTCTGGGATTATTCATCTTGTCCCGTTCGAGCGACACCCCAATTCGAGCGTTTGTGCCGACTATATTGGGTGGGGTCCCGGCAACTCTCTTGAGCCGTCGAAAGCCGCCTGGCGGAGGCTCGGAAATCTAACCCTTTGGGGTAGGGATGTCAATGCGCCTCCATCCAAAAATGCGTGCGTCGGCTGACCAGGCGCCCGGCCCGATCAATGCCAGAGCCACTCCCAGAGTGCCTAGCAGGAGGTGAACCGAAGGGTCTCCCCAATGCAACAATGCCAGCCATAGCTCGACGAGCGCCAGCATTCCGCCGGCAACCGGCGTCCACAACCCAGCCAGCAGAAGCAACCCAACGCCGGCTGCAAGCAGATTCAAAGCAAATGCCTCCATGGTACTTCGGCCCAAAAGAACCGTGATTCCATGAGCCATCGATGCTGATCCGGCAACCGCCCGCATCAACAGAAGCCCCGCACCGGGCCAACCTGTGGCAAATGTTGAGAATAGCCGTCGCAATGGCAACCCTGGTCCAGCGTAGGAAATTCCCCGCGCGACAGGAAGCCCCGATAGGGGTAGCACTGGCACTCTTTCGAGTCGTCTAGAATTCGATGATTCCGCGCCTCAGCCCAATCATGGCTGCGTGGGTGCGGTCATTGGCGCCCAGTTTGGAGAGGATATTCTTCACCCGCCCCTTAACTGTCTCTTCGGTCACCGACAAACGATCGGCGATCTGCTTGTTTGCATTCCCCTCGGCAATCAGTTGCAGCACACTGATCTCGCTGGGCGTGAGCGTGTCATCGGTGGCGTGCTCGGCAAGCTGGAACGATACCTCGGGAGAGACAGCCTTCTTGCCAGCATACACGGCGCGGATCGTTTCCAGCAGTTCCTTGTGCATCGCATTCTTCAGGAGGTAGGCCCTGGCCCCGGCCTTCAGGGCGCGCAGAACCTGGACGTCGCCGTTATATGTGGTCAATACAATGATGCGCGCTTCCGGGAACTCGCCGCGAATTGCAATGATTGCATCCAGGCCGTTCATCTCCGGCATCTGCAAGTCCATCAGGGTAATATCCGGACGGTGCGTGCGGAACTGCTGGATGGCTTCAATCCCGTTAGAAGCCTCGGCAACCAGGCTCAAATCCCGCTGATCGGCGATAAGCCCACCCAGCCCATTCCTGAGTAGGGGGTGGTCATCCACAACGAGGATGCGGATCAGGCGCGGGACTTCTGTCATGGCGTGGTCTCCGTTTGCAGTCCAGAGGGCCCCGGCCGGTGGCGCCCGCGGGCGAGCGTTCCGGCGATGGCGGCAGGATTGTGAGCCAAGGTGCCGAAATCAATCTGGCTTGAGATATCCAGCCGCCCGCCTGTTAGTCTTGCGCGTTCTCGCCTTCCGCGCAAGCCAAAACGTACGGCATGCCTGTCCTGGATCGGCCCCGCCGAACGGCGCCAGCTCTGTTTTTCCTCTTCCTCCTATTCCGTACGCAGAGCCGACGCACCTCCCCCGGCAAGGCGCTGCGGTTCGCCCGCACCCAGCCGCTTGTCAGTCCCGCACACGACGCGCCGCCGCAGGCAGAGGATGCCCTTCAAGGCATCCTCTCCTCTATATTGCAATCATGCGCACTGGGACCGCGATGCTCCTGCGGGAAGCATCGGAGAGCGAGCCCTGTCGCTAAAGGGAAACGGTCTGCGCGGCGGCATCAGCTACCTGGCCGCTGATGACCCCATGCAGTTCCATTGGGGCTTCCACATCCCAATCCGGATGCGGCACCTTGTGAAGCACCGGAGCGGCTGGCGGCTGGCGGCTCCTCTTGACGGCTGCATCGGGATTGGCGCCGCTGAGGCGCTCGAGGACTTCGTTCATCGTGTCCTGGATGCGCGCCCCGGGTCGATGAAGCGAGCGGGTAGCCTTGGAAACTACCTTTACAAGCTGAAAGCGGTTTGACACCAGAGCTTCCGCACCAAAAATCAGTTCTGAACGCATTGTGCCCTCCGGGGAAATGAATGGGGTGGTGCCTTTCTCCTTGTGAACTGGGGGACCCCTCTGGATACCTGGAACTGGTCTTTCCTTCCTCCAGACGCTGGAAACCTGCAATGTGCAGCGGGCTATCGCAAGACGTCGACCGAATCCTTCCAGGTAAACCGCATACTCGGCCCGCCCGTTCGTCCGAACTGCAAAGCAATCGATTTGCCAAAGCCCACCCTTCCTGCTCGGGTGCTATCCGGTTGAATGAGCAGAGGATATTGAAGCAGGGCGCTTGAGGAATTGACCTGCTGAGCGCGCCATCCGACGACGACGCCAAATGCGGACGCCAAATCTGACGCTTGCTCGACATTGCCCACTCCAATCGGCGTGGACTAGCGCCGATTGGAGTGGGATCGTTCCGCAAAACCCTGCCCGCCTGCCGTTTCTGTCGACCGGCGCCCAGCCATCTTAGCCCACCCGCGCAGTCGGCATCGCGGCGACCTAATTTATGCGGTGATCCATCTCTGACGGAGGCAAAGCAGTCAGTGTTTCGGCGCTGGTCGACGCCGCATTTGGTGTCGAAATCTTGTCTTCAATGTCGAATTCCGCGTCTCACACTCCGCCTCGAATCGCGGCTGAATTTCGCAACCCCTTTGAATTCATCGCAGTGAATCATTTCTCCAACAAGCTTGAATCGTGGCACGCCAATTGCTCTTAAAGAGGCAGTCGAGCCCACATGGGATAAAACGCCGGCGACGGCGAATTGAGGAGTATCCAATGCGTTCCTATATCAAGGAAGTTACGGTTGAAGATCAGGCATACGGCAACATTATTAGTCGCAAGGTCAGGGTCCCTGTCTTTCCAATCCTCGATTGGTTTGACCAATCCGATATCTATCACGAACTGACCCTGTTCGGTTCCGACCTGGACTGGCTATCGCAAATGCACATCACGGTAGAGGGCTGAAATAGCCGCTTGCAATAAGCGCTTTCAGTCTTTTGCGCCATCGCCATCCGGGCACGCTGATTTTGTTTCTCGGCAAACGCACATCTCTAACCAGGCAGCACTCGAACTGACTCTGGCTATCTGAACCGCCTTTGGCCGAAGGGCCGCAGGCATAACTGCTCCAAATCACAAAAAGGGAGGTCGTATATGGAATCGTGCGGAACGCTGAACCAATTGTCGATGGAGTTCATGACTGCGAAGGCAACCGATGAAGCGCTGGTTGCGGCGGCCAAACTGGGAGATTGTCCCGCCTTCACCGAACTATGGGAGCGCCACTCTGGCAGAGCATTCACAATGGCATACAGGATCACGAAAAATCGGGCCGACGCCGAAGACGTGATTCAGGACGCGTGGATGAGTGCATTCGTCCATCTGAAGAACTTCGATGGCCGGTCCACGTTTTCCACCTGGATCACCCGCATTGCGATTAACTCGGCGCTGATGACGCTGCGCAGAAGGCGCACCCGCGCTGAGAACTCGATGGAGATCACGGACGGCGAAACCTGGCGCCACTGGGAGATTCCCGACCAGACCAAGGACCTCGAGCGCCACTACGCAGGGCGCGAGAGTCTCGAGCGTTTGAGCCGCGCCATCTGCCGCCTCAAGCCGACTCTGCGCACGGTCGTCGAAATTCATCGCTCGAATGATGGCTCGGTGCGCGATGTCGCCAGACTGGCCGGCATCTCCGTAGCCGCCACCAAGTCCCGCATGTCCCGCGCCAGGACCATTCTGCGCCGGGCCATGCGATGAAAGAACACTGGCGCACCGCCGCGTAGCTCTTTTCTCGCGGAACTGAGCCACACGATTCCAAAATCGCCTGTTGGCCTGAAACAATCTCGCATGACGAGCCCAGACCAGCGCGCTCAACGAGGCATGGTCTGGATTCGTTCTACCTGCTCTGGACGTCGGGATTCTCTCGCAGGCGCATTGCGCTAGAACCCAGGCAGTAACCCCGTTCACCACCTCAAACCGCAGAACTCGACAACGTTGAGAGGATATTCTCGATAACGAGAGATCCCATGAAGAGTTCTGCGGTCCTGACGAGTCGTGGCCAGGCGGCTCGCCCCACGCTCGTCATCGTCTTCGCCGTCTCGATGTTCTTGAGCGCGGCCCTGCTCTTCCTCGTGGAACCCATGCTGGCCAAGATGATGCTCCCCATGCTGGGTGGCACTCCAGCGGTTTGGAACACATGCCTGGTGTTCTTCCAGGCCATGCTATTAGCGGGCTACCTGTATGCGCACGCCGCTACAAAGTGGCTGGAGCGAAGGACACAGATTGGGCTACACCTCGCGCTCGTGCTGCTTCCCCTGCTGGTTGTGGGGCTCTTGCCTCTGCATCTTCCCCCTGGCTGGGAGCCTCCGGTTGACAGTAACCCCGCGCCCTGGATTCTGGCCATGCTGTTGGTGACTGTCGGACTTCCCTTCTTCGCCCTCTCTTCAACTACTCCCATCATGCAGCGCTGGTTTGCGCATTCAAGCCACGAGCACGCAGCCGACCCCTACTTCCTGTATGCGGCAAGCAACGCAGGCAGCCTGGCCGGACTGCTGGCCTATCCGCTGCTTCTTGAACCTCTGCTGCGCCTGAGCCAACAGAGCCATCTGTGGAGCTACGGCTACATCTTTTTTGTGGCCATGACGATGGCATGTGGGCTTTTGGTTTGGAGGAATCAAGCGGCAATCGCGATTCCTGCATCTGCCCCGAGAGAAGAAGCCGTCTCCAATGGCACATGGAAAGAGCGCTTGCGTTGGATTGCGCTGGCCTTCGTTCCTTCCAGCCTGATGCTCGGCGTGACAACTGCGCTTACCACCGACGTGCCTGCCATCCCGCTCTTCTGGGTATTGCCGCTTTCGCTTTACCTGGCCAGCTTCGTGTTGGTATTCGCCCGGCGGCCGCCCATCTCGCACGCGTGGCTCACTCGGTGGCTCGCGGTGCTCATTCTCTTCGGGCTTTTTCCCACCGTCTCGCGGATGAAAGCCTCGCTTGCTCCGCTCATGGCGCTTTATCTGCTTCTTCTGTTTGGTGTGGCGATGTTCTGCCATGGGGAGCTGGCAAGAAGCAGGCCGCGGGTCGGCCGGCTCACTGAGTTTTATCTTTGGATTTCTGTGGGAGGCGTTCTCGGCGGCATCTTTAACTCGCTCGTTGCCCCGGTCGTTTTCCGCTCTGCGGTTGAGTTTCCGCTGGTATTGATCTTCGCTGCACTGCTTCGACCGCGGGCCGACGCAACGCCAGCAACAGGGACCGAAGCGGCTTGGGCCTCGCGCAAGGACTGGCTGCTGCCCCTGGCGCTGGGCCTCAGCATGATAGCGGTGATCCTCGGCGTCGCCGCATCGGGCATCTCGCCCGTTATGCTGGCCGTCGTCCTTTTCTTTGCCTACTCGGCGCTCTGGTGCTTTAGCTTCCGAAAACGCCCACTTCGCTTTGCGGCCGGATTGACCGCGATGCTCATCGCAGGTTCCTTTTATGCCGGCCCCTACGGGCACGTCATCGATACGGAGCGCAGTTTCTTTGGCGTGCTGCGCGTCTCCAACGATTCCACGGGAAGGTTACGCTACCTGATCCACAGCGGCACTCTCCACGGCGTGCAGAGTCTCGATCCGGCAAGCAGCCGTGAACCGCTCGCCTATTACTGGCGGGGCGGTCCTGCGGGCCAGATCTTCCGCGCGCAGCAAGCCAGAATGCCGCAAGGCGACTGGGCCATTGTTGGCCTGGGTGCGGGCGCCATGGCCTGCTACCTGCAACCGGGGCAAACCCTCACCTATTACGAGATCGATCCGCTGGTGGCAAGGGTCGCGAAGGATCCCCGTTATTTCACTTTTCTTGAACAGTGCGCCCCGCAGGCAAAGATTGTGCTGGGCGATGCAAGGCTGAAACTTCGCGACGCACCGGATGCGCACTATGGACTTATAACCCTCGACGCATTCAGCGGCGACTCCATCCCGATGCATCTGCTGACGCGGGAGGCGCTCGCGCTCTATCTGCAAAAACTGGCGCCCGGCGGCATCATTGCATTTCACATTTCCAGCATTTATTTGCAATTGGCGCCGACACTGGGTGGCTTGGCTCAGGATGCTCATCTCGCCTGCCTCACAGAGGACGACACCGCTGTGACAGAGTTGCAAAGCAACGAGGGGAAATCTGCATCCATGTGGCTTGTCATGGCGCGCAGCCAGTCCGATCTGGCCAAGATCGCGGCCAACAGCGGCGGCCGCGCTCATTGGGTACCTGTCCAGATGCGGCCGGGAGAGAGAGTATGGACCGACGACTACTCAAACCTGCTCAGCGTCATTAAGTGGACGTGGGGCAAGCACTGACAGCGTGGTTCTCAAACCCTGCCCGGCAGACCGCCGGAAAGGCGGACTCTCTGTACGACATCGGCCGATTTTCCGGCCACGCTCTACACAGAACTCTGGCTTCGTATCCCGATGAGTGCGCCGGCGACAAAAAAGTTGGACTCCGAAGAAACCGGGCCGGCCTCTGGTTTACTCTCCCTTGCGGGAGTGAGAAGGCCGGCCCAGTCGAACTGCTTCTAAACCGCCACCGGAACGTAGGGAAAGCTCTTTCGCGGCTTCGACGTGACCGACTCCTTGCCGATTCCGAGGCTGATGGGAGTATTCGCCGCGGTGGAGAACATGACATTCGGCGCGTTGTCCGTGAGGGAACGGCCATTCCAATCCGTGAAGCCGAGCGACGCCTGTGTGCCGACCGTGTAAGGGAGCATGTTGGGGAACAACCGGTGCGCGATCTTCTCTCCATATCCCGCGGGGTCTTCCGACGTTCCATATGCCGCAACCACGGCCGCCATCTTCTTGGAAAGGGCCTCCCCATAAGTTGCGAAGTCGTCGGCTGGATGTCCGGCATTGAAACGATTGCCAAGATCCTCGTTGTACTGCGCGAACAGCGGTGGGATCATGGGAAGACCGATGCGGTTGATCGAGCGCCATCCACCGGCATCTGTAGCCAGCGAGGCCACTGCCCACACGCCGATCTTGCGATTGTGGCCTGCATCGGCGAGTAATTCGCTGTCGGGCAGTTCCAGCACAAGCGCGTACACGGTCTGGCCGGCAAAAAAGTTTACCGCTTGACTCGGACTCCAGCCGGCCAGGTTCACGGTGGTGCCGTCCTGGAACGCGTGACCCACCGCGTGCAGTACAGTCGGCTCAATCCAGAATGGATCGCCGGCGTGGCCGGCCCAGGCGCGCACGCCCGATGGTCCGGTAACCGGCTCGTCTGTCGCTCCCTGCGCGATGACCGTACCCTGAGCGTGCGGATCGACAGCCTCTGCCCCGCGAATGCGCCGCACGGTATAGCGCTGCTTCCCTTGTTCGTCGCGCTCATCGAACGTGAGGCGGTAGGTCACTTCTTCAACAGCATCGCCGTTGAGATCGACCTTGAATTCATACATGCCCTCCGGATGGTAGCCGGGAATTTGGGGCTTTCCGAGAGAGTGGCAGACATTGATCGCGAATACGGTGCCGGTCTCGCCGCGGAATGCATAGAGATCGGTGATGTCAAGACGAACGTCCTGCCGGGCGATTGGTGAGTCGAGATGGTGAGACATGATTTCTCCCTTTTCGTTTACGGAATCGGATGAACCTTGCGAACCTGATCGGTTCTCGCTTTGGATCGACAGAGCTCTGGCGACCTGAGGCAGACTTATCCCCGCCGCCATGATCGCGCCGCCGATAAGAACTCGCCGGCGCGAGGTATCTGGGATCTCGTCTGTCATCGGTTGGGAAACATTCGCTTTTTTGATGAGTCGCATTCGCGTACTTCTCCTTCGTTGGACGAGAGTCGGTAAATGGATTGGAGCGCACAAAACCGCATTCGACTCTGCTGAGCGATCCAAGTTGATAGTAGGAACAGCCGAAAGCGCTGTCTATCATATGTTTGTATAAGGATGTTGCTTCTGCTCAAATAGACGCGAATTGAAGTGTCTAACTCCCGTCACACCTGACGAGCGAGCGACAGTCTCGCCGCGGAATAGCTCTCCGGCCGATAGCGCTCTTCACCGGATTTGCTTCAATTCACGGCCATACGCCCATTTCCCGACAACGGCGCAAATTGGCATATGAAATGCCTCTCAGATGAATAAGAGCGGAAGCACGCCCGTCCTTGTGGGAGAGCGATTGCAGGTTGTGACTCACGGACAAGGCGCTTTTCACTCACCGCATGCTTACGCAACGAACACTAGAATTGGAAAGTGAGGAACCTATGCCGAATCATCCCGTCCCTCCATTCACTCTGGAGAGCGCCACTCAAATGGTCCGTCTTGCAGAAAACGGTTGGAATTCCCGTAACCCGGAGAGAGTCTCTCTCGTTTACACGCCTGACTCTTATTGGAGGAACCGCGCAGAGTTCGTGCGAGGGAGGGAGGCAATCGTTGCTTTCCTGACTCGCAAATGGGCAAAGGAAATTGACTACAGGCTGATCAAGGAACTCTGGGCCTTCGGCGGCAATCGAATCGCCGTGCGCTTTGCCTACGAGTCGCATGACGATTCCGGAAACTGGTTCCGCTCCTATGGAAACGAGAATTGGGAATTTGCGGATAGCGGTCTCATGCAAGCGCGCTACGCATGCATCAACGATCTACCGATTACCGAGGCCGAGCGCAAATATCACTGGCCGCTCGGGTCGCGTCCCGAAGACCACCCCGGCTTAAGCGATCTCGGCCTCTAGGCCTCTCGCGGTTTTCCAGTTGCCGCAGAGGGAGAGCTGCGAGCTGAAGCGGCCCTGGTGATCCATGCAATTAAGAGAACCGCTCCAGCGTGGTTTCGCGCTTTCTCTCCAGGTCCATGACCGCTTGTTTTTCCGCCTGCTCCGTGCCCCACCCTTTCGCCTTGTTGTTCCTGGCGAAAGGGTGGGTGACTGCGGACCCTGGCTGGAGCAGCAGCAGCGCGAAATCGCGCGGTCAAAAACCTAAGAGCACCCGCTCGTCGACCCGCAGCTCATGCACCGGTAGCAGCTTCCGTTCCGCACCATGATGGCTCCGCAGGTCGAGCAGCTTGGCGCATCCCCCATCTCATACATCTCGCGCATGGCGTCGGAAGCATGGTAGATGCCGCGATCCTTCAGGTTGGGCCCTTGCGCGGGGCTTGCCGCTGAAGCCTGCCATGTGTGCGCCTCCGGCGCAATGCCGCCGCCTCCTGCCTGGCTGTTCACCTGGTTCAGGCGCTTGGCCACTTCCTCGGCCAGCCTTGCCAGGTGATTCTGCGAGGTTACCGAATCGTCCTCTGCATCGGCGTCCGGAATCAGGCTGGGCGAGGCGGGCAGTTGCGGCGCCTGCGGCGTGAATCCCGCGAACAGCGACAACTGCGTGCCGGAGAGGAAGCGAAGATTGAGCCAGCGGAAGATGTAGTCCATCAAGCTCTTCGCGTAGCCGATCTGCTCGTTGCCCGTCCAGCCCGAAGGCTCGAAACGAGTGTGGGCAAACTTCTCGCATAGCACTCTCAACGGCACGCCGTGCTGCAAGGCCAGAGAGATCGAGGTCGCGAATGCATCCATCAACCCGGAAACCGTCGAACCCTCCTTGGCCATCTTGATGAAGATCTCGCCCGGCTGTCCGGTCGGATAGAGGCCCACGGTAATGTAGCCCTCGTGTCCGGCGATGGAGAACTTGTGCGTAATGGAAGCGCGCTCCTCCGGCAGACGATGACGCACGGCGCGCGGCGGGCCGTTAAGGTCCTGCGCCGAGTCCTTGATGTGGCTGTGCGCGGGGCTCACCAGCGGCGATGCGGCCAGCACCGGCACCGCGGCCGCCTTGGCCATCTCCTCCAGCGCCTTCTGGAACGACGCTGCCGCGGCAATCACCTGCTTGGCGCTCACTTCCAGCTTTTCGCCGATCTTGGCTTCGAGCGACTTCACGTCGGCCTCGGAGGCGGCGTGGCCGGCAGAGATCTGCGCCAGCACACGGCTTCCCGCGGCATCCAGCGCCGAAGGCTCCCTCTTCTTTTCGTCCATGCTGGTATTCAGCGGCTGCGTGCCCTTTGAACCGTCGCGGTAGATGGCCACGGCCTTGATGCCCTGCCGCCAGCTCTCGGCATAGGCCTCGGCCACATCGTCCACGTTGGCCTCATGCGGCAGGTTCACGGTCTTGGAGATCGCGCCCGAGAGGAACGGCTGCGTCGCCGCCATCATCTTGATGTGCCCCATATAGTGAATCGACCGCGTGCCCTTGGCCGGCTTGAAGCTGCAATCGAACACCGCCAGGTGCTCCG
>CAYUJM010000058.1:0-23961 GCA_964445025.1 uncultured Occallatibacter sp. | reverse complement strand
ACGCGGCGGCCGTTGAAGCGGACCGATGTCTCTATTGCTACGATGCGCCCTGCACCCACGCCTGCCCCACCCACATCGATATTCCCCGCTTCATTAAGAAAATTTCCTCAAACAATCTGCGTGGCTCGGCGGAGACCATCTTTGCCTCGAACCTTCTCGGCGCAACCTGCGCGCGCGTATGTCCCGTGCAGGAACTTTGCGAAGGTGCGTGCGTGCTGGGCGCCGACCACAAACCCATCGCCATTGGACGCCTGCAGCGCTTCGCCATGGACCATGCCCGGGCCCACCATAACTATCCGGTTGTGAAAGCAGCGCCGACGGGCCGATCCGTGGCAGTCATCGGCGCCGGGCCAGCGGGGCTCTCCTGTGCCGGGGAATTGGCCAGGCTCGGCCATGCAGTGACGATCTTCGAAAAACGTAGCATGGCGGGCGGGCTCTCCACATACGGCATCATCGCCCTGCGCGAACCGGTGGAGATTGCTCTCGAAGAGACGCGCATGATTGAAGGTCTCGGTGTGCAGATGAGGACCGGCATCGAATTCGGTGCGGATATCGCTCTGGCCGACATTCAGCGCGAGTTTGACGCTGTGGCGCTGAGCGTGGGATTGGGCAGCACGCCCGGCCTGGGTATCGTGGGCGAGGAAGTCATTCTCGATGGCCTGGAATTCATTGAGGCCAGTAAAACCGCACCTGCGGACCTGCGCGTGGGCCGAAATGTGATCGTAATTGGCGCGGGCAATACGGCGGTGGACTGCGCCACCATCGCCCGGCGGCTCGGCGCGGAACGCGTGACCATGGTCTATCGCCGCACGGATCGCGAGATGACCTGCTATGAGCATGAATACGACTTTGCCCGCAAGGAGGGCATCGAGTTCCGATTTCTCTCGCAGCCCTCGCGGATCGTGCTCGAAGACGGTCATCCAATAGGCCTGGAATGCTTGCGCGTGGAGTTGGGTGCGCCGGATGCATCCGGCCGGCCTTCGCCACAGCCCGTCGCGGGATCGGAGTTTGTCCTCGCCGCGGATCAGATTGTGAAGGCTGTGGGCCAAAATAAGCCGGCTCTGGCTGAGTTGCTGGGCCTGGAAACCCAAAAGGGCTTCATCGCCGTGGATAGCAGCTTCCAGACCAGCCGGACTGGCGTCTACGCCATCGGCGACTGCATTCGTTCGTCGGGCGCGGCATCTACGGTCATGGCGGTTGAGGATGGCAAACTGGCCGCGGCGGCAATCCATCAACAGTTTGCAAAGCGCGCGGCAATGGCAGAGGTAAGTTAGTCATGGCAGACCTTCGCATCAACTTCGCCGGCATCAAGTCTCCCAACCCATTCTGGCTGGCTTCGGCGCCGCCCACCAACTCCGGCGCGCAGATTCACAGGGCATTTGAAGCGGGATGGGGCGGAGCGGTGTGGAAAACCATTGGCGCACCGGTGCTGAACGTATCGAACCGCTACGGCGCATGGCACCACGGACGCCAGCGCATGCTGGCCATCAATAATGTCGAACTCATCTCTGACCGGCCCATCGAAATCAACCTGCGCGAGATCGCCGAGGTCAAGCGTGCCTGGCCCGACCGCGCCGTGATTGTTTCCGCCATGGTGGAGTCCAAGCCCGAGGCCTGGCGGGAGATCATCGAGCGCATCGAAGATACAGGCGCAGACGGCATCGAGCTGAACTACGGCTGCCCGCATGGTATGAGCGAGCGGGGCATGGGCAGCGCCATTGGCCAGGTGCCGGAGTATTGCGAACGGATCACGCGCTGGGTCATGGAAGCGGCCACTATTCCGGTCATCATGAAGCTCACGCCGAACATCACCAACATCGTGTTGCCGGCACGGGCCGGAGTCGCGGCGGGCGCCAATGCGCTCTCGCTCATCAATACTATCAACTCGATCGTAGGCGTGGACCTGGACACGCTGGAACTAACGCCGAGCATCGGCGGCAAAGGAGGCCACGGCGGCTATGCCGGGCCGGCCGTCAAGCCCATCGCGCTGAATATGCTGGCCTCGCTGGGCACCGATGAAGTCGTTTCAAAGTCCGGCATCCCCATTTCCGGCATGGGCGGCATCGCCAATTGGCAGGACGCTGCGCAATTTCTGCTGCTCGGCGCATCGAGCCTGCAGGTGTGCACCGCGGTCATGCACTATGGCTTTCGTATCATCGAAGATCTCTGCGACGGGTTGTCCAATTGGATGGACGAGAAAGGCTTCAAGACGATTGCCGAGGTCAGCGGCCATAGCCTGCATCGCGTCTCGGAGTTCAAGAATCTTGATCTCTCGTATCGCGCGGTGGCCCGCATCAACGCCGAGAAGTGCATCAAGTGCGATCTCTGCTACGTGGCCTGCAACGACACTGCGCATCAGTGCATCGATCTCATTTCGCCGCAAGGCGCCGTGGTCGAGCCGTTCGCATACGACGTGCGATCGAACGGCAGGCGCGAAGCGACAGAAACGCGCCCCCAGCCGCAGGTTCGCGAACAGGATTGCGTGGGCTGCAGGCTCTGCTATAACGTCTGTCCGGTGGACAATTGCATTGAAATGGTGGAGGTTCCTTCGGGCCGCGGCGCAGTCACATGGAGTGAGCTATCGCAAGAACAAACCCAGGTCACGGAGGACTGGGAGACCATGAAGGCGTATCGCGAGCGGGTGGGGATCCACATCCACTAGGGCATGTTTCGTGTACCCGCTTTGTGTCAGGGCACGACTTTACTCGTGCCGAAGGCGGCTTGAAAGCATAGGGCTTTAGCCCCTGAGGTATCGATGTTGAAGCCTTTTCGGCAGTTTTTCAAGCCCGTTTAAGAGCAAGCTTCTTAACATTGCAAATGAAGGCAGGGAGAACGCTGGCATGGGACTACTGATCAAGGGCGGAGAAGTCGTAACAGCAGAGGGCCGCTCCCACAGCGATATCTATATTGAGAACGAGACCGTAAGCGCCATAGGGCACGAGCTCTATGCTCCTCTTGAGACCGAGGTGATTGACGCCACGGGCAAGCTGATTTTTCCCGGCTTTATAGACCCGCACGTGCACATCCATTTGCCTTTCATGGCAACCTTTGCCAAGGACACACACGCCACGGCGAGCAGGGCCGCGCTCATCGGAGGCACAACAACTTTCATTGAGATGTGCTGTCCCTCCCGCAACGAAGATGCGCTGGAGGGATACGACACATGGAAGCAAAAGGCTGAAGGCAACAGCGCCTGCGACTATGCCTTCCACATGGCAGTCACGCGCTTCGACGACAACACCGAGGCGCAGCTCCGCGAGATTGTCCGCGATGGGACCGTATCTTTCAAAGTTTTCCTCGCATACAAGAACTTCTTCGGCGTCACTGACGCAGAGCTGTTTCGCACGCTCAAGCTGGCCGCAGAGCTGGGCGTCATCACCACCGCACATTGCGAGAATGCCGAGCTGGTTGGCCAGTTGCAGCAACTGCTTCTGGCAAAAGGCAAGACCGGCCCTGAGTGGCACGAGCCCAGCCGTCCCGAGGCGGTCGAGGCAGAGGGCACCAACCGCTTTGCGACGTTTCTTGAGCAGACCGGTGCAGCGGGCTATGTGGTCCACCTCTCGTGTGCGCCGGCGCTGCGCGCGGCCGTGGATGCCAAACTGCGCGGCGTCAGGCTTTACGTCGAGTCGGTGCTGCCACATTTCCTGCTCGACAAAACCTACGCCGAGCGTGAGGGCGTGGAAGGCATGAAGCACGTCATGTCGCCGCCCTTGCGCGACAAGCGCAATCTGCAAGTCCTTTGGGGAGCGCTGGAGGCAGGATTGATCGACACCGTCGGCACCGACCATTGTCCGTTCGACAAAGAGCAGAAGCTTCTCGGCCAGGACAACTTCACGCAGATTCCCAACGGAATTCCCGGCATCGAAGATCGCGTAAACCTGATGTACACCTACGGCGTGAAGCGCGGCACGCTCGACATTCATCGCTTTGTCGATGCGCTCAGCACCCGGCCTGCAAAGCTCTTCGGCCTCTTTCCTCGCAAGGGAACCATCACCGTTGGATCGGATGCGGACCTGGTGATTTATGACCTTGACTATCGGGGAACCATTTCCGCGGCCACGCAGCACACCAACAACGACTACAACGGGTTCGAGGGCTTTGCCGTCGAAGGCCGTCCATCCGTGGTCACGGTTCGCGGCAAAGTGCAGGTTCGCGACGGCGCTTTTGTCGGCGAGCCGGGCCGCGGCCGCATGCTTCGCCGCGAGCCTCAATATGGCGCAAAAGAGGTAGCTCATGCCGGTTGATGCACAGGCCGCTATCGCGCTGCTCAAGGAACTGCGCGCTCTTACTTCGGACGAGAACGGCGCGCAACGCCTGGCCTGGAGCCCGGTCTGGCTCAAGGCGCGCCGCTGGTTCCAATCCAAGCTGCACGACCTCCCCGTGGAGCATCATCTTGACGCGGCCGGCAACAGTTGGACTACGCTTGCCGGCGCTTCCGGGAAGACTCTGATCCTCGGCAGTCACCTCGACTCTGTGCCCAATGGGGGCTGGCTCGATGGCTGCCTCGGCGTCATCGCCGCATTCGCCGTGCTGCGCAGGATTGCCGAAGAGTACAACGGCAAGCCGCCCGTGACCGTTCGTCTTGTGGATTGGGCCGATGAAGAAGGTGCGCGCTTCGGACGCAGCCTGTTTGGTTCTTCAGCTTTTGCCGGCACACAGACCATCGATCAGGATCGCGGCCGCACGGATGCCGGGGGCACGCGCCTTGAAGACGCACTGGCTGCATGCGGCGTGAGCGTCGACAACATTGGCAACGCGGGCCGGGAGCGGAACAACGCAGCGGCTTATCTCGAGCTCCACATCGAGCAGGGCCCGGTGCTGGAGAGGATGGAGCTTCCCTTGGGCGCTGTACTCGGCACCAAAGGCGTGGAGCGCCACGCCATCACGTTTCACGGCCAGGAAGCGCACTCCGGTTCCACGCCCATGACGGCAAGGCACGACGCATTGGCCGCTGCTGCAAAGCTTGCCCTGGAAATTCGCACGATTGCAATGAGACATCCTGACTCTGTGTGCACCATGGGCAGCGTCAAGACATTTCCCGGCATCGTGACCGCTGTGGTTGGCCGCTGTGAGGCGACGCTCGACCAGCGGGATCTCGATGCCGAGATCCTGGCAACGATGTACCGCGAGGCTCAGGAGAGAAGCGCTCAATTCGCCAAAGAAGAGGGCTGCACGGTGGAGTGGTCTCGCATCTGGAATATCGCACCGGAGCCATTTCATCCACAGCTGATTGAGCTGTGTGAAGAGGCAATTCGCGAAACTTCCGGGCGCTCGCACCGCATGCCGTCCGGACCCCTGCACGATGCGGCGGAAGTTTCGCGAGCCGGCATCCCGACCGTGATGATGTTTGTGCAGTCGCTCAAGGGAATCAGCCACAACAAGATTGAAGATACGCGTGAAGACCATTTGCATTTGGCGATCACAGCGTTTGACAAACTGGCATCGAAGACCATCGACTGGATTCGGGCACAATGAAAACGAACCAAAGTGGCGGCGTCCCGGAAAGGTGCGCCGCACAGATTAAAGGATGGAAATGCGATGAGCGCGATTGAGACATTGACCCCCGCAGCGGTCCCACAGTGGATCAATGGCAAGGCGGACACAACCACCTCCGGGCGCAAGGGCGCTGTCACAAATCCGGCGACCGGCGAAGTCATCGCAGAGGTGGGTTTTGCCGGCGTTGAAGACGTCGATCGCGCAGTCGCGGCAGCCAAAGCGGCCGCAATCGACTGGCGCTCTACTCCCCTTTCGCGCCGCGCGGAAGTCATGTTTCGTCTGCGCGATCTGATCGTGCAGAATCGAGCGCGCCTGGCCGAAATCATCAGCACTGAAAACGGCAAAACCATGACCGATGCGCTGGGTGAAGTGGCGCGCGGACTGGAGAATGTCGAGTTCGCCTGCGGCATTCCCAACCTCCTCAAGGGCGGCTACACGGAGCAGGCCAGCCGCGGCGTTGACGTGTACCAGATTCGTCAGCCCGTCGGTGTGGTTGCCGGCATTACGCCCTTCAACTTCCCCGCCATGGTCCCGTTGTGGATGCTGTCGACCGCCATTGCCTGCGGCAACGCGTTCATCCTCAAGCCATCGGAAAGAGTTCCCGGCGCCAGCGTCTTTCTCGCACAGTTGGCGAAGGAAGCTGGTGTCCCTGACGGTGTCCTCAACCTGGTGCATGGGGACAAGATTGCTGTGGATCGTCTTCTGGAACACCCCGACATCAAGGCAATCAGCTTCGTCGGCTCTACGCCCGTGGCTCGTTACATCTATGAGACGGCGACGCGCAACGGCAAGCGCGTCCAGGCCCTGGGCGGCGCCAAGAACCACATGCTGGTGCTACCCGACGCCGATATTGCCATGGCCGCCGATGCGGCAGTTTCCGCCGGTTACGGCGCGGCCGGCGAGCGCTGCATGGCAATCTCTGTTGTGCTCGCCGTGGGCAATGTCGCCGATCCGTTGATCAAGGCGATCCGCGAGCGAGTGGCGCGCATCAAAGTCGGCCCAGGGTCGGAGCCCGCCAATGAAATGGGCCCGCTCATCACGCGCGAGCATCGCGATCGCGTCGCCGGTCATTTGGACACGGCTATCGCCGAAGGCGCGACGCTCTCAATCGATGGCCGCCAGGACCCGGCTACACAGACCAATGGATTCTTCCTGGGACCTTCGCTGATCGATAACGCCAGGCCCGGCATGCGCTGCTATGACACCGAGATCTTTGGCCCGGTGCTCAGCGTGGTGCGTGTCGCCAACTATGCCGAGGGTCTTCGCCTTATCAATGAGAATCCCTACGGCAACGGCACTGCCATCTTCACGCAGAATGGCGGCGCGGCGCGCCAGTTTCAATTTGATGTGGAAGTGGGCATGGTGGGCATCAATGTCCCCATTCCGGTTCCTGTCTCGTATTACAGTTTTGGCGGCTGGAAGTCCTCGCTCTTCGGCGACCTGCACATGTACGGCCCGGAGGGTGTGCAGTTTTATACCCGCGGCAAAGTCGTCACCAGCCGCTGGCCCGATCCCGGAGCCAGCAAGGTGGATCTGGGTTTCCCGCAAGTGCGTTGATACAAGGGAAAAACCCAAGCGGAACGAACACGGCATCCGGCGCAAGCATGGAACCGCGATGATAGGATTTGGAAGATTGATTGAGGAGAGCGCGCGATGAGCGAAATTGCGGAATTGAAGACACTCACAAGCGAAGAAATCACCGCCATTACCCGGCAGACGAACTACGGCACCTGGCGCTTCCAGAAGACGTGGAAGCCACTTCACATTGCCGACGCCGAGGGCTGCTGGTTCACCGATGGCGCGGGCAAGCGCTACCTCGACTTCAGCTCGCAACTGATGTGCGTGAATCTGGGCCACAAGAATCCGCGCGTTGTAGCCGCGATCGCGGAGCAGGCGCGCGAGTTGGCCTATGTGGCGCCGGGCTATGCGACGGAAGCACGCGCTCGCTTGAGCAACAAGCTCCTTGAAGTTCTGCCCGCGGGGCTGGAGAAATTCTTCTTTGCGACCAGCGGTACCGAAGCCAACGAAGCGGCCTTCAAGATTGCGCGCATGTACACGGGGAAGACCAAGATCATCTCGCGCTACCGCTCTTATCACGGATCGACCATGGCATCCATCGCCGCCACGGGCGACCCCCGCCGCTGGGCCATGGAGCCGGGCGGCAAGGGCGCGGGCTTTGTGTTTGCGCCGGAGACAAACTGCTATAACTGCCCCATCAAGCACACCTATCCCGGCTGCAACGTGGCCTGCGCCGATTACATCGAACACATGATCCGCAACGAGAGCGATGTGGCCGCCATCATCCTCGAACCGGTTGTCGGAACCAACGGCGTCCTCGTTCCGCCCCCCGAGTACTTTCCGCGCCTGCGCGAGATCTGCGACCGCTACGGCGTGCTCATGATCGCCGATGAAGTGATGGCGGGCTGGGGCCGGACGGGCAAATGGTTTGCAGTGAACCACTGGAACGTAACGCCCGACATTCTGGTCACAGCCAAGGGCATCACATCGGCCTACGTGCCGCTCGGCCTCTGCGCTACTTCCAGAAAGATTGCCGATTATTTCGAGGACCACTACTTCTCGCACGGCCACACCTATGAGGCGCATCCCATCACCCTCGGCCCGGCCGTCACCACCATTGAGGAGATGCAGCGGCTCAGGCTGGTGGAGCGTGCGGCGGAGCTTGAACCGTATGTGCGCGAGAAGCTCGAAGCAATCAAAGCGAAGCACCCCTCGGTGGGCGACGTGCGCGGGCTGGGCTTGTTCTTCGCCGTGGAGATCGTGAAGAATCGAGACACGAAGCAGCCCTTCAACACCATGCTCGACAAGGTGGAAGGCAAGCCGCTGGTGGTGGATCAGATCGCTGCCAAAATGATGGCGCAGGGCGTCTCCATCCAGGCGTGGGTCAGCCATTTCATCATCGCGCCGCCGTTGATTGTGACCAAGGAAGAGCTGGACCTGGGGCTGGCTGCGCTCGACGAGCACTTGGCGATTGCGGACGCGCTGCTGGAGTAGGTTCGTTCAATCCCAGGTCTTAAAAACAAGACCTGAGGCACCCGGCGGCGAATCGAATGTCTGTGAGTTGTCACTCCGCGACCGTTGCGAGAACAGCGGGCGCCACGGTCTTCATCAGCGCGACATACACGATGCCTGAAGTGAAGAAACCTACGAACCAGGCATAGTCGTAGAGAAAGTGCAGCGGCTTGTAAATCAATCCGACAAGAGCGATGGTTACGCCCAGCACCAGCGCCACCACGGCGCGCGGATTGATGCCCCTGCTGTAGTGATAGGCGCCTTCGCTGTGATAGAGCGAGTTGACGTCGAGCTCAGTCTTGCGGATGAAGAAATAATCGCCAATCATGATGCCCGCCACAGGGCCCAGTAGTCCGGAGTACCCGACCAGCCAACCGAAGATGTAGCTATCCGGCGTGGCCAGCAGCTTCCATGGGCACATGGCAAGTCCAAGAAACCCCGTAATCAGGCCGCCGGTGCGGAAGCTGATCAGGCGCGGATAGAGATTGGAAAAGTCGTTCGAAGGCGAGACGACATTGGCTCCGATATTCACATTGAGCGTGGCGATGAGAATGGCGATGAGACCGATGAATGCCACGAACGGCTGGTGAAAAGCACCGATCAGCAGGATCGGGTTCCAGATGGGATGACCAAAGAGAACCGCGGAAGCCGACGTAACAGAGATGCCGACAAAAGTGTAAAGCGTCATGGCGACAGGCAATCCGAATGCCTGGCCCCATGCTTGCGACGTCTGCGATTTAGAGTAACGCGTAAAGTCAGGAATGTTGAGCGCGAGCGTAGCCCAGTAGCCCACCATCGCCGTGAGCGAGGGAAAGAATACGGCTAGAAAAGCCCCCGTCGAGTGAAACTGGCTTGGCGTCGACAGCATCGATCCGAAGCTGCCTGCCTTGATGCGGACCCAGATGAGCAGCGCTGCGGCCATCACGAACATGAAGGGCGCGCCAAAGGCCTGGAGATGCCGGATGGACTCAACGCCGCGCCAGACCACGATCATGTTAAGCAGCCAAAAGCCAAGGAAGCAGGCCCACACCACACCGTCCTTCGAGGCCACAGACGGCCAGATCACTGCCAGCATGGAATGGATAGCGGTTCCGCCGATCCAGGATTGAATGCCGAACCAGCCGCAGGCCACAATGGCGCGAAGAATCGCTGGCAAGTTTGCGCCGCGTACGCCGAATGGGGCGCGGATGAAGACGGGAAATGGAATTCCATACTTGGCGCCAGCGTGTGCATTCAACAGCATGGGAACGAGCACAATCAAATTGCCCAGCAGCACCGTTCCGACGGCCTGTCTCCAATCCATGCCCTTGGCGATCAGAGACGACGCGAGCTGATAGGTGGTGATCTCCATGGACATGGAGAACCACAGGGCAATGTAGTTGTAGGTGCCCCATGTGCGCTGCGCCGGCGTGGCCGGCGCCAGATCACGATTTGAGAGTGTAGGGTCGTTGCTGCTCACGGCTTCTTCTTGGCCGTCGCTTTTGGGGCGGGACTGCTGGCGGAGCCGCCGCTGCTCGGTTCCGTGCTTCTCGGCGCGGCGGGCAAAGCAACGTCCGTGGCCGGTTGAACGCTCACTTTCAAAGTTGCATACGTGACATTGGGAATGGCGCTCTGCGCCACGGTCATGGGATCGGCATTGTTGGCAATCGTCTTCGGCACCAGGTAGCCGTTCATCATCTTCAGGTTATCCATCTGGGCGCTGATGGCTTCTGTCGAGCTGGCGGGGACAATCAAGTACTGTCCGTTGAGAAGCTTCAGGGCATCTGCGTGCATGTTGCCGGAGTCCACAGCATCGTAGGAGGCGACTACGTCCTTCAAGGGGCTGTTGATGATGAAGCCCGCATTTTGCACCAGGATGTTGTAGAAGCTGGTGAAGGCCTTGATAGCCGGAACGCTGATGGCAGGGAGCGCAACGAGCGGCGCGGCAACGCCGAGGCCCTGAAGTCCGTACGAAATCACCTTGTGAATCAGGGAGTGCTTGTCAGGCAGAGTCAGGTTCAATGCCAGCTTGCCCTCTGCACCGGGGAGCAGAATGCGGTTGTTGCCGGAGGTCCCAGTAGAGCCGTTCTCGTCCACGAAGTTGAGCTGATCCACGGTGGGCAGCTTGGTGGCCTGCTTACTGCCGAACACTGACGCCAGGGATGCCCATGCGAGCGGCGCAATAAAATGCGCGAGAGGCGTGGTCTGCGTAGCGTGAAGTTGCAACTGCGCCGATGATGCGTCGCCAATCCTCTTCGAATCCGAATCGCTGGGACGAAAGCCGCTGACGCTCATGCTCACCACCGCTGCGCCATCCATCCTGGGCAACTCGGTGCGGTCAATCTTCTCGGCGTAGCGCAGGCCCTTGGTGTCGTCGTAGTGGAAGAACCGCGGCAGCTTGGCATCTTCGATGTGCGTCGGCAGCGGTTGTGCCAAGGGTTCTCCACCCGGACCCCGCGCGCCGGTTGCGTGCGGCTTGGTTGGGTCCACATCATCGAAGAACCCATTCCAAAACTGCACATGCGCTCCCTGGGGCGCGTCGGCTGCTTCTTCGACCGCCGCCATCAGCTCTTTGGGAGAGATGACCTCACCGAGGAGGCCGGAAAAGGCTGCAGTAGCCATCATGTTCGAGAAAAAGCTTCGACGATCCATTTTCTTCTCCTTGCAATTCTCTATGGCTTTGCCGGTGTCTTGTGGCTCTGCGATTCTTCCGGATTGCCGATTCACCTTGAACGTCTCTGTCCATACACGCAATCGCTATGGACGGCTGGGGACGACGGTTTGCTGCACTTGCCATGAGGTGACAATGGACGATGCCCCGCGGCTCCCGGCATCGTTGAGATCGACCATCAGCTGATCGAGACCGGAGCCGCGGCTCTTGCTCTCGATGACGCCATCGTAAGTCAGGAGACTCAGATTGTTGATCTTCTCCTTGGTTGCCAAAAGAAAGAGCGTGTCTGCGCCAAAGGGCGGAGTTACGCTCTCCGACATTACCGTATAAGTCGTCTGAGGCGTTCCATCGGCGTTGGGTGGCGGTCCCTGGGCAACGCCGTTTGTTTCATCTGTCGGGTAGATCTGGTACGGGTTCGCCGCGCAATCGAATCCGAACAGATAGATGTACTTGGGCAACATGGCCCTGTTGGAAAGTTGCTCGGGGGTCGCGACAAGGCGCACATCATACTGCTCGTTGGGATGCAACGGGTCGGTTGCGGACGCATTGCCGCGAACGACCGTCAGGCGATAAGGCCAATCGGTAACCCCCGATACCATCGAGGGGATCTGCTGCCAGACGCGCAGTTTTCCCAGGCGCAGAATCCTTCGCGCGATCACCGGCGCAATGCCATCTTCGGTCGCATTGGGAGTGCCGTCGTGAAGCCACGCCGTACGCACAGGGAACGACATGTCGTTGCGGCACACGACCTCGGGGTTCTTTCCACCATTCAGATCGGCCTCTGTCGTATCACTCTCCTCGCTGCGGACGTAGTCCTCTGCTTTGTGCGCGGCCAGTACCCTTCGATCGAAGAGAGCATACTCCGGTGACCCATCCGGCCGCGGACGCATGGTGAGGAAGTAACTCGCTTCACCAAGATCTGAAGAAAACTTGAAGGCATCGCGCTTGAACGGCTCGGTGCGGCGAATGCGGTCAACAACAGCGGGCGGAGGTCCCAGCAGCAGAAACGCAATGCCTTTAACGCCTTTGCTTGGTTTCACAGCATGACCGTACTGCCCATAGGCAACCCACCCTTTGGAGTCTTCCGTCACGAGATAGTTGACCGGCTCCACGGTTGGGTCATCCACCCAAGTAAACGAAGGAAAGAAAGCTTTGGTGTTCGCGATCTCCGCGGCGCTGGGAACCGGCCCCGGCTGAGGAAGAAAGACCACCAAGCGCTCAGCCTGGGGATAAACCATGTTCGAGGCTTCGAAGATCTCGCCCGCGCTCACAAGTGTCGAACCGCTTTTGACAGTTGCGGTAGAAGACGTTGGGCCATCGATGCTGGTCACAGTGAGGACCGTCTTGGTTCCGTCGTCTCCGGCCTTGGTGGCCGTGAACTCCGTTCCCACGTCGAATCCGCCTACACTGCCCACATCCAGCGTAATCTTGCCGTAAGAGGCCTTGGTCACGTGAACATGGAGCTCATGAGACGCGACCGGATCGCCGAAGAGGCTTTCATGGATGCGGCCTTCCACCGAAGGTTGCTGAAAATCGAGGGGATCGGCGTGCAGCATGCTGGACACAGCCGAGACCACATCCTCCGCGCTGAGTGCCTGATTGTTCTGCCGCAGTACACGGACCAGAGCCCGTGTAAATGCTCCATGGACCTCGCCATCGTCCGGGTAACGCGCCTCTACCGCGGACTGCGTGGGTCCGGCGGCAGCAAGAATAATTGCATCACCTTGTTGCGGAATGCGCTTCAAGTCCGATTCCAGAACTGCGCCCTGCTCCTTTGCAACGTCGTCATCGTCGTAGGGCAATGTGCGCTGGACGCTTTCCGTGACACCGCGCGCCATGGTGCCGCTGTTGCAGCTGTCATAGATAGCGGTCAGCCGCGCCTGCTTGTCGAACACAATCTTGTCGAAGAGGAGAGCCAGCTCTTTATCGCGGATGTCCTTGACGCCTTTCCAGGCATCCACCGGCACGATTGTCTGATCCCTGTGATCCTTTGACGACTTCGTATCCAGACGCTGCGAGCCGTGACCCGAGTAATAGATCACCACGCGATCGCCCTTCTGGGTATCGGCGATCAGTTTGTTGATTGCGTCCAGAATGCCTTGCCGCGTCGCCCGCTGATCGGTCAGCTCGCGAATATCGGTGAAGCCGTAGGTTTGCTGGAGCAAGAGGTGCATGGCGGCAACGTCAGTCAACGGCCCTTGAAGACTGTGCCACGTTGCGCCCGCCGCAAAGCGGCTGTCGATGGCATGGCCGGAAGTGGCCGCAGGCATCGAACTGCCGTCCGGCGGTGCGTAATGATCAATACCAATCAGCAGGGCATGGCTGGTGGGCCGGTCTTGAGCCGGCAGCAGGCTGGCTTGGCCTGCGATGAGTAGAAGACAAGAGATCGCGTGCAAGATCGCGCGGACGCCAAATCGATCAAATTCAGAATGAACCATGGGAAAACCGCCTGTTTGACGGAGAGAGCTTAAAAATAGCACACGCAGAAGCCGCCGGGAAATGGATTTTTCTACGCTGACGAGAGGGCCGGGCCGCGCCATATTCGCCCCCTCCGTAACCTTTCAGCGGTAGTTTCCCGTCAAAACAAACGGCGCCCAGAAATAGGGATGCGTGTATCCGGGCATGGACGCGGCTTGCGTCGTTCTACCAGCGGTCGCAAACCCTCGATCGGCTTCCGATTTCTCAAGCCCCGACGCTGATCCACGTAACAAGTCCAACTGCGCTTGACGCAATGCCTCTGCCTTCCCGGCAGTCGAGTCTCTCACCCAGCGCGCATAAAAGTCGCTCATCAGCCGGCTTGTGCTTGCATCGCTTACATCCCAGAGCGTGGCCAGCACAGCTTCAGCATCCTTCTGCTGCGCAATCATGCCGAGACTATCCACTTCCAGCCCGTTCTTCGCGGTATCGCCCTTCGCTGTGCTGCATGCGGAAAGCGTCAGAAGCCGCGTTCCATGAAAGCTTATAGCGGAGTTCTTCATCTTTGATAGTGTCAATGGATAGCCTTCCGTGCCGCCCGCGCTCTCACCGCCCAGCATCAGGTACGGCTCCTCGCCGACTCCTGTCTGCTCCACAAAATGGCTTGCAATATGCACCACCGAGAAGCGGCGGCCCGCGCCCAGCTGGGTTTTCAATGCATCCAGCGTGAAATCCTCATTGGAAAGCAGCCGGCCGTCCAACGGACCGTGCGACTCGGCAACTGCGGGGTCGTGCACTACGGCCTCCAGCTCCGGCATCACGCCAGGCAAAGCCGGAAGTCCGCCATAGCTCTTGGACAAGCCCATCGCCAGCACGCGCAGACCGGCATTGGCTGAATCCCCCGGTGCAGTCATGTGCCGGTAACTCTCCGGAGTGAACAACACGTTGTTGAAGCGCTCCGCAAGATAGGTTTTTCCGTCGTACATGGCGGCCATAGGGAGATAGCGCATCACCCCGTCCAGCGACCAGAGCAGCGTTGGCGCGAGACCCTGCGGCGCGGAAGACTGCTCCAGGTCCTTCAGCTCCTGCTGCAGGGGAGCGACCACGATGCTGTAGAGCTCCTGCAGTCCCTTGCGCGGATCGCTTGCCGGGGAGCGCAGTGTTTCGCGAACCTCAAGGACCTTCTCGCGCAGTGCGTCGGGCTTGATTGCAAGTTCAAACTTCTTCTGTGCCCGTGCCGTGACCACAATTGCATAGGCATGCTCCTCGCCAAGCAGCAGCCGTATCCCCATCACTCCGGGACCGAGCGACAGCAGCGTATCCTGCAAGCCGCTCACGCGCGACTCTTCGCCGCTCACTAGGTCGCTTGCCCTGGTGCTGTTGGTTCGCGACAGCTCGGGATAAAGAGTCTTCTCAAAGAAGGCTGCAATCTCGGCGTTTCCCGCCTCAATCTGCGCGTCCAGTGCCTTCATGCGAGCCTCTTCAGCCGGAGTGCGCGCATCCTTTTCCAACAGGGTTGAATACTCCGCGCTCAGGCTAGTCAGTCCAGATGCGGTCTTCTCCGGACCAACGAGTTCATCTTGTGCCTTCTGCTGCGCCGCCGTCAGTTTCAACGATTCATTCTTTGCCGCTGCATCTTCATCAGCGCCCCGCACCACCTCTTTCAATTCCTGTTCTTTGAGCAAATCGAGGATATGCTCCGCCTCGTCAAGCTGATCGGTCTCAACAAGCAGCTCTGCGAGAGTGCGATAGGTGAGAGACTTCGATTGCACGAAGCCGCTCTGCAGTTCCTTGTCGAGCCCGGAAATGTTGCTCCGTATTTGTTGATAGGAATTCACTGCGTCCTTGCCAAAGAGGATCGCTTCCTGAGGGCGATGTTGATAACGAAAGGCCATCATGAGCGAGGTTTCGATGCCGCCCTGCATATCGGGGTCGCCCGCGGCCTTGGCCAGAGCCAGTGCAGCGAGGGCGTTCGGCAAAGCCTTCTCCGGCTGTCCGAGATTGAAATAGACCCGGCTGATGCTGCTCAGGGCCATGGCCTCTCCCCGAGTTTCCTTCACCTCTCTCCACACAGGCAGCGCCGCATGATCGATCTCCAGCGCCTTGCGCATGTCCCCCAGTTCGAACCAGGCCCTTCCTTCGTTGCTCAAAGTTGTGGCCTCGCCGCGGCGGTTCCCCGCCTGGCGCCACAAGGCAAGCGCTTGCGAGTAGTCGTCCAGCGCCAGTTTCGGCTGGCCCATGTCTGCGTAGGTTCTGCCGGTGTCGTTCAAATCCAGCGCTTCGCCGGAAAGGTTTCCCACCTCCCGCCACAGCGGCAGCGCCTGAGTGTAAAACTCGAGCGCCTTCTGCGGCTGGCCGAGCTCCTTGTATGCCCGGCCAAGGTTATTCAACGTGCTGGCTTCACCCTGGCGATGGCCGAGTTCGCGCCAGATGGCCAGCGCCCGCGTATACGACTCAAGCGACTTCTGCTCCTGCCCCAGATCGGCGTACGTTCTGCCCAGGTTGTTCAGCGTAAGCGCCTCACCGCTTCGTTCGCCCACTTCCCTCCAGATTGGCAAGGCCTGGCTGAAGTAATCCAGAGCCTTTGCGCCCTGACTCATATCGGTGTAGACCTTGCCGAGGTTGTCGAGTGTGCTGGCTTCTCCGGTGCGGCCGCCGGATTCGCGAAAAAGGAGCAAAGCCTGGTTAAGATTCTCCAGCGCCTTCTCCTCGTGCGCCAGGTAGGAGTAAGCCATCCCCGTGTAGTTCAGTGCCAGCGCTTCGCCGCGGCGGATGCCCGCTCCACGCCACACGGGGAGTGCCTGGTTCAGCAGATCGAGTGCCGTCTCTTCCTGTCCCAAATCGATGTACACGCGGGCCATGTTCGTTTGGGTCATCGCCTCGCCGGCGCGGCTGCCGGCAGCCTGTTCAATCGCCAAGGCCTGGTTGTAATCCTCAAGAGCCTTCTGCGGCTTTCCCGACAGCCTGTAGAGGGAGCCCAGCGCATTCAGCTCCACCGCTACATCTCTTATGTGGTTTGCGGCGCGCGCCTCGGCGAGGCTTTGCTCATGCCGGGCGATATCTTCCTGAAAGGTAGCTGCCCGTTTCTGCGCGGCGACGAACACAGGCGCAAGACTGAAAAGGAATGCGGCTGAAATGAGCCAAAGCACGACGATCCTGCCCTGGGACTTAACCATTTGCTGCACCAGGCGCGCCGGTTGGGTCTCCAACCCGCGCGATCTATAGTTTTGGGGCGCTGCTTCCGGTCTTGACCTTTACCAGATCGATCACAATGGGTCCCGTAGAGTCGTCGACTGGCTGGGAAACCGTACCGGTGCGCCCGTTGCTTGTTGCACCGATAATATAGCTGTCCGCCCCCACATCCACCTGGCATTCTCCCGTGGCGCTTGTATAGCATGAGGCGGCCAGGCTTCCATTGGTATTCTTTACCGACACGTGGGCGCCCTGAATCGGCTTCCCTTTGCGTAACACGCGAACGACGTGCGAGCTGCCGGGGCCCCGCACCCCCGCAGTTGCATCCGGATCGATCGGTTCGTCCGGCTTTTTCACCGGCTTGGGCTTGGCCGGAGTTGTGGGCTGCTGCTGGGGGTTCGTCGCTTGTCCTGCAGCCACCAGAGCAAGCTTAGACGGACAGCCGGCCAGAAGGACCGCGAGTGCAATCCTCAGAGTCAGCGCTCTCATAGTCGCGGCATTCATGGTTGACCTCCCGCCGGTTCCAGCTCTGGCTTATGGTTTGTTGCGTGCTTCAAGTGCCGGAGCTCGTGCCAGGCCTTTATTACTTCTTCCGCAATGGCATGGACGATAATCATGATCATGGGGATCAGGAAATCGAGGAAGAGCCCGAGATTCTGGAGCAGGCTATAGGTAAACAGGATACTCAGGACGATTCCAATCGCGAATGCCGCCCACTTCCATGCGGTGTGGATCTCTAGGACACCTATCATGGCCAGCCCCAGTGCGAGACCGATCTCGAGGATCTCCGCCACCGAATCCGAAATGGGCGTGAATGTTCCCGTCCGGTCGAGCATCGCTTCCACATAGTTGGCATGCAGCATCACGCCCGGTTCCATGCCGCCGGGGGAATTGTGCACGTCGACCAAGGGCCCAACTCCGTAAGCGTTTGCGTGCCACTTTGCTCCCACAAACACAAGCCTGTCCGCCAACTGGTCGCGCAGTGCTGCCATTTCCATTGTCCTGAGCTGTTGCCCGCTGAAAACGAACTGGCGTCCATTTTTGGTGCCGAAGTCGGCCTCCGTCAGGTACTCGGAGAAGCGAAATCCCTGGCCCGTCTTCGCCGCCGCCTGGTCGTGAGCCGTCGGATCCACGATGCCTGTCACTGCAAGCGACATGGAATCCAGATGTCCTCCGTCGGCAAGGTCAAGTGAGCCCGGCATCCGCCGCATATCGAATGGAAGCTGAATGTATCCCTTTTTCACGCAAGGCAGTTGCCTCAGGGAACTGGTGTAGATCGATGGTGCCTCTTCGTACCCGTCATCGCCGAACTGAACCGACGAGGCCAAAACAACATGACGTCCCGCTGCGCACATGCGGCTGATAGCCGCCATCAGTTGTGCGTCTTCCGCCTTGTAATCGGCAAACTCAAATGCCGGATCCTGGGGACGGGGAGAGCGAAGATCGACATCAAGCGCAACCGTGTTCGCTCCCACTGCTTCCAGTTTGTCGATCAGTTCTGCCAGTTCGCCACGCTTGAGCGGTGTGCGCGATTGGAAACTGTCACCCCAGTAGTCATCGTCGTTCAGCAACACCAGCGCCGTCCGCTTGGGATATAGCTGCGAGCTGTCGCGCATCATCAGCTGGCGATGGTAGATCGAGTAGCGAAACCCAGTCAGCCATGGGGCTGAACTAAGGAGATGGCCGGCATAGCCGGCAGCACAAAGCAGCAAGGCAAAACGCAGCCAATGCCACCAGCCTTTGCGCACAAAGGGACGGATGATTTTCGAGAAGCGGGATTCCTTGGACATGGTTCTCCCGATTCCGCGGATCTGTGAGGCGGAATATGCCTGAGGCTAAGCGATGCCGGGGGGATTTTCAACCGGATTGTTGAGAACGGGAATGATCCGGAGGGCGCGCCGGGCTTCCCGTCCGGCGCACGAATTCCCGATCGATTACTTCTTCACGACGCTCAAAGTGATGCTGGAAGGATATTGCGCGGAGTGGTGAACCTGGTTGTGAGCGACTACGCCCGTCGATTCGTCGTAGTTGTTCCCGCCCGTATTGAGGTTGCGGTCGTAGCGCGGGAAGTTGCTGCTGCTCACCTCGATACGCAGCTCATGCCCGGGCGCAAAGTAGTTACTGGTTTCCATGGGCTGGAAAGAGACCTTGTAGACCTTGTCCTTCTCCATCCACACGGGCGGCTTGTCGTAACCCTCGCGGTAGCGGACGCGCTGGATATTCTCGTCGATGTTATAGGCCGTGCCGTCGGGGAGAACCTCAATGAGCTTCAGTGTAAAGTCAGTGTCTTTTGCATCGCTCGACACGTAGAGAGTCACATCGATCGGGCCGCTGACTTCGATGCCCTCTTTGAGCGGGCCGGTGCTGTAAACAAGGATGTCATCGCGCGTCTCCAGACCGCGCTGATCCAGCGCTCCCGGCTTGTAATCCGCGCCCATGCAGCAGAACCCCCCGCCGTGCGTGGGAACCGGATTCATGGGATCGTAGACAAATTTGTCGGCGGCGTCTGTCTTTTCCGGAGCGGGCAGCAAAGCGCCATCGCCGTTGAGGGAGTTGGCGTGGCCGCCACTGGCAAGATAGTAGGTCACCGGCTTTGCTTCCCGCGGTGGCCAGGTGTCGGAAGACTGCCACTTGTTCAGTCCCATCGTGTAGTACTGCACCTTGGCGGTCTTCTTGAGAATGCCGTTGTCCTCTCTCTTAAGGAAGTGATCGAACCAGGCGTACGTCAGCGCGTCGTAGTCCAGCCGCGCATCGCCCAGGTCGCGGTCGCCTACCACGGTGTGTTCCGCGGCGCGCTTGTAGCTGCAATGGGGAACGGGCGCGATAATTGCGTACTGCTCGTCGGCAATTTCGGGGCTGGCAGTCTTGCGGACATTGTTGTACGCCGCCAGGTTGGGCCCGGTGCTGATGTCGTACCAGGTCATCACCCACAGGCCCGGAACGTTGATGCGCATGGAGTCATTCCAAAGCCCGCCCTTGTACCAGGCTGGATCGTTCGGCGCGCGTTCGATCATGCCAGGCTGGCCGGAGGGCGTGGTATCTGCGAAGATGCCGTGCTGGCTGCCGATCGCGGCCAGAATATCCTTTTCCGGCAGGTGCCAAAGCGCCTTCGACCAGTCGACCGTGGGCGGATGCGCGGAAAGATCGTAGGACTTGGCCGCAGTGATCAGCGCCTGCTGCGGCATGCCCGGAGGAAAGTTGGGCTTGCCGTCATTTGTGGAGAGGCCATAATCGTAGAGCCACGGCGCGAAGAGCATTTGCACCGCGCCGCCGCGGAACCAGTTTCCCTGCTCGTAATAAGGACCCACACGGCCCACGCCGGCGCCGAAGCTCTCCGGGACAAATGTCGCCAGGGCCTTGTTGCCGCGCGAGGCTACGTTCAGCTGCCATTCCGCGGTGGAGGAGCAACCGATCAACCCCACCTTGTCGGAAGACCAGCCCAGTCCGCCCATCCAGTCGAGCGCGTCGTCGGAGTCTGTAAGCGGCGTGCCCAGAATGTCATAGTCGCCTTCAGAGAAGTAACGGCCGCGCTCATTCATCTCGATATACGCGTAGCCGTGTTTCACTGCCTCCAATTCGGCGGACATGTCGCGGGGCGCGCCCAACTCCACATCCCAGTAGTTGAAGTTGTATGGCGTGCGGACAAAGATGATCGGGTACTTCTTCGACTCATCCTTGGGCCGATAGATGTCGGCCTGCATGCGCTTGCCGTCGCGCATGGGAACCATCACCTTGCGTTCAATGACGGCAACAGACTCAAGTTCCTTTTCGACGGCGTTGCGGCGGGCAATTGTCGCGGCGTCCGGGGATCTGCCCTGGGCTCGCGCGGGCAGGGCGATCCCCGCAAAGAGAGTGCTGCAAAACAGTCCTACACACGCCAACTTCACAATCCGTTGCATACAGGCCCCATTTTCAATGGTTTTGGGGAGATCTCGAACCCGTGCAGACACTATATCGTAGCCCGCGGCCGAGAGAGTCAATGGCCGCGCCGAGCCGCAACTGCGCTTGTGGGGCCGCCGAGCCTGTCGCCTATAGCATTTTCGGAATTACCGTAGACCGAAAGCATCCGCTCAAGTGGCCTTTTCCTCAGGAAATAGCCACCCTGCACGCCCCTCAAAGGGACCGCACAAATTCCGAAAGTGCTCTAAACGTCCATTGCCCGTTTGGCCGAAGCGCAACGAGGGCTTCTTGAAAGGACCGGGATGATCATGGCCTCAGTTGATTGGGATACCCTTCAGATTTTGATTGAATCCGGCGCGAGCCCGAGCCAGGAAGCATGATCCAGCCGCTGAGGGGATAAGGAGTTATCGCATTCTCTCCGGTGCGGTTATTCCGACACTAACTTTGAACTTGACAAGAATTACTTCGCGGGCATTAAATGTTCCCGGCTTCGTGGAAGGGTATTTGTGCTCAACGTGCTAAAACGTTTGAGCCCAGCAATTCCAAAAAGTGGAGAAAGTGCACTTTTGGTCTACCATACCACGGAGAAAATGGGACCGCTGAGAGAACCGTTCTTGGGTAATCCGGTGCGAAAGGCGGTCTTGGATCCGAAACTTGCCGGAAGTCACGAGGAGCATTCCGACAGGGATAGTACGAAGGCGAGATCCCGCAAACCGGCACAAATGTGCCGGCGGCCGAGCCCGGGGGAACCCGCAGGAAGGCCGGAAAAGACGGGTTGAGCGAATCGAGCGGTTGTTTAGTAAATTGATTTTCTTCTTGACAATCGTCGATTAGCGCGCGTCAAATGGCTCGGTCATCACCCAGGGCCTCAAGGTAAATCGATGTATTTGGGCACGTCTGTACCAGTATCTTCGAGACCTCTGCGGTCTTCTCTGAATATGGAGATGATCGCGGTGGTACACGTGTGCCTGAAGCAGAGCAAGCCGATGGTGAAGAGACAACACCATCCGCTGAAGTTCAACGCTCATCGATTCAGCCTTGGGTCCAATTCCATTTTGACGGCTTCACGCCGTTGCAATGGGGTGGCGACCGAAGAACCCATCATTAACAGAAACAACTTTGAAAAAGGAAGGTCACATGAGACAAGCGAGATACAGGTTTATCGTTGTGCTGGTTCTCTTATTGTTCGCTGGCGTGGCATTAAAGGCGCAGCAGAACTCTGAGATTGTCGGCACAGTTACTGACCAGACCGGGGCAGCAGTGCCGGGCGCAAGTCTGACACTGACGCAAAAGGAAACCGGTTTCGTCTACAACTCCACCTCAAATGGTACAGGCGGATTCGTATTTGCCGGCTTGAACGTCGGCACCTTCGACCTGAAAGCTACGGCGAAGGGGTTTGAGGCATTCACGAGAACCGGTATGGTTCTGAACGTATCGCAGACGCTCGCAACCGACATCAAGCTGACGGTCGGAGCCGAATCAATTCAAGTTACCGTCAATGCAGACGCGCTGCAGGTACAGACAGAATCCAACGATGTCAGCACGCTGATCAGCGGCGAGCAGGTAACTTCGATTGCAACGGCGAACCGCAACTTTACCGCGCTGGCGGCTCTCGGTCTTGGCGTCAGCTCCAACCTGCCTACGACCAACACTCCATCCGCTTCAGCTTCGAGTGCGAGTATCGAAGTGAACGGCCTTCGTCAGAGCCATAACATCTGGCTGCTGGATGGTGCAGAGGCGGATGACCGCGGCGGCGCCGGTGGCATGAGCGTTATGCCGTCGATGGACGCCATCGCGCAGTTTCAGGTACTGGCCAGCAACTATCCTCCGGACTACGGCATTGCTTCCGGAGCAACATTCAGCCTTGCTCTGAAGAGCGGTACGCAGAAGTTCCACGGCGAGGGCTGGGAGTTCCTCCGCAACGACGATCTGGATGCGAACGATTATTTCAACAAGTATCAGAGATCGAGCCCTTCCGCTTACACCCCGGTTCCGAAGTTGAGACAGAACATTTTCGGGTTCAATCTTGGCGGACCATTGTATATTCCGCATGTGTTCAACACGACGAAGAAGAAGACCTTCTTCTTCTATAACCAGGAGTGGCGGCGGATCATTCAAACGACAAATCCGGAAACCGGCACGACGATTCCCAATGCGGACCGTCCCGTGGCGGGTACGAATTTGGCATACACGCCTCCCGCCTATGCCTCGAGCCAGGTCATTACTGTTCCAACGGTGCTGCAGGTGCCCGATCCGGCTTTTGACGCGAAACTCCAGGCCGCCGGTCTTGAGTCGTACCGTTCAGGGGGCACACAGAACTGCCCGAAGGCTCCCGCTCCTTGCGGTCAGCCTTTCCCGAGCGTGGGCGGCAAACAGGTTATTCCGGCATCGCTTTTCGATCCGAACGCGGTGTTGTATTTGGGATCCCCGTCGAGCCTCCTTCCGTATGCGAATGTGTTAGGAGATAAGGCGACAACCGAGATAGCCACTCCGACGACGGTCACCGAAGAGATCGTCCGTATCGACCATTCAATCAATGACAAGTGGCAGATCCTTGGCCACTTCCTGCATGACGCTCAGGCGACAGGTGAAGGTGGCGCCGATCTGAGCTGGAACTGGACTTCCTATAACACAATCAGCAGCGTGGAAAACAACCCATCGAACAGCGCCGCAATCAAGCTGAGCGGTGAGCTGGCTCCGAACCTCCTGCTCGAAGCATCGATGAACTACGACGGCAACATCATCAACATCACCAACTCGCCCAATACTCTTCAACCGAGCGGCTGGACCCAGAATGTCTTCTTCAAGAACTCGGGTTCGAACCAGCAGTCCGGCGCGAATTGGTGCGGTAATGGCGTTTGCTCCTCGCTCGCTACCGGCTATGGACCATGGCACAACGCGGCTGAAGACTATGAGCCGAGGGTGGATATTTCCTACACCGTCGGAAAGCATGCCATGAAGTATGGCTTCAGCTATAACCGCTACACCAAGAACCAGCAATTGCAGGCCGATGCCGCAGGCGACTACGGCTTTGGGCAGAACCAGAGCGGTACCGGAACCGGTGGAAATTCCGGCGATCCGTTCATGAGCCAGCTCCTTGGCCTGGCCAGCGGGTATTCTCAGCCGCAGTCCATGGCCATCCGGCACTATGTCAACCAGACTACGTCGGGGTATATCAACGACAACTGGAAGGTCACCCCTCGGCTGAGCCTGCAACTCGGCTTGCGTTACGATGCGCTGCCGCACGCGTGGGAACGCAACAACGATCTCGAGAACTT
>CAYUJM010000057.1:0-24047 GCA_964445025.1 uncultured Occallatibacter sp. | reverse complement strand
GAGTCATGGGCATTCATCTGGCAGCCGAAGGTCTCAAGGTAGAAGGTTTTCTCGGTTGCCATAACAATCCTGAGTATATCGTGATTCCGTTTGCAGGGTTCAGTTTGGCTTTTCGATCCGAGAGGGTGCCTGGGTGTTCACATCTGAACACGGAAACCCGGAATCGAACAGTTACGCCCCGTAACATTTGAAGGCAGCCTGTATTTTGAAGTACTTCCGGGTCCCGTGGATGGCGGGCCGATTGCTCATCCCTTGCCCAGAACGGCCGAAAGAACCGATCCCTTCCCGGCCTCGTACATCCTCACAGACGAAGGAGCGCCATGAAGACTCTGTTTCAGGACATCCGCTACGGTCTCCGCCAACTGGTCAAGATGCCCGGCTTCACGCTCACGGCTGTATTGTCCCTGGCCCTCGGAATTGGCGCCACCACGGCCGTCTTCAGCGTGGTTTATTCCATCCTTATGGACCCCTACCCCTACGCGGCGCCGGACCGGATGATCCACATGCGCCTGATCACCCCGAAAGGCGATCTGCAGGGTTTTGGTCTGACCATGGCGCAGTGGCAAATCATTCGCAAGTCGCCCGTGGTGGAAGACGCGTTCATCGAAGATCAGTGGAATCTCACCGTCACCGGGAGCGATCTGCCTGAGGACGTGAATGCGGACTACCTCAGCTCCAATGCGTTCAATTTCTTCGGCGTGCCCACCCTGCTGGGGCGGGGTTTGCAGCCCTCAGACGCCATCGATGGCCAGGACCCGCAGCCGGTCGTCGTTCTCGGGTACAAGTTCTGGCAGCGGCATTTCAATTCGGATCCTGCGGTACTGGGCAAGACGATTCAGATGGTGCGCAAGAACTACACCATTGTGGGCGTGGCGTCTCAGCGCTTCGCCTGGGGAGATGGCGATGTCTACCTGCCGAAGAAAATCACACAGGACCCCACTCTGGGTTACTACGTCGGCATCCGGCTAAAGCCCGGAGTAAGCCATGCGCAAGCAAACGCCGCCCTCGAACCTCTGATTCTGCAATTCAAAAAGGAAACGCCTAAGCATTTTCCGACAGAGGTTTCGAAGCTCCATGTGGTGGGCCTGAATGAAGACTTTGTAAAGCAACTCGGCGGAACGCTTTACCTTCTCTTTGGCGCTGTCGCTTTGCTCCTGGCCATCGGCTGCGGCAACGTGTCGATTCTGCAACTGGCACGGGCCACGGCTCGGAACCACGAGTTTGCAGTGCGCGCAGCCATCGGCGCCAGCCGCAACCGGATCATTCGCCAGCTCCTGACCGAGTCCCTGCTGCTCTCGCTGACTGGAGCGGCGCTGGGTTTGGTGCTGGCCTATCGCCTGGTTGCCATGATCGTGGCGAACCTGCCCGCTTACTCGTTCCCTCATGAAGCGGCTATCCATATCAACGTCCCGGTGCTGGTGTTCTGCATCGTGGTCGCGGTAGGCACGGGAATGCTGTTTGGCTTGTGGCCCGCCTTGCAGCTTTCGCGTCCTGAAGTCAGCCAGGTGATGCAATCGAACACCCGCAAGACCACCAAGGGCGTTAGCGGGCGCAGGGTCCACAATGCGTTGATTGCAGGGCAGATCGCCCTTACGCTCCTGATGCTGGCCGGAGCCGGCGCGGCTATTGAGGGATTTGTGCGGCTCATGCATACGCCTCTTGGATACGACCCGCACAATGTGATGTCGGTCGGCATTCCCATTCACGACGGAACCTACAAGACCTGGGCTGAGCGCTCCCCCTACTTTGAGCAACTTGAGGCCGCTGCCGCGCAGGTTCCCGGCGTGACCATGGTGGCCATCTCCAGCAACGCAACCCCACCGTCGAATGGTTTTAACACCAAATTCGAAATCCTCGGCAAGCCCTCGTCCGCAGATCAATCTTTGCATTTCAACATGGTGAGCCCAGAGTATTTCCCGGTGCTCCGCATTCCCGTACTTCAGGGCCGCATCTGGAATCAGGCAGAGAATCACCGTGGCGCGGCAGTCATGGTGATTAACCAAACCATGGCGCGGAAGTATTTCCCCAACGGCGATGCAATCGGCCAAACTCTCAAGATGCCCGAAGTCACGCAGAGACCACCCTACCTGCTGACAGCGCCGGGAGCTGATCAGGGACCGTATCTGATTGTCGGCGTGATTGCAGACAAACTGGACGATGGGCTTTCGAACCCCATCAAGCCGGAGGGCTTCGTTCCCTTCACGGCAGCGATGGGGATGTATACACAAATCCTGGTTCGCTCCGAGGTGCCGCCGTTGACGCTGCTGCATGCCATCCGCCAAAAGGTGAATTCCCTCGACCACGATCAGCAGACCAACGGGAACCCTCGCGACCTGGAGCATTGGATCAGCGAAGAGCCGGAATGGGCGCGTGGCCGTCTGGTGGCGTGGCTGTTCGGCGGCTTCGCGGCACTGGCGCTGGCGTTGGCTGCGGTGGGACTGTACAGCGTGGTGTCGTACACAGTAGTGCAGCGCACGAACGAGTTCGGGATACGCATGGCCCTGGGAGCCCCGCGCGGACACGTGCTGCGCATTGTCTTCCGTTCGACTGTGACCAGCGTCGGGGCAGGTATAGCTGCCGGGCTGGGCCTGAGTCTTGCGCTGAGCCGGGTGATGGCGTACTGGGCGCAGGAGAGCCAGGCCAGTTCGCACGATCCCCTGTTGCTTGCCGCCTCCGCGATCACCCTCATTCTTGTGGCGGCCATCGCGTGTGCCCTGCCCGCCAGTCGCGCCGCAGCAGTAGATCCGATGAAGGCCATTCGCTACGAATAGCCAGGGCTGGCTGCTTCATTCGTCCGGTTTCAGCGCAATCCGGTATGCAGGTATGCCAGCAGCGCTGCCATCTGCTCCTGGTCAAACCGGCCGGCAAAACCGGGCATCATTCCTCTGCCCTTGAGCACGTTGTTCGCGACTGCCTCGTCCGTGGCGGGAATCCCGCTGGGTAGCGTTTTGTGCTCAAACAGCCCGTGCAGGTCCGGTGGAACCTTCTTCAGCTCCAGGTCGTTGTCTTCGTGGCAATGGGCGCAGCGGACCTGGTACAGGTGCTTCCCTTCCGCTTCCTGAGGCGTGAGATGGGGTTCGGAGCGGCAGCCGGCCAGGAGAACGCCGGCCCCAGCTACAAGCGCCAAGGCAAGCGAAGCACGGCCGCCCACTCCGCGGAAACTGAGAGATTCCATTCTCCTGACCGGTTACGCCTTGCTGGCGAATTGCCCGCTGACGTAATCCCAGTTCAGCACCTGGAAGAAGGCCTTCACGTAATCCGCGCGCACATTCTTGTACTTCAGATAGTAGGCATGCTCCCAGACGTCGATGCCAATTACCGGCTTGTGCCCGGCGGTGAGCGGGCTGTCCTGGTTGGGCGTGGATTCGATCGCCACGGTTCCGTCCGGGAGCTTGACCAGCCAGGCCCAACCGCTGCCAAAAACGTGCATGGCCGCGTCGGTCAGTTTGTCCTGGAAGCTGGAAAGCGAGCCGAACTTGGTATCGATCGCCTTGGCCAACTCGCCGGTAGGGGCTGCGCCGCCCTTGCCCAGGGTGGGCCACCAGAAGGAGTGGTTGGCGTGCCCGCCACCGTTATTGCGCACCGCGGTCCGTGCTGCCTCGGGAAGCGTGCTCCAGCCAACCACCAGTTCCTCCAGCGACTTCCCAGCCAGCTCCGGGTGCGCGGCCACCGCCGCATTCAGATTGTTCACATAAGCCTGGTGATGCTTGTCGTGGTGCAGGTGCATGGTAGCTGTATCGAAGCTCGGCTCCAACGCGTCATAGGCGTACGGCAGGGGCGGAACCGTGAAAGGTCCAGTTGGAGGCGCGGGCGGGGTTGCAGTGGGGGTTTGGCCGGCAGGGAATGCCTCGCCACGTAAGGTTTCGGTTAAGAGCAGTGCGCTCGTCACGCCGCCAAGATGCTTGATTGCAGTTCGCCGGTCCATCATGATCGAAAAACCTCCGTTCCGTTCGATGCTTAAGGGTAGCTAAAGTCTGCTCGGGGAAGCCGCGGGGCGTCAAGAATGAGGCTCTGCCGAACCTGGGGTCTCGCCTATTGGGAAGCACTCACAGAACAGGCCACCCAAAAGCCAGTTCCGGGAGCTCCGTTCCGCCAATATCAATCATTCTCTGCGCAACCTGGATGCCGCCCAGGCGCTTGTAAAAGGATACGCCGGGAAGATTCTGTTCCAGCACCCAAACGGCCATGCTGCTAAAACCTTCCATGAGCAGCGCCTCGGTGAGAGATTGGGCCAGTTGCTGGCCAATGCCGTGGCGCTGGCGCGCGGGCATGAGATAAATCGCGTAGAGTTCGCAATCGTAGCCGGCGATCGGATCCCGAATTGCGCCGCCGCTGACGAATCCGAAGATGCCCCACTCGTCTTCGGCTACAAAGACGAACATGCCTCCGGCCTTCATGCCTCGCCGCCACATTTCGGCATTCTTTTCTGCATCGAGCGAGGCCAGGTAGGCGTCCGGGACAATCCCGGCATAGGTCTTCCGCCAGCTCTCAACCTGAACCAGCCCAATCCAGACGGAATCCTCAGGGACAGCCCATCGGATCTTGAAGTCCATGTGCCTCAATCTAACACGGCCCAGAGTCAATTGAGGCCCCACCGAAGAACTGCTTTCGTTATTCTGGAACCATGCAACTCCCAGCCCTGGACCAGATTCGCGACGCGCAAGCCGTGGTTTACCGGCACATGCCGCCCACTCCGCAATACTCTTGGCCATTGCTGAATCAGCGGTTGGGAACCGAAGCCTGGGTCAAGCACGAGAATCACACACCGGTGGGCGCGTTCAAGCTGCGCGGCGCGCTGGTGTATATGGATTGGCTCAAGCAGGCGCATCCCAGCCTGACCGGCGTGGTCGCGGCTACACGCGGCAACCACGGCCAGGGAGTGGGCATGGCCGCGCGCCTCAGCGGTTTGCGCGCCGTGATCGTAGTCCCCCACGGCAACAGCAAGGAGAAGAATCGCGCCATGCTGGCCCAGGGCGCGGAACTGGTGGAACACGGCCAGGACTTCCAGGAGTCCCTTGAATTCGCCCGCAGCCTTGCCGCGGACCTTGGCTTTACCATGGTCGACTCCTTCCATGAACGCCTGGTGATGGGCACAGCCACGTATGCGCTGGAGTTCTTTCAGGCCGCGCCGCCTCTCGATACGGTCTACGTGCCTATCGGCCTGGGCTCGTCCATCTGCGGGGTCTCGGCGGCTCGGAATGCACTTGAGCTCAAAACGGAGATTGTGGGCGTGGTCGCAGCCGAGTCCCCTTCCTACGCTCTCAGCTTCAAGCAGCGCGAAGTCGTCGAATCCCCCTCGCGTACCGCCATCGCAGACGGCCTGGCTTGCCGCACCCCAAATCAGCAAGCGATGGACGTGATCTGGGCGAATGTCGCCCGCATCATTGAGGTTTCCGATGCCGAAATCGCAGGCGCCATGCGCGCTCTTTACGAAGACACGCACAACCTGGCCGAGGGCGCCGGAGCAGCTGCTTTGGCCGGCGCTCTGAAAGAGAAGCGACTCACCGGCGGGAAGCGCATAGGATTGGTTCTGACCGGCGGCAATGTGGACCGCCAGGCCTATGCAGAGGTGCTTGCCGGAAGAGATTAATCCCCAGGAAGGACGTCAGTCGTTGCGGACTGCGCACAACCCGCCAACACGCCGCAAACCGGGCACGCGTCGGCCGGAAACTGGCAAGGACGGGATAAATATGCTGCCGTCCGCTCCAGTCCCGGAGGCTGCTACTCCTGCCGCCGCACATCCGTTATGATTCCTATTCGGTGCCCATGTCGTCCACTCCCCCACTTCCGCCTGATCAACCCGAGCTCGAGGGGGACTACCGTCCCGCCGATGCCGACAACCCGCATGCCCATCTTGACCCTATCAACGCCCGAGTAGAAACCGTCGACTTCAACTACCTGGTGCAGATGGCCGACGCGCTGAACACCACGCTTGACCTGCAAACCCTCCTCAGCCGCACTTCGGAGCTGGTTCGGGCCGTTATCGACTACCGCATCTTCGCCATCCTTCTGCTCAACGACCGCACCCACGATCTGCGCATGCGCTTCCAGATCGGCCATAGTTCCCAAACGGAGCGTGTCCGCATTCCGCTCGGCCGCGGAGTCATAGGCCAGGTTGCCGCCACTCGCCAGCCCATTCTCCTCAACGACGTCTCCACCTCGGACATCTACATCGCTGCCAATCCCGAGGTCCGCTCTGAATTGTCCGTCCCCCTCATCGCCAAGAACCGCCTGATCGGCGTCATGGATATCGAAAGCGAGGAGGCCGGCTACTTCCGCCCCGAGCACCTGCATCTGCTTACGCTCACCGCTTCCCGCATCGCCCAGGCCATTGAAAATGCCCGCCTCTACACCCGCGTCTCCCGCCAGGCGCAGACCCTCGCCGTCCTCAATGAGATCGCTGTCGACCTCACATCGATCCTGGAACTGGACCCGCTGCTGGAGCGGGTCGGCCAGCTCCTGCGCCGTCTCATCGACTATCAGATGTTCAGCGTCATGCTGCTCGATGAGAAGGGCGAAGTCCTGATAACCCGCTACGCATGGCGCTTCGGCTATTCGCATGCTCCTCTGCGCCGCATCGCCATCAGCAGCGGCCTGGTCGGAGCCGCCGTGCGCGAGTGGCGGCCGATCAATGTGCCCGACGTGCGCAAGGACCCACGCTATCTGGCGATGAACCCCGAGACCCGCTCCGAGCTGGTCGTGCCGCTCTTTTATAAGGGACGCGTCATCGGAGTGCTCGACCTGGAACACACGCGGCCCGGCTTCTTCAATGAAGATCACGAGCGCGTGCTGACTACGCTCGCCTCGCAGGTGGCCATTTCCATTGAGAATGCCCGCCTCTACCAGGCCGTTCGCCGCCAGGAGCGGCAGCTTGAGCGCGACATCGCCATGGCCCGCGAGGTTCAGCTCCGCCTTCTGCCGACCACTGCGCCCGAGCATTCCAACGCCGAGATGGCCGTCCGCTTTCTTCCCGCCCGCGCCATCGGCGGCGATCTTTACGACTTCATCGACTACGGACCCAACCGCACGGCCATCATTCTCGGCGACGTCAGCGGCAAGGCGGCGCCGGCGGCGCTGTTTGCAGCCCTGGTCAGCGGCATCATGCGCTCCGCGGCCGCGCACCACCCCGAACCTGCTCGCATGCTCGTCACTCTGAATGACGCAATCCAGGAGCGCAAACTCGAGTCCCAATACGTCACGCTGCTGTTCGCGCTCTGGGACGACGAGAAGCGGACCCTCCGGGTGGCCAACTCCGGCGCCGTGCAGCCCATTCTATGCCGCCGAGGAAAGTCCACAGTCGTCAAGGCCGAAGGCTTCCCGCTTGGCCTGTTTCCTGATGTTGCCTATGATGAGCTGCAACTTGTCACCGAGCCTGGCGACGCTATCATCTTCATCTCCGACGGCATTCTGGATGCGGAGAACTCGCAGGGCGAAATGTATGGAGACGAGCGCTTATCGTCGCTTCTCTGCGCCCACCGCGATTCGCCGGCAGCCGATATCGCCGACGCCGTTCTGAGCGACGTTGCGCGCTTCCAGGGCGCGCGCGACCGTTTCGACGACGAAACCATCATCGTTTTGCGCGTGCGCTGAATCATCGAGGCACTACTGCCATGAAACCCCGAATCAAGCCCAAGAATCCCCTTCTCTGGATCTTCGAGCCGCTCGAAGATGACCCGCGGTTCTTTGTGCGCAAACTCTTCAGCTTCGATGCCGCACACCTCGACAATCGGCTTTACCTGGCAGTGGCCGGCGGCGAAGAACCCTGGAACGGACTGCTGGTCTGCACCTCGCGCGAACACCACGCATCTATCCGCAGACAGTTTCCGCAACTCGTGTCGCACCAGGTTTTGGGAAAGTGGCTCTATATATCGCAGACGCACCCGGAGTTTGAATCCGTTGCGCTTGAGCTGGCGGCCCTGGCCCGCAGGCGCGATCCCAGGCTCGGTGTCGAATCGAAGGCAAGGATGCCGCTCAATCCATGATGGCGTATCCCAGATACGGTGCAGAGATCTTCACAATCACATCCTCGTCGTTCTCATCCTGCCAGGCTCCTTCCGCGTCTTGATCCGATCCTTCCACGGGCTTGAAATCCACGTCCACTTTGAAAGTGGGACAATCCTGAAAAACGTAGGTTCGCTTCGCTCTGGTTGAAAGCCCGCCCTCGGTCTGGAATATCGCCTGCAGCGCCTTTCTCGTCATCCCGGGCTTGATGGTCAGCACTCGTTTCATCAACTCCGCAAGCCATTCCTGGTGCGACTGAGGGCAGTCTGCTTGTTCTTGCCCGCGAGCTGCCTGCATCGGCCTTGGGCCGGCCAGCGCGCCTGCTGCAACCAATCCGAAAACGCGACGCCGCTCCATCGCTGTCCTCCCGCGTCCTTACGGCTTCCCCGCCCCGTAGTTCGGCACCTTCGGGGTCAGCCTGCGCACCACAAACTCCTGAAACAGATTCTGGATGGCGCCCTCGCCGGTTCCGATCAGCGCATTCTCAAACGTAAGAGTCAGGCCATCGCGGTTGCTCGCCGGATAGTAAAGGTTCGAAATTCCACCAGCCGCCAATCCGCCCACGATCGCCGAGTAATTTACCTGCCAGTGCCCGTTGTCGCCCTTGCACATCACCGAGTTCGCAATTGCATAGAGTGCCCGCGACCGCGTGGTCCCCGTGCCCTTGTAGAAGTAGCGCGGGTCCTGCTTCCACCACGACGGCAAAATTGCTCCGCCGATCATGGTGCCGATAAAGCCATCGGCATAGCCGGCCCCAAATCTCTTCGCGTACCCTTCGGCCCCTTGTCCATAGCCGCTGAAGCTATTGGTAGCCTGCTCCACTCCCGCAAACACGCCCACCGCCAGAATCGTAATCGGGTCGATCGATGACCTCCAGCCCAGGTTGAACTTTTGTTTTGACGTGAGCGGGGGTGCATGCGGCACATAGGTCACATAAAAGTTAGGAATTACGCCCAGCACACGCTGCGTCTCCTCCTCCTTGAACTCCTCCTGTGCAATCTCTACCTGCGACGCCGTTACCTGCACCTCGCTGGTGGCGGCGTTCATCGCGAGCACGATCGGCTCGGTTTCATAGCTCTCGCCGGGGTGCAGTGTCCCCGTCACAATCTGCGTCGCAAACCCATTCGAGCTGATGGTGAGTTTGAACGCTCCCGGGGTCACATCGGCAAATCCGAAGCGGCCATTACTGTCTGTGGTTGACGTTCTCTCTGCTCCGGCATCGGTCTTCGCAGGCCCCACGCCATCGGCGCCGGCCTGAAGCAGCACAACATGCACGCCCTCGTAGACGGTTCCGTCCCGATCGACCACGACTCCATGGATGTTGGCTGATACAGCTTCCTCCATGGCTGCTTGCATGCCCGCCTGCTGTGCCTGAGGCGCCTCGGGCAAAACGGCGTCCGGCTGCGGATCGGCCGCCCATCCAAGAGCATGCAACCCAGGCAACTGCGCCCACGCTTGCGCCGCAAATGTGATCAGCGCGCAAAAAAAGCACACACGCACCCAGCGCAGTGCTTGGCGCTGCAGGCGCGCCCATGCGCCATCCAGTTTGGCCCGTATTGCGATAGATCCAACCCTCGGTTTGACACACGGAAAACGACCGGCCAGACAGTATTCGTCTGCCCAGAGGTTTTAGGATTAGACGTGCTTTCGCTGTGAAGGGGGGCCTGCTCAGAACCGGTACCGTAATGCGATTTGCATCAGACGCGGCGGCATCGCGTTCACCGCGGTTCCGAAGCTGCCGCTGGAAATGTTTCCCTCCACCGACGCTGGCCCAAAGAACTGTGCATGGTTGAACAGGTTGAAAGCCTCGGCGCGGAACTCCATGCTGCTGCCATCGGCAAACCGCGCGGCCTTCGAGAGCGTCGCATCCGCATCCTCCAGGCCCGGCCCGGAGAAGAACCGCCGCCGCGCATTGCCCATGGTTCCCAGCGCAGGCAGCGTCAGTTGCGAGGCGTCAAAAACCGCCTGCGCGCTGCGTGGATTGGTGTGGATCGAGAGAGATTCTCCGCTCCACGCCGGCGTATCCACGCCATTGTTGTTGATGCCGTTGGGAATGGTCCCCAGCAGCGATGTGTCGTTGTTGTTCAGCAGAGTCACCGGCAATCCTGAAGTGAACCGCGCTATACCCGCCAGCGCCCATCCTCCCGCCAGCCAGTTCATCGGCTCGCCGTCCTTGGGACCCGGCAGGCTGTAATGAAAGCTCGTGACCAGGTTGTGCCGCAGATCGAATGCGGAGAGACCGCGGCTCAGCGATGGGTTCACGGGATTTATCGGTTCCGGCAATCCCGCCGACTGATCGATCGACTTCGAATAGGTGTAACTGGCCAGCAGATCGAGCCCGCGCGCGCTGCCCTTCACCGAAGCTTCCAGCGCGTTGTAGTTGGCGTTGGCTATAGTTCGCTGTAACTCCACGCTTCCGAATGCCTGCCCGAACTGCGTGCGCGCCGACTGCTCGTTGAAAGGTCCGCACAGCGTGGATCCCAGCGATAGACAAAGCGCCGGGTTGGCAGGATTTGCCTCTTCGAGCACCAGCAGATGATGCGACGAGGTGCCCACATAGCTCAGCGACAAAAGTGCGCCCCCGCCAGCCAGTCCGCCTAGTTGACGTTCAACGCTCGCCATCCAGTGCTGCGCATAGGGTGTTACATCCTGCGGATCGACCGCCGGAATCCCTACCAGCGGCTCAAACTGGCTCCAGTTCACGCTGGCGTTGGGATTGGCGCGGCTGGCGCCATAGCCCACCTTCTGCAGTGGGAACCGCTGCCCTGCATTCACGCCGGTCGCGGCCACAGTAAAGGGCGACTCGAACAACGGCGGTGCGGCCGACGTATAGGTGTACCCGTACGGCGGGTTGGCGCTCATGATTCCCGCTGAAAGACCCTCGTAGGCCGTGTAAAAGATCCCATAGCCAGTACGGATGCTGGTTCGCCCCGGTCCGCCCACGAGCCAGTCCAAAGGCCGGCCATGCGCAGTGGGTGAATACGCGATTCCGGCCCGCGGAGCAAAGTCATTGCGTGCTGGGGCAAGCGACGAGGGCACACCGGGATCGCCCGGAAATACCAACCCCTGCGGCGCGCTGGGGAACACCAGCGACTGCTCGCCCTGCACCAGCGTTTGCAACTGGTTGTACTTCTCGCGCCACGGCCGGATACGATCCCAGCGCACGCCGTAATTTACGGTCAGTTCGCTGCTCGCCTTCCAGCTGTCCTGCACAAAAGCCGCCGCGTACGCGTTGCGGTTGTAGAAGCTATTCGCCTGCCCCTGCGTATAGCTCGACGTCACGCCCAGCAGAAAATCGGCAAAATCCAGCCCCGTCTCCGACCCGTTGAAGCCGAAGCTCCCGTTGAAGACCACATCCGGGTGCGTATCGATCTGGCTGATGTGAAACTCGCCTCCGGCTTTCAGCCCGTGCTTGCCGAGGATGCGGCTGAATTCATCGCTTGCTTCGTAGATGTTCTCAGCCTGCACCAGCGCCGTTGTGTCCACACCGAGGGTGAAGTCGTTGAACGCGACGTTTGCAATTCCCTCGGTGGATGGCTTCAGTGGAACGATTCCGCTGAAGCCCTGCGACTGGAGCGTCGGACCCACGCCGCCCTTGGGCTGTCCAACGGAATTGTCGTTGCGCAGATAGCTCAAGTGGAACTCGTTCAGCGTTGCATTTCCAAAAGTCTTTACGTACGCAAGGCTCAGCAACTGCGCGCGCCCATTGGACGTAGCGTCGAATCCCGGCACGCTGGCCCCGCCCGTCCCTGTGGGGTACGGATTGTCGAGCGAGTACTGGTCCAGAAAGTAGTAGGCCGTCAACGTCCCTTTGCCGTGTATCCAGTCGGTGCGCAAGCCTCCCTTATCGTCGTTCAAGGTCTGCGCCTGCGCGGCAGTTTCAAACAAGCCAGTCCCGGCATTCGGCTGCGGAATCGAGTTCAACAGATACTGCGCCGGCGCCGACCATGCGCTGGCGGGAATCATACCCGACGGAAACACCTGCGCGTAGGGTTCCCCGGCTGTCACCGGATAGCCCAGCCTGCTCGTGAGCTTCGCCGCCCAGGCCGTTCCGTTCACGCTTCCCGTGAGCGGATTCTGGCTGAAATCTCCACTCCGCTCCGCCAGGGAAGGCACTGCAATATCACCGGTGTCGATTCCCTCGGTAAGCCGCGTGCCCTGGTAATCGGCAAACAGAGTCACACTCCTGTGGAACGGCGTTCCACCAATCGTTCCGCCGAACTGGTTCTGCCGGTAAGCCGCGCGCTGATCGGAAAAATAATTGCGCGCGTCCAGATCCGTATTGCGCAGAAATTCGAACGCGCTTCCGTGCCAGAGCGCGGTCCCCGCCTTGGTGGTCACCAGCACCTGCCCGCCACTCGAATTGCCATACTCGGCATCGAAGTTGCTCGTCAGCACGCGAAAGCTGTCGATCGAGTCCAGGTTGGGCACAATCGACGTGCCCATGTTCACGTCCTCTTCCACATCGCTGCCGTTCACGCGGAATCCGTTTGAAGCCTCGCGCTGTCCGCTGATCGACAGGTTTCCGGGGTTGGCATCGCCGCTGGGCGGCGTGGACGCGACCCCGGTCATAATCACCGCTCCCGGCTGCGCCGTGTTCACCGGCACAATTCCCGGCTGCACGGCCATCAGGTCGGTGAAGCTGCGCCCGTTCAGTGGGACACTCTCGATCTTCTTCGCTTCCAGGGTCTCGCCCAGTTGCGTGCTGGTGGTCTCCGCCGCCAGCGATTCCGCAGTCACTTCGACGGTCTGCGTGCTCGCCGCAACTTCCAGCACCACGTCCAAATTCGTCTCCGGACGAGCGGCGGTCAGGTCCGCGCTCATCTTACTCGCAGCAAAACCCTCCGCCACAATCTCCAGCTGGTAGCTTCCAGCCTCCGTCACCTGCATGCTGAACTCGCCCAGGTCACCGGCTTCAACCTCGACCGCGGTCTGCGCGCCAACGCGACGGACCGTAACATGAGCATGAGGAATCCGGCCGCCGCTCAAATCGTGCACTGCGCCGGAGATCGTGAATGCCGGATCAGCCAGAACGGCCGATCTACCGCTGAGTAGTAGAAGGAAAAACGACGCGTAATAGACGAACCGTTGCAAACTCTGGACCCCATAAATGAATTCAAAATCGTGCGCCGAATCCGGGGAGCTGGTCTCAATTCGAGCTCAAACCAGGGGAAGATCTAATATCCGACAGATTCAGTCCTATTTAATATACGACCAGCTTAGTCCGCATTCAAGTGACGGGCATCACTCGATGTTGAATTCGACATGTCGCGACCAGAACCCAAGTGCATTTCAAACCCGTAGTTCCGATCCCCTCGCGATTCGATAAACTTGAAAAGAGCTGGAGAATCCCCGGAGCCCAAGTGCATACATCCACGGAAGAACGCATCATCCGCCCTGCCCGCAACGTCTACGGAAGCCTTCGCCTGCCCGGCGACAAGTCCATCAGCCATCGCTACGGCATGCTGGCCTCCTTCGCCGAGGGCACCTCGCGGTTTACCAACTTTTCCACAGGCGCCGACTGCGCTTCAACCCTGGCCTGCATGCAAGCTCTCGGAGCCAAGATCAACAAAGTAAACGGCGATACTATCGAAGTCACCGGCGTTGCCGGACGCGTTACTCCGGCAGACCATCCCCTTGACTGCGGTAACTCGGGCTCCACGATGCGCATGATTTCAGGCCTATTGGCTCCCCAGGAAGGCAGTTTCACGCTCATTGGCGACGCATCGCTCTCCCGCAGGCCCATGGAGCGCATCCGCAAACCCCTCGAATCCATGGGCGCACGGCTCACGCTTACCGAGGGTCACGCCCCGCTTACCATTCACGGCGGCCCGCTCCACGCAATCGACTACACAACCCCAGTGCCGAGCGCCCAGGTAAAGACCTGCGTTCTGTTAGCCGGCCTCCAAACCCCGGGAGCTACCACAGTGCGAGAAGCACTGCGCACCCGCGACCACAGCGAATTGGCCCTGCGCGCCTTCGGAGCCACTCTTACCCGCGATCTCGACTCTGTTTCTATTGCCGGACCGCAGTCTCTCCACGCCATCGAAGCTACCGTCCCCGGAGACATATCCTCGGCCGCATTCTTTCTCTGCGCTGCCGCCATCTTTCCGGGCTCGACCTTGCTGTTCGATTCGCTGGGGCTCAACCCGACGCGTGCCACCTTGCTTGACGTCCTCACCGCGCTGGGCGCGCGCATTGCCGTTCTGCATCTTGAAGAGAAGAACGCTGAGCTGATCGGTTCCGTCCAGATCTCCGCCCCGGCCGAGGGTCTCGGATCGACAGAAATAAGCGGCGCTTTGGCCGCCCAGCTGATCGACGAGCTGCCGGTGCTGGCTGCCATCGCCCCGTACACCCGCGGCGGCATTCGCATCCGCGACGCCAGGGAGCTTCGTGTCAAGGAGTCGGACCGCATCGCGCTGGTGGCGAAAAACCTGCGCGCCATGGGCGCCGAAGTGGAAGAGTTTGAAGATGGCCTCGACGTTCCCGGAGGACAGACGCTGCACGGCGCCACGATCGATTCCGGCAGCGATCACCGCATCGCGATGGCCTTCAGCATCGCGGCTCTTCGCGCCGAGGGAGAAACCCTCATCCAAGGCGCCGAATCCGCCGCCATCAGCTTCCCGGAGTTCTTCGACCTGCTCGATCTTGTCGCGGAGCGCTAACTCGCATCCCGTTTCCATACACAAAGAACCGGCCCGCTCTGTGAAGAGCGGGCCGGGTAAATCCACGGGGCGGATGCTGGCTCAGCGCGAAGCGGGCGGCGCCGTGGTTGGCTCCTTGCTGGGTGGGGCGGGCACAAGTCCCGGCACTACAGGCGTGGTCTTCACGTTGCCCGTCGCAGCCTCGCCCAGGTTAATACCGTAGTGCTGCATGGTCGTCGCCAGAATCTGGTAGAGGCTCGCCCGATCCTTGGCATACGAGGCCTGCGCCGCAATCAGACTATCCTCCGCTGCGGCAAAGCCGCGCTGCTGTTGCAGAACAAGCGCGGTTGTCGATGCACCGAGCCGCAGTTTCTTCTCTTCCGCATCGAGGCTTTGCTGGTTGTAGTCCCTGGCTGCAAGTGACGCAAGAACTTGCGCCCGATCATTGGTCAGCGCAAACTGTTGATTCACCACCTGCATGCGAATCTGCGTATAGAGTTGCTCCAGATGCAACTCCGCCTGCCGGTACTCCATCAGCGACCGCGCCTGTTGTGACTGCGCAAACTTGTTGCCGATGGGGATGGTTACATTGAACCCGACCCCCTTGTCCGGGGATGAATTATTGAAAGCGTCTTGCAGCGCCGTCCCGTAGCCGCCGATACTAGGCGGGCAGGTGCCTCCATAGAAAGCGCAATTCAGGTCAGGGTTCACGGTTCCCGACACACCCGATCCGTTCAGATACGCGAAGATGTCCACCTGCGGCAGCAATGCATTCCGCGCACCCTTCAGCGTGATCTCGTCGTTGCGCAACGTCAGCACTGCCTGTTCCAGCTCCGGCCGCTGCTGGAACGCCTCTTTCACCAGGTCTTCCACTGGCTGCTTCTCCTCCGGAATCTCCTCGATGCTCACGCGATCGGTGGGAACCACGGCCGCAGCCGACAGCGCCGGATCGTTCAGGTTGCGCGCAATGGCCTGCTTGATGATCTGCTGCTGGTAGTTCAGTGCCAATTGCGAGCCGATCAACGCCTGTTTGTCTGAAGCGACGGTCTGGTCGGCCTGCAGTACGTCGAGCGGGGCCATCGTTCCAATCTCAAGTTGTTTGCGGTTATCGGTGGCGACTTTGCTGCTTTGCTCGACCGCCCGCTGCTTCGATTGCACATCCTCGTAGGCCTGCACCAGCCCCCAGTAGATGCTCTCTACCTGGTTGACGGTGTAGAGAATCTGCTGGCGGAAGCCTGAGTCGGCGATGCGCCGGTCGTTCAGCGCCTGGTACATGTAGCGTTTGTTGATCCAGATGCCGGCTCCCTGCAACAGTTGCTGCGTCACCTTGGCATTGAAACTGGCGTTGTACTGCGGACTATAGGTTGTCACCGCGTTTGTGGTAGTTGCGGTGGTGTTGTTCCAGGCAAATTGAAACGCAGTTCCCGTCACGAACCCCTGGTTGTATCCGAAGTTGTAGGTGTTGGTGGTGCTTGTGCCGCCGGTAAAGAAGCTGCTGGAAGGTGCCGTTGCGCGATCGAACTGCAGGGTCGCCGAGACCGAGGGCTCCAGGCTCTGCGGCTGAGGACCGGCGCCTTGCGTGGTCAGCGACAATCCGGCGCTGCCGGAACCTGCGCCGCCAGAGCCTACCGTCGAGCCCCCAGGACCGCCGCCTGCGCTCAAGGTCGAGGACGAACTACCCAGAGTATTCGTGATCAGGCCGGATGGTGCGCCCAGAGGCGCCGCTCCCGTCCTGGTGCGCAGAATGTCGGTATCCGCGATGTCCAGGTTATAGCGGGCGATGGCAATGTCGTAGTTGTTCTCCAGCGCCAGCGCAATCGCGTCCGAAAGGCTAAGGTAGATCTTTCCTTCCTTCACCAGGTCGCTGAGGCGAACCGAGTTCGCGAAGTTGGCCTTGGGAATCGATGTCGGCGCGAATGTATTGATTGGGTTGCCCAGAATCCGGGCTGACGGCTTGGAAAAATCGCGCTCAGACGTGCGAAGGTCCAGCGGCTGGGTCAGCACGGGCGCTGGAGTTGACGGAAGATCCGAAGCCGCCTTTTCCGGGGTTTTGGCGCCCGCCCCCAGAACTGTCTGCTGGGAAAAGCCGGGTGGCACTCCCGCCGCCAACATCAGCATCACCGCCGCTGTCGCGCGCAACCGGCTGCCTTCCTGTCCGCGGTTTCTGCGCGCGGTCATCTCCTGCTCCTCAAACACACGTCTACCGTACAAATGCATTCTTCTTCTCCGTGAATTGCTGAGGCATGTGGGGTGCCATTCTTCAAGACGTTCGGAGGGACTCTCCGGACGCAAATTTGTGATTCGCTGAGCCGCTTTTCGCTCGAGGCCCACACATCCGGCCTCCTTGCCAATACGCGCGCGGTGTCGTGTTCGTTCCAGCCAATCCGCCTCCTGCGTGCGAATTTCAGCACTCCCCGCGGACTTATCGTGATCGCATGCAGAAAGCTGAGTATATCCCAGCCCCAACCCAGTTACCGCCCCTCCCTGCTCTCAGGTAACCTGTTATCTAACACTTCCTGCCCGTGAACGAACCCGCCCAAACCGTTCCCTGCCTTCGCAACTGGAAGCTCACCCTGGCCTACGACGGCACTGGCTTCAGCGGCTGGCAGATTCAGCCCGGAGAACTCACGATCCAGGGTGAACTGCAGGCTGCGCTGGGCCGCGTGACAGGAGAATCGCCCCTGCCCCAGGGCTCGGGACGCACCGACGCCGGCGTCCACGCGCTCGGCCAGGTTGCCAGCTTCCCGCTGCAGGCCAACATCCCGCCTGAAAACCTGCAGCGCGCCCTGAACCGGACCCTCCCCCCGGCCATCCGTATTCTGGAGTCGAGAACGGTACGAAGTACATTTCATGCGCGGCACTCGACAGTGGCAAAGACGTACGAGTATCGAGTTTTTCGCGAACTCATCTGCCCGCCCTTCCTGGCCCGCTATGTTCACGCCTGTCCCTGGCCCATCGACTTGGAGGTGCTGCAAGCATGCGCACGCCTGTTCGAAGGCGAGCATGATTTTCTTAGCTTTGCCGCCACCGATCCCGACCTGGCCAGCCGCACCCGTATCGCAGGCCAGGAACTCGACCTAGAACCAGAAGATAGCTGCAACGCAGGCCACGACGCGTCCACGACATCATCTGGCGCGACTGAATTCGTTGCAAAACAGGGGGCAGTCCGCACCATCTTTTCCTCCACCTGGGAACGCCGCGAGTCGGAGAATGGGGAGATTCTCATCTATCGCGTGCGCGGGAACGGATTTCTCCACCACATGGTGCGCAATCTGGTCGGGACCATGATCGACGTCGGCCGCGGTTACCGGAAGCTTGAGGAAATCCCGCAAATCCTGGCTGCCCGCACCCGCGCTGCGGCCGGGCCCACAGCCCCGGCGCAGGGACTCTTCCTGCATTCGGTCGAGTACAGCGAGGAGTTCTTATCTGGAATTGAATAAAGACTAATTAAGGACCGAAAATGGGGTATATTTAGACTGTTAGCAGGCAGGTGGAGGATCTATGCGCTTTGCAACCCAGATTAAGCCGATCTCCTACGTCAAGGCTCATGCAGCCGAGCTCCTCGACCGCATAACGGAGGAGAGGGAGCCGGTCATCATCACCCAGAATGGTGAAGCTCGGGCCGTGTTGATCGATGTGGCTAGCTACGACGAGTTGACCCAGGAGACCCAGGCATTACTCAAGCTCCTGGCTCAGGCAGATCAGGAGATCGAGTCAGGAGACACATTCCCAATTGAGGAAATCATGGAAGAGTTTGGAGTGAAGGCCACCCAACCCTGATGACCTACACCGTCCGCTTCACGGCCGGCGCAAGAAAAGATCTGCGCGACCTCCATACCTGCATCGCCAAGAACGGCTCGTTGGAAAGCGCGGACTATGTTGCCAGGGAGATTGTTCGGGCTGCTATGACGCTGCAGGATTTCCCCAAGCGCGGAACCCACCCACCGGAGCTTTTGAAACGGGGTAGTCGTTCCTATCGCCAGATCTTCTTCAAGCCTTACCGCATTCTCTACCGGATCCGCTCCAGCACTGTTTTCATCGCTGTGATTGCCGACGGACGGCGCGACATGGCTTCGTTGCTGTCAAGAAGATTTCCAGCCTACTAAATGGGTTCTCCGGTTCACCGGAGGCGCCGAGGCCTTTTCCTCCACACTCTCAATAAACTCCACGCCCAGGACCCGGACAAGAGCAGCCGCTCAGCGACTTCGGCTCCTCCTCTATCGTGGCTGAAGAACCTCGGATCAGTGATCGACTGTGCTCCGAAGCCTCAACCGCCTTATCTGGTGCAAGGTATGCGACCGTTCTTGCCTGCTACCCTGAAACCAGAAGTATGCCACTTGCTCAACGCAACTCGGCTTTCTCTCGCGTGACGGCGCTGGCTGCGCGGCGGCCGGTTCATGCTGCCTTTGCCTGGCTGCATGGCAATCCCAAACGCATCATGGACTGGCAGGCAGAGATGGTGGCCATTCCGGCGCCGCCCTTTGGCGAGCAGGCCCGCTCCGTCTGGATGGCTGCGCGCTTCACCGAGACAGGCCTCAGCAAGGTGCATATCGATGAGGTCGGAAATGTCGTCGGGTTTCTTCCTGCAGCTCATTTGTCTGCGGAGAGTTCGGGCCCGCTGGTGGTCGTTTCAGCGCACATTGACACGGTCTTTCCCGCGGATACGCCTCTGAATCCAATCGTCAACGAAGACCGGCTTGAAGCTCCGGGAGCCTGCGACAACGGCGCCGGGGTGGCTGGTCTGCTGGCTCTTGTCCACGCAATGATTCACTCGCGGGTCGAGCTGCCCGCTTCCCTGCTCTTTTTGTGCAACGTGGGCGAAGAAGGCGAAGGCGACCTGCGCGGCGTTCGCCATCTCTATCAACAGAGCGCGCTTGCCGGCCGCGTTGCCGCCCACATTGTTCTCGACGGCGCGGGCGCGGATTCCGCCGTTACCCAGGCTCTGGGCAGCAGACGCTACCAGGTGCAGATCACCGGCCCCGGCGGCCACAGCTTTACCGACGCCGGAATCCCCAACCCCATTGCCGCGATGGCCTCGGCATTGGCTGTGCTGGCGGAAACACCGTTGCCCCTGGAACCGCGCACCACCCTCAACCTCGGCACGATTCATGGCGGCACCAGTGTCAACTCCATTCCCGAGAGCGCCCAGGCTTCCATCGATTGCCGGTCCACCAACCCCGATCAGCTCTTGCGCCTTGAGGTTGCCCTGCATCGCGCCGTTGAAGACGCGGTCGAGCATTGGAATGCATCGGCAAAGGCAAACGGAAGCCTTGACAGAGGCCGTTTGAGGTTTTCCATTCAGAAGATCGGTGACCGTCCCGCAGCGCATCTGGATGCCGATTCTCCCCTGCTCGAATCCCTGCGCGCCGTCGACCGCCATCTAGGATTGCGCACCGATCTCCGCCTCGGCTCCACGGATGCCAACATTCCCCTTTCACTGGGCGTTCCCGCTCTTTCGATGGGCGCAGGGGGTGAAGGTGGAGGGGCGCACACAAAGTCGGAATGGTACTCCGCCAAGGATCGCGAACTGGGTCTCAAGCGCGTGCTTCTTCTCACTCTCGCTACCGCCGAGTGGGCTGCTGAGCAGTAGCGCCTGTCTGCTAAACTCCGCGCATGCGCTCCTTATCCGCCTTTCTTGCCACAGCTCTGGTTGTCGCGTCCCTCGGCCCCATTTGTCCCGCTCAAACTCCCGCCCCCAAACCTTCCTCCTCGCAACGCACGGCGCCTGCGAAGCTCGCCTCTGTCCCCGAGATTATTCTCTTCAACGGCGTCATCTACACCGGCGTCGGATTTGCCGCGGATAAGCCGCAAACCGTCCAGGCCATGGCCATCGGTGGCGGGAAGGTGCTTGCTGTTGGGACCAATCAGGAAATCACCCGCCTGGCAGGGCCGCACACGCGCCTTCGCGACCTGAATGCCCGCGGCACTAGCACGTTTGTCTTTCCCGGCTTGAACGACGCGCATACCCACCTGGGCAGCGCCGGGCAAACCAAGCTCAATGTGGACCTGACCGGAGTCCCATCCCTGGCCGCCATGCTCACGAAGATCCAGGCCTTCGCCAAACAGTCGCCTGCGGGCCACTGGCTGACCGGCGGCAATTGGGATCACACACTATGGGCAAGCAAAACGCTGCCCACACGCCAGGATCTCGACGAGGTGACGGACGGCCATCCCACGTTTCTCGACCGCATCGACGGCCACATCTCCATCGCCAACTCCGCGGCTCTTGCCGCTGCCGGCATCACCGGGAAGACCACGCCGCCGCAGGGCGGAGCCATCGACCTGGATGCAAGCGGCGAACCTACAGGCATTCTCCGCGAGTCGGCGCAGGAACTTGTGTACAAGGTCATTCCCCCGCCCAGCCACGACGAGCGCCTGCGCGGCGACGAGCTGGCCATTGCGGACGCGCTCTCCCATGGCGTCACCAGCGTGCAGGACTTCAGCGACTGGCAGGATTTTCTCATCTGCGAGGAACTGGAAAAGCAGGGCAAGCTCAACCTGCGCATTTCAGAGTGGCTGCCGTTCAAGGCTCCACTGGAAGAGCTCAAGAAGATGCGCGCGCATCACGACGCCAATGACCCCATGCTGCACACCGGGTTCCTGAAGGGATTCATGGACGGATCGCTGGGCTCGCGCACCGCGGCAATGAAGGCCCCGTTCTCCGACGATCCGCACAACACGGGCCTGCCCCAGTACACCCAGGGCCAGTTGAACAAAATGGTCGTCGAACGCGCCCAGGCCGGTTTCCAGATTGGCTTTCATGCCATCGGCGACGCGGCCACTTCGATGGCACTGAACACGTTTGACCAGCCCGCCGTATCCCGCACCGCGCGCAACCGCATCGAGCACGCGCAGGTTGTGGATCCAACCGACATTCCGCGCTTCAAGAAGCTCGGCGTCATCGCATCCATGCAGCCCAACCACCTGCTCACGGATATGAATTGGGCCGAGGACCGGCTCGGTCCCCAACGCGCCGCTTATTCCTATGCATGGAAGGCATTTCTCGACGCCGGAGTTCCGCTGGCATTCGGGACCGACTATCCCGTCGAGCCCATCACGCCCTTTCGCGGGCTCTACGCCGCCGTCACGCGCATGAACGAGCAGGGAACGAAGACATATTTCTCGCAGAACAAGATCACGCGTGGCCAGGCGCTCTACGCTTACACGCAGGGATCGGCCTACGCCGAGTTTGCCGAGAAGCACAAGGGCAAGCTCGTTCCCGGCTACGATGCGGACTTCATCCTGATCGATCGCGATCTATATAAAGTTGCCGCGCCGGCCATTCTCGACACGCACGTCCGGGAGACCTACGTCGCCGGACAGCAGGTCTTTGCAGGGAACATCGGCGCTCAATAGCTCGCGTCTTTACCTGGCGCGCATCGCAGGGCTCATTTCACCTTCGAGCCCGATCATCTGCAATCATGAAGGCTGATGAAGCTGCGCGCTTACCTGCTGATGGTGTTTGTGGTCGCCGTGTGGGGGTCGACCTTCGTGGTCGTCAAGGGTGCGCTCGCTGATGCCACGCCGGCGGCCTTCAACCTGATCCGGATGACGCTGGCCTTCCTGGTGCTGGCCGTGGCCTATCACCGCTATTGGCGCGGCATTCGCCGCTGGCAGATTGGTGCGGGAGCACTTGTAGGTCTTTGCCTCGCCACCGGCTACCAATTCCAGACCATCGGCCTGGCGCGCACCACGCCCTCGAAATCAGCCTTCATCACCGGCTTGGTGGTGGTACTGGTGCCGCTCTTCTCTGCGCTGCCGGGCCTGCGCCCGCCCGGCGCCCGCGCTCCCCGCTGGAATGCATTTCTCGGCGCCGCACTGGCCTTTGCCGGGATTCTGCTGCTCACCGCGCCTGCGGTCGCTGCTGCAAAAGGTCCGTCTTCTGCAATGACTGCGTTCGTGACCGTCTTACCCGATCTCTCCTCCATCAACATCGGCGACCTGCTCACGTTTGGCTGTGCCGTCGGCTTTGCATTTCACTGCATTGCACTCAGCCACTTCTCGCCGCGCATTGGATTCCAGCCACTGGCGCTGCTCCAGGTTGGCTTCTGCGCGGTCTTTATTGCATTGAGCCTGCCCTTCATCGAGCACCCGCATATAGCCTGGACGCCACGTCTTGTCCTGGCGCTGGCGATTGCCGCTGTGCTGGCCACAGCCGCCGCGTTCTCCATTCAAAGCTGGGCGCAATCGGTGTTGCCTCCCACGCATACGGCTCTGCTGCTCACGCTGGAGCCGGTCTTCGCCTGGATCACATCGTTTCTGGTCATGGGAGAGCGACTGGGCCTGCGTCCCGCATCCGGCGCACTGCTCATCCTCGCCGGAATCGCTCTCACCGAGCTGGTGCCGCAGCCGCACGTGCCGACCGCGCATGAAGCGTGAGAAACGCAGGATCGGGGACTGGCAATCAGGACGCAGAAGGCTTTCCTGGGTTTCTCTGTGGTCAATTCGGCACGGACGACGATCCAGCATTGCCCCAGCCCAGAATCCTCGCCTCTTCGACCCCGCACTTTCGCATGCTCAAATTCCGCAAACGCCGTTACACTGTTCTCTAAATCCTTCAGGAGCGAAACGTGAACCCTACCCACACCTTCGATCCCCGGATCGACGCTTACATCGCGAAGTCCCAGCCCTTCGCACAGCCCATCCTCCTTCACCTGCGCGAACTTGTCCACAAGGCATGTCCCGGCGTCGTCGAAACCATCAAGTGGAGCCGGCCCTTTTTCGAATACAAAGGCGTCATTCTCGGCAACATGTCCGCATTCAAAGAACACTGCAGCTTCGGCTTCTGGGGCGAAGAGATCTCCGCCGTCCTGCGCGAGGCAAAGGTCCTGCAGCCTGACGCGATGGGTTCGCTCGGCCGCCTCACGCAAATTGAAGACCTCCCCGCCAAAAAGCAGATGCTCGATCTCCTCCGCAAGGCTGTGGCCTTCATTGACAGCGGCCAATACACCAGCCCCATCGCTGCCCGGCAACGGGTGGTCAAAGCCCCCGCGCCCGCTGTCAAAGCGCCTCCCGAATTCACCAAGGCGCTCAAGGCCAACAGGAAGGCCTCCGCTGTGTTCTCCGCTCTCAGCCCGAGTTGCAAACGGGAATACGTCGAGTGGATTGCCGACGCCAAACGCGCCGAGACCCGCGAAAAGCGCATCGCCACAGCGATCGACTGGATCAGCGAGGGCAAGCAACGCAACTGGAAGTACCAGAACTGCTAACCCCTATCGGAACGCCACTCCGCCGGCGCCCGGGAATCAACCCAGTTTTAGCTGAACTTGCATGCAAGACCGTTGCGTCGTTCCGAGGGCCAGCGGTCTATTCCCTGCTCGGTTTTCCCTGCCTTTTCATCGCGGCGCGGGCTCCGCTGAATCCGCCAGCGAAAATGCCACCACAGCCGTCACCGCCGCATTC
>CAYUJM010000056.1:0-24335 GCA_964445025.1 uncultured Occallatibacter sp. | reverse complement strand
ATGCTGCGCCGCAAGCTCGGTGTGCGGGTTGCCTTCAAATTTCTTGGCTACTTCTTCGTGGCAGGTGGCGCAGACCTCACCACCCACATAGGCGTTGGGAGCAGCGTCCTTGGCTTGCGCGGCAACAGGCCCGGCGCCCGGCGCGCCCTTGGGCGCGGGTGCCGCCAGTGCTGCAGCGCACAGGATGCTCGCGCCCAGCATTAAGATCGAACCAGCTCGCAGTCCCGGCAAAAACCCCGGAGCCGCACCAATCGACAATTGCGTTACAGGTCCATCTCTATGCATTGAAAATCCCCGCCTTGGATGCTCTTGTAGCATTTTCTTAATCCCGCTGCCCCAGAAACCCGGCAGGCCGATGGATGCAATTCCCGAACCGGGAGCCCCATGGAGGCCAGATTCCTTGAACAGGTCCTTCCAGAAGTGACTCTCGGTGTGTGGAGCATCACTTCCAGCCCAAATCCTACGGTTTAACGTGCTTGGAGACGGTGACGTTTATCACACTCGGTCAAGAACCTGGTTACCAAAGGTGATTCCCGTTTCGAAACGAGACATATTCTCGACCGCACATCCATCGTACTGCGCGAGGTCAAATCTAACCCTCTGAATCACCGACAGTTGCGCTGTGGCGCGAAGGCCGCAAAAAAGGCAAGAAGCGCCCGTTTTGCATTGCAGCATCAAAACGCGCGTACCGCTGTATAAGACTGCTCAACTTTAGAAGGAGAGCCGAACTGCCGGAGACTGTAGGTGACCTCAAGCCGGGGCGATGTTGAGCCTGGGCAAAGCCGGCAACGAAGCGCCTCGGCGGAAGAGGCAGCCCGTTCGGCAAAAGGCGCGGGGGAATCTGGGACGGCGCCTCCCGCGGCTTTCCCTCGAGCAGCCAATGCGCGCCCATTCGATAGACGTGAGGACCATCACATCCTTAGGTACCCGGATTCCAGCAAACTTCGGTAAAGCACGGATCCTTTTCGCAGGAGTTCCCTCGCATTCTCACCCCTAAATCCGGCGCTCGCGGGATGAGCCGAGCTGGGGAAGCGCAAGAGGTGATGAAGCTTGTACGGCGTCGGAAGGGGCACGGCCATGACAGGCGCAGAGATGACGGGGGAAGTTCAGGTTCGTCAGAAACACCTTACGCGGCAGGTTCCGGCGGGGTGTGCGGCCTGCGCCAATCGGCGGCCCGGCTGGTTCTGCTCGCTGGGCAGCTCGGTCCTTGCCGACCTTGAACTGGCCACCAGCACCATCACGCTTCCCGCCCAGGCGTCGCTGTTCAACCAGGGCGAGGATGCGCGCTGCCTGTACCTGATTTGCGGCGGATATTTGAAGCTGACCGCGGGGCGCATGGACGACCGGCAGATGATCGTACGTATCGCCGGGCCCGGTTCCATGCTGGGGTTATACGCGGTTCTCTCCCACGGGGTGTATGAGGTTTCTGCCGAATCGCTGACCAGCGCCCAGTTGCGGCCGGTGGAGCGTGAACGCTTTCTGGGCTTTCTCCGCACCCACAAGGAAGCGCAGATGCGCGCCGTTCAATGCATCTGCCAGGAGTACCGGTTTGCCCTCCAGGACGCGTGCCGGATTGCGCTGGCGGAGACCGTGGCGGCGCGCCTGGGACGGCTGCTGCTGGAACTGTCGCACCAGATCGGGGAACACGTGAACGGCGGAGCCTTCCGCTTCCCGCTGCTGTTGACGCACGAAGAGATGGCCTCCATGACTTGCACCACGCGGGAGACGGTGACCCGCACTCTGGGCCAGTTCCGCAAGGAGGGGTGGATTTCAATTGAGGACTCGCTTGTGACCGTTCTGCAGCCGGAGCGGCTGCAGATGCTCATCTAATAGCTCGATTGACACATTCAGGCCCGGCCGAGATATCCAATTTCCTTTTTTTGCCGCTCGCGTCGGGCTCCCTCCCGAAGTCCAACAGCTATCATAGAAGTTGACGATCACCAGTCATCCGGTGTCAGTGTGGTTCACAGAATTGTTCTTCAGGCTGACGATCGAGGCTGATGGTTGCTCCCATGGGAGTTCATCGAGCGTATGACGCGTTTTCTAGCTTGCTTTTCTGGTTTTCTTCCTCTCTGCTGCGTTGTTTTTGCGCAGAACCCGGCTCCGGCGGCAGCGCCGGTGCAAACCGTCGCCACGACTACGGCGAGTCCGGAGATTCAGCAGTTCCAGAAGATTGAAGATTCCTGGTCGACCGCCGTCAACGACCGCGACCAGTATGGCCTGGAGCTGGTTTTATCACCCTTGTTTGTTGACGTTTCCGCCAACGGCGACATCACCACGCGCAATCAACAGGTAGCCATGGTGATCACCGGCGAGGATAAGACCATCCATCTGGATCAGCGGGTGATTACGGTGCGCATGCTGGGCGACATCGCCGTTGCCAACGGGACCTATGCCCTGCACCACAAGGCGGCCTCGGCTGAGGTCAACGAAAAAGGCATCTTTACCCATGTCTTCGAGCGCTCGCACGGCGGTTGGCTGTGCATCAACTCGCAGCGCACCGTTCTGAAAGAAGACACCAACGCCAGGCAGAAGAAGCAGTCCACGGCCGAGATGCCCTTCCACATCCCGTTGTTCTCGAGGAGCGACAAGGGGCCCCAATAGGACCCCGAACCGGCTGAGAAGCCGGGCGCGATCCAGCTCGCTTCCTAGCTGACCATCCGTTTTGCGCCCTGCACGCGAATGGAGACGTGCACCAGCGAGAGCGCGGCCGGAGTCACGCCGGGAATGCGGCTGGCCTGGCCGATGGTGATGGGGCGGACGCGCTCCAGTTTCTCGCGCATCTCGCGCGAGAGTCCGCTGATGGCGCTGTATTCGATCCAGTCGGGAATGGAGACGGACTCGGCGGCCTTGAGCTTCTCGATCGATTTCTTCTGCTGTTCCAAATAGCCGGCAAACTTGATCTCGGTTTCGACCGCGCGGGCTTCATTGCGCATCAATGCGCCATGAACCGAGTGGCTGGAACCCGTGGCATCCGCAAATGCCGCCAGTTCGGGGTTCGCCACAAGCGTCTCGCGCAGCGCCCCGAGCACCGGTTCGATGGTGACCTCGGGCCGCTTGAGCAGTTGCGCCCAGGTCAGACCGGAGGTAGCCGGGAGCGCGTCGAAACCAGCAGCGGCCAAACGGTCGGGATCTACCTTACCCTTGGTGAGAAGGGCGGAGAGCGCCGCCATGCGGGCTTGCTTTTGCTCGTATTCGGCCCAGGCTTCGTCATTGATGAGCCCGAGGCGGCGGCCGTGGGGAGTCAGACGCCGGTCTGCGTTGTCGATGCGCAGGTGCAGGCGGAATTCGGCGCGCGAGGTGAACATGCGATACGGCTCGTTGGTTCCCTTGGATATCAGGTCGTCGATCAGGATGCCCGTGTAGCCTTCCGTCCGGTCCATGGTGAACGGCGGCTCGCCCTTGAGCCAGAGGGCCGCATTCATGCCGGCCATGATGCCCTGGCACGCGGCTTCCTCGTATCCGCTGGTCCCGTTGATCTGTCCGGCCAAATACAGGCCTTCCATGCTCTTTACACGCAGCGTGCGATCAAGCTCAGTAGCGTCCACCGAGTCGTACTCGATGGCGTAGCCGGGGCGCAGCATCTCCGCTTCCTCGAGTCCGGGAATGGAGCGCACGATCTGCCATTGCACCTCCATGGGCAGTGAGGTGGACATGCCGTTGACGTACACCTCGTGCGTGTTCAGGCCTTCCGGCTCCAGGAAGAACTGGTGCTGGGTCTTGTCAGGGAACTTGACGATCTTGTCTTCGATCGAGGGGCAATAGCGCGGACCGATGCCTTCGATCTGGCCGGAGTACATGGCCGAGCGATGGACGTTTTCGCGAATAAGGCGCAGCGTCTCCGGCGTGGTGTAAGCGATGTGGCAACTGATCTGCGGCTGGACAATCTTCTTCGTCCTGAAGCTGAAGGGCGTGGGATCGGCGTCGCCGGGCTGCTCCTCGAAGAACTCCCACTTGATGGTCCGACCATCGAGGCGCGGAGGCGTACCCGTTTTTAGCCTGCATGTGCGCAAGCCCAGGCTGCGCAGCGCTTCGCCGAGCAGCACAGAGGCCGGTTCGCCACTGCGGCCGGCCGGATAGCGCTCCTCGCCGCAGTGAATGAGACCGTTCAGAAAGGTTCCAGTTGTAATGATCGTGGCTCCGGCAAGCAGGCGGCGGCCGTCGCGCAGCTTTAGACCCAGAACGCGGCGGCGGGGACTGATCCCTGATCCCTGTTCTCCGTTCCCTGCTTCCTCCTCGATCACCAGGTCCACGACCTCTGCTTGCCGGATGTGCAGCCCCGGCTGGCCTTCGAGCACCTCGCGCATCTTTACACGGTAGAGCTGCTTGTCGCACTGCGCCCTCGGACTCCACACCGCCGGCCCGCGCGAGGTATTCAAGAGCCGGAACTGGATGCCCACGGCATCCGCGACCTCGCCCATAATGCCGCCCAGAGCGTCGACCTCACGTACCAGGTGGCCCTTGGCCACGCCGCCAACGGCCGGATTGCAGCTCATCTGCGCGATCAGATCGAGGTTCATCGTGATCAGGGCAGTTTTGAGCCCCATGCGCGCCGCGGCCATGGCAGCCTCGCAGCCCGCATGACCGGCGCCGACCACGGCGACATCGTATTGTTCGATAAATGCCATCTGGATGGGGAAAGGCCCTACACATCTATTCTACGGATCGTTTTGCGCCTGTGCAGTCCGCGGCGGACAATGCTGAGTCACGCGGCAAGAACCGGCGGGCTGGGGTGACCTAAGGACGGCAATTGAACGGGTTGCCCAAATTGCAACACACGCAGGAAATTCAAGGGATTCGCATTGGGAAGGAGTTGACTTGCTTCTATAATTGCCGGTTCCGGGATAACAAGGACGCGGCAGATGGATGGGGTTGGATGACCACCTGTTTATGCGGGAATGTGGCTGTTGGCGGCGATGCTCTCTGCGCCTGGTGCGGCGCGTTGCGGGTGCTTGGGCTGGAGCCGGGCGCGGGGCCAAAGGACATCAAGGCTGCTTACCGCATGATGGCGAAGGTCTGGCATCCGGACCGGTTTCAGGGCGACCCCACGCTAAAGGCCGCGGCCGAAGACAAGCTTAAGGCAATCAATGCCGCCTTCTCGTACTTGGGGGCGACAGCATTCAAGGGGCCACCGCGCAAAGATGCGTCCCGTGAGTCGAAGTTTGGAGCCTGGCACCAGGCTTGGCATGATTCCCCGCCGGCTGCAGCCACCGCTCCGTCGAGCCCTTCCGAGCCGGAACCGGTTGTGCGCCGTCGGCCGCGAGCATCCGTGCTTGCGTATCCGGGAATGGCCCTGTTGGTGCGCCTGCTGATCCTGCTGGCGGTGCTCGGCGCAGGTGCAATTCTTTTAAAGATCATCGACTCCAGGTTGGCGTCTGATCCAACAACGGGAAGGTTCTATTCCCAGTACAAGGCCCAGTTCCTGAGCCGGCTTGGAGATGTGAAGCGGCAGATTCTTGGGGATGCGAAGCAGAAGCTGGGTGCATTGGTTCCTGAAAGCAAGGTATCCGCACCCTCCGCTGCACAGCCGCTCAGTGAGCCGGAAAACTCGGCTGCAAATCAGCCGGCTACGGCGCGTAGCGGGGCGGACAAACCGGCAACCGCTAAGACGCACTCCGCGCCAATTCGAGTGCTGCCTGTGATCACCGTGGGCCTGACCCAGGAGGAAGTGGTAGCCGCCCAGGGAGAGCCCACATCTTCTGCTGCGGACAAACTGATGTATGGAAAGTCAGAGGTCGACTTCAAAGACGGCGCAGTGGCGGGGTGGAAGATCGACCCCGCATCGCCTCTACGGGTGAAGCTGTGGCCGGACGCGTTTGTGGACCCGGACCTGAGTTCCTTCACCGTCGGCTCCACAAAAAACGAGGTGCTGGCGGTACAGGGGACACCGACGCTACTCTCTGAGGACAAATTCGGATACGGCGGCTCGGAGGTGCTCTTCCGGAATGGGCGCGTGGCGAGTTGGAGAAGCGATCCGGAATCAATTCCGCTGCGGGCAGTTGCGCGCTGAGCTCGATTCGGGCCGGCGTCTGCGTGAGAGGGGTACGGATCACGCGAATGCGAGACTTGTTCTTCTCCAGGACCAAGCCACGGCGACAAGCAGCGCGGCGGCGGCGAGCCAGGCAGCGGGTAAACTCGACGCGGGAGTAGTGCCCATGAAGTCGAGGCCGCGAATGTGATGCAGCGGGCCGACGTACCACCACGCGATGTACAGGGCTTCAAAGAACTTTCGCGTACCGGTGGCAACGCCCAGCACAAGAGCCAGGGCTGGGATGAAAAGCGCTGCTGCTGCCCATGCGGCGAGGCCTGCGAAATCGCGCGCAATGAGCAAATGCAGGCCGAGGCCGCTGCCGGCGAGCGCGGCGACGAGCACACCCGCCACATAGGCGGCTAGAAGCTGGCGCGAAACAGCGTACGGAGACGAAAAGATAAGCCTTCCAGTGGAGTACTGCGCCTCGCGCGTGCCCAGTTGCGACCAAAGCAGAGCGGGCCACAGCCAGGCGGCAACGATGATTCCGGAGCGCGCGATTTCCAGCGGCGAAGCGAGGCACGCAATGACGAGGCCCGCGGCCACAACGTACCACCACCACGCGTGTCCCCGGATCAACAAGCGAAATTCGGCAGCCACAAGCGCGAGAAAGCGCGTGCGCGAGGCAGGCTGCGACCCGGTTCGCAGCAAAGCAGCAAGCTGCGCGGCGGATAAGTGCGGCTGCGGTTGACCAAATGCGCTTTCGCCCATGCTCTTCCCGGGGACCTGCGCCTGCACCAGTTCACCGACGCCGGCTTCTCGCGTCCGCTTCGGCTTCTTTGCGCTGAGCCAGCCCGTACGTGCCGGGTCGAAGCGGTCGAAGAAAAGCGCAGCCAACAGGGCAAGAACAATGGCAATCGCGAAGAACATCGCGCGGCTCAGCAACAGTGCGGGAGTCCAGGTGAGCCCCGTCCAGAGAAAAGTCTTTGTGGCTGGGTTCAGCCCGCCCACATTGAACTGAGCACCATTGGAGTATTGCGGATCGAGCGCTTGCACCTGACGCTGCATCTGGCTTAGAACGTAAACGACGCCCGTGTAATCCTTGAAAGGCTCCGGACCTGCGATCGCGGGCCTGTTCTCCGCGGAGACTGCGCCGAAAACCAGAAGGGCAATCCACAGGAAGAAGTAGAGAATGTTGCCAACTCCTCCGCGCAGCACGGGAAGGCTCTCAAAGAGAACGGCCAGCGCAGCGGTCACGGCCACTGCACTGAGCCCCAGAAAAAGGATCGGCGAGAACAGCGCATAAAAATCGATGTGCGGATCGGCGCGATGAAACAAATGGATTGCGAATGCCGCCAGAGTCAGCGCAAGAACCATGGTCGCGAGCACCGCGAAGTTGCTGAGCGCCTTGCCGAGTGTATAAAAGCTCTTGCTGATGGGCGTGGTAGCCAGAATCTGGCCTACGCGCGTTTGGCGATCGCGCTGAATAGCGTTTTTGACGATGTAGAACCCAACCAGACTAAGCCACACCGAGGCGACCAGCCCTACAACCGAACCGAGCCAGGCCGAGTTATCAACGCCGCGGTACTTGTCCAATTGCAGCGTGATCTGGCCTGCGTAGACCGCATAGGCCAAGTAGACCGAGAAAGCCAGCGTGAGCAGGAAGCTATACCGACGGACACGCTCAAGAAAATCCGCGCGGACCATATGGTAAAGGGCGCGGGAGCGGCTCATGGCCTGGCTCCGGGCTGGACTGCGGACTGGGCAACGCCACGATGCTGCGAAAGGCAGTAGAGATAGGCGTCCTCGAGATTCGGCGCGACGGGCCTCGCTGCCGCCGGAGGCCAATTGCCCAACACACGCACGTGCACTCCGTCGCTGCGCCGCGTGGTGCTGCTGATAAGGAATTGCTGCTTGGCGGCGTTCAGGTCAGCGCTCGCAACCACCCATTCCCATACTCTGCCCTCCACCTGCTGCAGCAGTGTCTCGGGCGTTGCATGGGCTACCAGCGAGCCTTTCGCAATGAGGGCAATATCGGTCGCCGTCGCCTCCACGTCGGAGACGATGTGCGTGGAGAGAATGACGATCCTCTCGCCGGAAAGGTCGGAGAGCAGATTGCGAAAGCGCACGCGCTCTTCCGGGTCGAGGCCCGCGGTGGGCTCGTCCACTATGAGCAATTGCGGATCGTTGAGCAGGGCCTGCGCGATGCCAATCCGCTGCTTCATGCCGCCGGAGAATCCGCCCAGCGGGCGCTTGCGCACATCCGTCAGGTTAACCAGTTCCAGGAGCCCTTCAATGCGCCGAGCCGCTGTAGCGGCATCGAGTCCTTTCACAGCGGCCAGGTATTGGAGAAACTCGACGGCGCTCAGGTTCGGATAGACGCCGAAGTCCTGCGGCAGATAGCCGAGCACGGCGCGAAGCATGTCGGGATGGCGCGCGATATCGGTCCCGTTCCAAAGCACGCGGCCTTCCGTGGCTTTGGTAATGGTGGCCAGAATGCTCATCAGGGTAGTCTTGCCAGCGCCATTGGGCCCGAGCAGGCCGAGAACGCCCGGCTTCAATTCCAGGCTGAAGCTGTCCAGCGCCAGGACGTCCCTGCGATAACGCTTCGAGACATTTTCGATTTCAAGCTTCACGCGTACACCAACCCAATCAGGCCCCGAAGAGGTTTACGCAATCCGGCACCGGAAGTTCCGCTGATCGAGTCGCGCAAGGGGTCTCGCCTGAAGCGCCTGAATGCAGGGAGGGGCCCGGGATGAGCGGATTTCGCAGCGCCCTTTTCAGGCGGCTTGGAGTTCGAGCAAGATGGCGGCGCCGCGGGGTTCGAGGTTGACGGCGGAGGCGCGGCCATTGTGATCGCGGAGAATGGAGGCACAGAGGCTCAAGCCCAGCCCGGCCGTCTCTCCGGCTGCCTGGGCGGGAACAAACGGATCGAATGCGCGGTCGGGATGGAGAAATCCCTGGCCAGAATGAGCAACGAGAATCTGCACCAGGTTGCCTTCTGCGGTTGCCTCCAGACGGACAGTCTTGGCCTCGTCGCCAGCCGGGGCAAGGGACTGCGTTTCGACGGCCTCGATGGCAAATTGCAGGCAGTGGAGAACGGCCTGACGCAGTTGCTGGGCGTGGCAAAGAACCATGGGCAGGCTGGGGGCAATGTTGAGGCGGAACTCGATGGATCTGCGCAGAAACTCCGAGCGGTGAAGCTGTTCCATGTCAGTGAGCATCTCGCCCACGGAGACGGCGGTGAATTGTCCGCTCTGGGGCCGAGAGATGCGGGTGAGGCTCTCCAGCGTGGACCGCATGCGGCGCGCTTCCGCGAGGATGGCCTGGATCCCCTTGCTCTCCTGGGGATCGAGAGAAGAGGTCTCCTCGAGCAGCGAGGCATAGCCCAGGATGACAGTCAATGGATTGTTCAATTGCTGGGTAACGTTGCCGGCCAACTGGCCCAGGCCCGCGTACTTCTCCGAGTCAATGAGTTTTTCCAGCATCATGGTCTGGCTGCGCGTAGCCTGCAGGCGGGCAGTCAGCATCTCGATGGGCAGCAGATCGTCAGTGCGGAGCGGGTCCCCGTGCAACCTGGCAAGATTCCCGGGCAGAGCGCGTCCCGGAGCGTTGCGCATTCCGGCGAGGAACAAAGCGCCTTCGGAAACCGCGCGGCCTGTCATGGGGACGGCGAGCACAGAGGTAAAGTGCAGGCGCTTGAGGTCGTCGCCGGGACGAAGCCAGGGGGTGAGGTCGAGGTAACGGGTGAGGCTTTGTTCCACCGCCGGCGGAGCAGAGCCGGTGGCCAAGAAGCCCTTGACGGGAATCTGGGCGGCAAGCTCCTCGAGCGCGGTCACAATGGCTGGGTCCAGCCCGGCTGCTCCCGCCAGCCGAAAGCGTCCCGCCGACTGCAGCAGCAGAGCGGCCTGGGAAAAGCGGCTGTGGGTCGTCACGGTCTGGCAGATTTCGGCTCCCTGACGGTCAAAGTCGTCGACGCGGCGGCGGGAGAGGATCAAATTGGTGTAGGCTTCGAGTTCGCGGCGGGCTCTGCGCTCGCGCTCCTGGCCAGCCTGGTTGATGGCCAGCTGGTCCTCCAGCGACAACAGGATCAGGCCCAGTGCGGCGACCACCTTTCCCATGACGATCAATCGGGTCAGATTGGTGTCGAAGACGGGATTCTCGCTGATGAAGGGGAGAAGCTCGAGGATCATGAGCGACCAGACGGTGAAGCCGAGCCAGCCGAGAATGACGCCTGGGGAGACACGCCGGAAGACGGAAATCAGGAGGAGTGCAGTCAGGAAATGGTTGGCACTCTCAACAAAAGTCAGCGACCAGGTTCCTCCCAATACGAAGCAGGCCCACATGCCGACAAAGCCAAACAGGATGCAGACCAACGCGCCCAGCCAGACAGGCATGCTGCCCTTGGCGATGGCCCAGAAGAAGCCGGCAACCAGTGCGAGAGTGCCCAGTGTGGGAAAGATCCAGAACAGCGGCCCCGCGGGCAAAGCGCCATGAAAGACGCCTTCCAGAAGGATGGAGTAAAGCACTAGTGGAATGGTGTACGGGATGACGTAAAGGATCTGCTTTTGGCCGATTTGAAAACGGAGCGGAGACAGGGAGGCGAGAAACAGGGAGGCGCTGATCTGAATGGAGGTTTGGCCGACCGCGGTTAGCCAGGGATGTGCGCCGTCGGCATAGTACCAGGACCCCAGCCTGTAGATGAGGAGCATGCGCACAATGGCAAACAGGAACCCCAGGAACCAGAGCAGTGTGCGGGCGTCGCGGAAGCGGAGATAGAGGTATCCAAACGAAGGCAGCAAGAGCGCAGTGAGGATCAGAGCGGGTGCCTGGTAATAGTCGACCATGGAAACCGTAAATCTCCTTCGGTCCTCGTAGTGGCAAAGGCCACCGGCTGAACCCCTGCAGTCGCCACAGCGACTCCACAATTGGTATACCCTGAAGGCACTGCGATTATAGAGTCGCTTCCACCGGGTATGCCATGCACGAACGGCAAGCCAAAAACTGGCCCCGCTGGACGCACGCAGAAAATGCCGACGCAGATGGAGTCCAGATCATCGTATCAGCAGTGGTAGAGCGGAGATTTCTTTCATCCGCAGCTCTCCCATCCCATAAATTTTCGAGCCATCCGGCAGCCGAGTCCATGCGTCTAACGTTGTAGCCGAATGGCGGATTTCAGGGCCTCGACAGCACGGTTGTGCAATAGAAACAAAGGCGCTCAAGGAGACAGGAAAGTGCGAAACAGATGCTGGGTGACGATCGTGGTGGCCGCGGGATGCGCGCTTGCCGCCGGCGCGCAAAGTAAAGACACCTTCACTCCCATGGCGCTGGATGGAGGGTTTGGCCACATGGATCTCACCGCGCCGGCCATGGCTCCGGAAGAGATCATTCGCCAGTTTGCGGAAAAGGAGAGCGAGTTCCAGCAGGCCTTGAACCACTACACCTACCGCCGCGTGGCCAAGGTCGAGACGGTAAACGACGACAACAAGGTGGATGGCCAGTGGTACGAAGTGGACGACGTGATCTTCGACCCCGCGGGGGCGCGCACGGAGAAGGTGGTTTTCGCGCCGCAGAACACGCTTACGCGCGTCATGATGTCGCCTTCGGATCTGCAGGATATCCAGCGTGGATATCCGTTTGTGCTGACCAAAGAGGATATCGGGCAGTACGACGTGAAATATGTCGGCCGGCAAAAGGTCGACGAGCTGGACTGCTACGTCTTCGACGTAAGCCCCAAGGTGATCGAGAAAAAGAAGCGCTATTTGCTGGGACGCATCTGGGTGGACTCGACCGACCTGCAAATTGTGGTCACCAACGGCAGAATGGTCCCCGACGATACCCGCAAAGGCAGCGAAGACCTGCATCCGCCATTCATGACCTGGCGCCAGCAGGTGGACGGGCATTACTGGTTTCCGGTCTATACCAAGGGCGAGGGAGTGCTGCACTTTACCGGTGGCAACGGCTACATGGGGGATGACGTGCACATCCGCGACACGGTGAAGTACTCCGACTACAAACGCTTCGGCTCAACGACGAAGATCATTTATGAGGGGCAGGACATTACCAACAATCAGCCCCAGCCACAGCCACAGCCACAACCCCAGTCGCCGACCAAACCGCAACAATAAAAGCTGGTTCCGCGCCGGATGGAACTCGGCCAGCAGCGGTCTGTGCCCCGTCCTTTCGCGTTCTTTCTCGCGAAAGGGTGGGAAACCGGGGCTCTTGACCAGCGCCGGCGATCAAAAACGCAACGAGAGGCAGCTCAACCCGCCGTCCATCTTTTGAAACTCGCTCATCTCCAGCGCCAGCGGGTTGAATCCGCGCGCGCGGAGTTCTGCCATAAGACCGGGAAAGCCCTCAGCCACCAGCACCCGGCCGTTCACCCGCACGCAGTTGGCCGCGTAGCTCTCGTCGGCACAGACCTGAATCAGGTTGAAGGCCTGAAACTCCGGGTTCCCCGCCATCTCTTCCATCACCACCAGGGTGTTGTCGCCAATGTACGAAATGCCGCTTTTGAGATGGAGGATGGTGGTCATGGGCCGGATGTCGATAGTCGAAGAGGTGTAGCCGAGGCCGGCCAGGTGATGAGCAAGCTGCCGGGCGCCGTCCTCGTTGGTGCGGTGCGAGAGGCCTATGTAGAAGTGGCCTTCCGCCTCGCAGATGTCGCCGCCGTCCAAGGTTCCCGGAGCCTCGATCGTGAGCGCGGCCGGGAAGAACCCAAGCACGGCCGGTCGGATGGCGTCGGCCTCGCCCTCGCGGCTGGCCGCGCCGGGACGCGTGAGGATGGCTCCCCGCGCAGTGAGAATGGCCGTGTCCTCCACAAAGGTCGAGTCGGGAAAGCGCAGATCAGCGTCGAGCGTGGTGAGGACGAGACCGCATTCAACCAGCGCCTGGCAATAGCACCGGTGCTGCTCCAGAACCAGCCCCAGATCGGGCCGTCCATATTCCACAGTCGTCAGCCCGGCGTCAAAGTTCCTGCCCGGAGTGCGAACGATGGCCTTGGTAAACAAGCGGCGGGACCTCTACGTGGATCATTACACAGACCCGTGAAAAGAGCCCCGTGCAACAGCCGCGGTCGCTTCTATTCCCCAGTCCGTAGTCCCTAGTCCCTAATAGAACAGGTACTTCCGCCAGCGATCGTCTCCGCGCCCCAGCATGCGCATGATCTGGCGGCTGGTGTGGAGCGAGAACGGACGCGGCTCGCGCAGCAGGATCATGTCGTCGATCTCGTGCAACATGCGGTTGCCCTTGCGGCGATTGCAGGCGTGGCAGCAGGCTACCAGATTTTCCCAGGTGGAGTTGCCGCCGCGGGAACGTGGCACGACATGGTCCAAGGTGAGCTCGCTCGAAGGCAGCACGACGCCGCAGTACTGGCAGGTGTTGCGGTCGCGCAGAAGGATGTTCTTGCGCGAGAGCGCGCGGGTCTGGTGGGGAATGCGGCGGTATTCAAGCAGGCGAATGACCGAGGGCATGGCGATGCGGCTGCGCTGGGCGTGGAGGGTGAGCCCATGCTCCTCCTCGGTGCGCGCAATGCCTTTCAGCACCAGCACCAGGGCGCGCCGCGCGCCGCAGATGTTGATGGGCTCATAGGACGCGTTGAGGACCAGCACCGGCATCTGCAGCATGTGCATGGGCTGCACCGCTGCGTAGTCGGCAGCGCAGGCGGCGGCCTTGGCGATGGACTTCTGCTTTCGTGCATGAATCATGGCTTTTCCCAGCGACATCCTTTATCCCCTCGTCAAAAAGATGGTTGGCCTTGCGATGAATAAATGCTTGCCTGTTGAATTGCAGCGGCCGGCGCGTTGCCGGGGATTCCGAAGCTCTCCATTGCGTTTGCGCCAAGGGCAAATTCGTTGGCGCGACGCGCCCTGGCCAGCGTTGCCACCCAAACCGAGGCCGCCCCGGCTCGAACCAGCGCTTGTGCGGCAGCCCGCGCGGTCGCCCCTGTAGTTAAGATGTCGTCGATCAGCAGAATGTCCTTCCCGGCGACGGCAGCCGGATCGGAGACTGAAAATGCGCCCCGAACATTAAGCCGGCGCTGACGGGTCGTGAGGCCGGCCTGGCTTTCGGTGGCCCTCTGCCGCGTCAGGGTGCTGGATGCCAGGGTGAGCCGCCAGGCGGGATGAGATTTGCGCAGAAAGCCGAGCGCCTGCTCGGCCAGCGACCGGGCCTGGTTGAAGCCGCGTTCGGTGTGCTTCGACCGGTGCAGCGGCACGGGCACCACCAGCATCTCAGCCGGAGCCTCGGCGGCCAGTTTGGCAATAGCCTGAGCCAGCATGCGGCCGAGTCCCCGGGCAGCAAGATGCAGCCGGTCGTATTTGAGGGCGTGGACAGCGGCCTTCATGCGGCCCTGGTAAAGCCCATAGGCCACGGCACGGACAAAAGGCGGCGGCGCCAGACGGCAGGCCCTGCAAAAAGAATCACTTGCGGGACTTAAGACGGAAACTGGGATGTCCAGTGTATCGCCGCAGCGGGCGCAGGCCGGGCCGGTCTGGAGCGGAAACTCCAGCCAGCAGACAGCGCAAATTGGCACGGTGGAAAGCTGCGGTAGAGGGGAGCCGCAGAGAGTACAGGAGGCAGGAAGGAGGGCGCAACTCAGGAAATCCATGGGACTTCGAAGCACGCGGGCCACTGCGCGCCAACGGGAAGTCTCCGATGGCGGAACGTCGAACGTCAGTGAACCGGAGTCCCTGCGGAAGACGCACCTCACTTGTGGGCAGCGGGGTGTGGCCGCCACCTTGCCGTCAGTATACCCGGAAGCGAGGAACGTTGCCATCCGATTCGATGAATTGACGTGCGCGTAACGCCCGCGGCAACAGCGAACGAGGGCTGCACCGGTTGCGATACACTTCAACGCGTGGAGGACTTCCGTTGCTGTCAGGTTTTCGTGGATTCTGTACCGGCACTTTAATTACCGTTCTATCCATCCCCGGTGATTGCCTTGCCCTTCCGTCGGGGCAGCAAAGCAGCTCAAGCTCATCCGCAGCGACCTCCACTGTTCTGATCGCCACCGCGGTTGAGCCTGCCCCGGTCAAAACCGCTGCGGAATCAGCGCCACAGGCCGCAAAACCGGCGCCTCCCCAGCAAACCCCACCCGCTCAGAACGGAATGGGTGGCATTGCCGGCGGCCTGGGCGCCGCGGCTGTCTACGACGAGCAAAAGCGGCCTATTACCGCAGGCGGGTTTGTCGACACGGGCACGGTGGTGTTTCAAGACGTCACCAAACAGGCAGGTCTTTCCGGCTGGGTCCACAAGATGGGCGTGCCGGAAAAGAAGTTTATCGTTGAAACCAATGGTTCCGGCGTCGGCCTGATCGATTACGACCATAGCGGCTGGCTCTCCATTTACCTGGTGAACGGATCGACCTTCGCCGCGCTCGACGGCAAGGAAGAGCCGCCGCATGCCGCTCTTTTTCGCAACAACCACGATGGGACTTTTACCGATGTAGCCGCGCAGGCCGGCGTGACCAACGACCGCTGGGGGTACGGAGTGAGCGTTGCCGACTACGACAACGACGGCTGGCCCGACATCTATGTAGGCAACTACGGCAAAAACCGCCTGTACCACAACAACCACGATGGAACCTTCACTGACAAGGCAGAGCAGGCCGGGGTTGCGCTGGGTAACTGGTCGCCCGGATCGGCCTGGGGCGACTACGACGGCGACGGCCGGCTGGACTTGTACGTAACCGGCTACGTTCACTTCGATCGCGACAATCTGCCCATTGCCGGAACCAAGGCAGTGGGCTACGCCTTCTGCCAATATCGCGGCGCGGCGGTCAATTGCGGCCCGAGAGGGTTGCAGGGCGAGCCCGATCACCTCTTCCACAATAACGGCGACGGAACCTTTACCGATGTCACCGTGAAGGCGGGCGTGGAAGACAAGGACAAGTACTACGGGTTCAGCACCATCTTTGTGAGTCTCAGCGGCAATGGAAAGCCTGACCTGGTGGTCGGCAACGACTCGGAGCCCAACTTCCTCTACGTCAACAAGGGAGACGGCACCTTCGACGACCAGAGCTATGTTTCGGGCTTTGCGCTGAACAAGGACGGGCGCGAGATTGCCTCCATGGGCATTGCCGCCGGGGACTACGAAAACAACGGATTGGTGGACTTCTTCGTTACCGACTTTGGCGACGACTACAAGGTGCTATTTCACAACGATGGCGACATGAGCTTCACCGATGTCAGCTACAAGGCCGGCATCGCCCAGACCACCATTCCCTTTGTGGGCTGGGGCGATGGCTTCATCGACTTCGATAACGACGGCTGGCTCGACCTCTTCATGGTTAACGGCCACGTGTACCCTGAAGTGGACCAGCACGACTGGGGCACCACCTGGGCAGAGCGCCCGCTGCTCTTCCACAACATCCCCGACGGAACCGGAAAGGGACGCAAATTCGAGTATGTTGCCCCCGTCAAAGGCTCTGGTCTGGCCGACGTGATTCCAGCGCGCGGCGCGGCCTTCGGCGACCTGTTCAACGATGGCAAGATCGACGTGATTATCAATCCCATCGACGGCCCACCCGTGTTGCTGAGGAACGTGAACCCGGACCATCATCATTGGGTGGAGCTGGCTCTCGTCGGCGGACCCAAAAGCCCGCGCGACGCCACCTGCGCCACCGTCTACCTGAAGGCCAACGGCATGCGACAGCGCCAGGATGTGCTGGCCAGCGGCAGTTACATATCGTCCAACGATCGCCGCCTGCACTTCGGTCTGGGAGATGCGACCGACGCCGGCACCGCTGAAATCCACTGGCCCTCCGGCGCCAAGGAGACCGTAAAGCTCCCCGCCGAAGACCGCATCTTCACCATTACCGAGGGCCAGGGCATTACCGGCGCGCTGTGCGGTGGAAAGGCTTGCGCGGATGCGACGCCAGTCCCAGCTGCCGCGCTGGTCAAGCCGGACGCACACCCGGCTCAGCCAGCAAACAGCAAGTCCCAAGCAAATTCATTGCAGTAGAGGAAGATCGTTGCCGCAAGCAAGTCATTCAGCGGTTCCCGCAACCCGCAGCCGAGTGCATTCCAACTGCCGGATCGTTCAGGTACTTGCGCTCGCTCTGCTCCTGTCACACGCCCATGCCCAAAAGCCCACGCCTGCCCCACAAGAGCCCCCCAGCGGAATGGGCGGCATCTCTTCCGCCGGCACTTTTGCCCCCGTCTACGACGCGGAGAAGCGACCTATCACCGCAGGGGGCTTCGTCGACAAGGACCACGGCACCATCGTCTTCGAAGACGACACGAAAGCAGCCGGACTCTCGAATTGGCGTCACGTCATGGGCACCCAGGAGAAGAAGTACATCCTGGAGACCGATGGCTCCGGCGTGGGTTTGATCGACTACGACAACGACGGCTGGCTCGATATTTACCTGGTCAATGGTTCGACATACGACGCGTTGAGCGGCAAGAAGACGCCGCCGCACGCAGCGCTGTTCCATAACAACCACGACGGGACCTTTACCGACGTGGCTGCAAAGGCCGGCGTGACCAACGACCGCTGGGGCTTTGGCGTGGCCATCGGCGACTTCGACAATGACGGCTGGCCCGACATTTTCGTGGCCAACTACGGAAAGAACCGTCTCTACCACAACAACCACAACGGAACCTTCACCGATGTGGGTGAAAGGGCGGGCATCACGCTCGGCAACTGGTCCGACGGCGCAACCTGGGGCGACTACGACGGCGACGGCCGGCTCGATCTCTTTGTCTCCGGCTATGTGCATTACGACCTGAAACATCAGCCCACGGCAACCGACGGCTCCGTTCCTTTTGCCTTTTGCCAGTTGCGCGGAACTCCCGTGATGTGCGGCCCGCACGGCCTTCCGGGAGAGCCTGACCACCTGTTCCACAACAACGGTGACGGCACATTTACCGATGTCAGCGCGAAGGCCGGTGTCTCCGATCCCGGAGCGTACTACGGTTTCACCGCCATCTTTGTGGACGTGAACAACGACGGCAAGGTGGACCTGCTGGTGGCCAACGACTCGGAGCCCAACTACCTCTACATCAACAAAGGCGACGGCACATTCGAAGACCAGAGTTATGTCTCCGGCTTCGCCCTCAACAAGGACGGCCGCGAGATCGCCTCCATGGGCCTGGCCGTGGGCGACTACATGAACAACGGCCTCGTGGACCTGCTGGTCACGGACTTTTCAGACGACTTCAAGGCTTTGTATCACAACGACGGGGAAGCCAGCTTCACCGATGTCGCCGACCACGCCGGAATTGTGCAGATAGCGGTTCCGTTTGTGGGCTGGGGCGATGGCTTTCCGGACTACGACAACGACGGCTGGAAAGACATCATGATGATCAACGGCCACGTTTACCCGCAAGTGGACCAGCACGACTGGGGCACCACCTTTGCCGAGCGGCCCCTGCTCTTTCACAACACCCACGACGGTAAATTTGAGTACGTGCCGCCGGTGAAGGGCTCAGGCCTGGCAGTGCTGACCTCGGGTCGCGGCGCAGCCTTTGGCGACCTGTTCAATAACGGCAAGATCGACGTGGTCATCAATCCCATCGACGGACCGCCGGTGCTGCTGAAGAACGTCAATCCGGACCATCATCACTGGGTGGAGTTGAAGCTGGTGGGGGGGCCAAAAAGCCCGCGCGACGCAATCGGAGCAACCGTCTACCTGACCGCGAACGGCATCCGCCAGCGCGAAGACGTGATGAGCGGGGGAAGTTACATTTCATCCAACGATCAGCGGCCACACTTCGGCCTGGGCGATGCGACCGACGCGGGAACGGCTGAGATTCACTGGCCTTCGGGAGCCGTCGAGACGGTGAAGGTGCCCGCAGAAGACCGCATCTTCACCATCACCGAAGGAAAGGGCATTACCGGTGTGCTGTGCGCAAAGCAGCCCTGCCTCGCCAAACCCGCGCCGCGTCCGAGCCAAGTCCACAAGAAGAGCCAAAGTCTCCGCTGACTCGCTAACTCGCCAACCCTGCGCAGCGCGGGCTGGCTCGGTGCCTAGAACACGCCAGCCATAAAAGCTTCGGCCGGATGGTGCTCTGCGTGAACGCCGCATTCGGCCAGAACTACGGGCGAAAGCGTAATCACCGGACAGTGCGCATGCGCCAGCACCTTGTACACCACCCCGTGGCGGGTGATGGCGGCAAAGGCCGATGCGCCCTGTGCACCAAGCACAATCAAATCTGCCAGTTGGGCCCGCCCCTGGTAGAGCAGTTCCTCGGTTGGATCGCCGGGCACCACGATGGTCTGCACGGCAATCTTGCCCTGGAATTCAGGCGGTACCAGCCCCAACAGGTCAGACTCGATCTGATCAATCGATCTGCCGGCCAGGACCTCGTGCCGCTCCTGCGGGCGGATCACGTGTTGCAGAATCAGGCGCGCATTGTGCTGCGCGGCCAGCGCGGCGGCGAATTCGGCCACCATGTGGCTCGCTTCCAGCAGGCTGACGGCGCACAGAATGGTGCGCGTGGCAAATTTGCGGTAGTCGCCTTCCACCACGTCCGGTCCCACGATGTACACAGGGACCCTTGAGGTGCGCAGGACCGCTTCGGCTACGGACCCGACCAGCAGTTTGCCGATCGGCCCCGGAGAGTGGGTGCCCATCACTACGCGATCGATTTCGCGCTCGCGGAGATAGGAAAGGATCTGGTCGGCGGGCAGTCCCGGCCTGACGATAACTTCGCAACGAATGCCCGCGTCGCGTACGCGTTGGGCCAGGGGTTCAAGACTTTGGATTTCGGCGCGGGCAGCGGCGGCGTAGTCGTAGTAACGGATCCCCGAGGTTTCCGACGCGGCTACTACCAGCGTGTCATAGGCATGGAAAAGAATGAGATCGGCGCTAAACTCCGCAGCTTGCGCAAGAGCAAATGCGAAAGCTCTTTCATTGGCGGGAATCTCGGAGGCGAAGAGGATGGTGGAGGGCTTGCTCCAACCTGGCTTGATTACGGCTGCCATGGGAACCTCCTGCAGGTGCGGAAATACGTTAACAGAATTGCCTTCGGCGCTCGGTGCGCGATGACACAGGTCGGCGTGAGTTAAATCACGCTCTGGCCGCTCATGCTTCGTCTTCCGGCATTCTGAAGGACAACGCTCAACCAATAGAGACGCAGGTTTCAGGGCGATCGTTCGCTTGCGATGGATTGTCCCCCCTTTTCCCGGATTTGTATAGGTCGCCGTGGTCACGTCTACGAATTCAACGAGATGAAGTGATCCCAATCACAGCGCGCAGACCTTCCGGGCTGCTCTTCTAGAGCGGAATCGTGGCGCTCCGGAGCGGTTTTTCCCTGCGATTGTCGGAAGAATCGCCCGATCCCCGGCGCAGGACCCGTTTCCCCGCCAGCCCGCCACGCTTCCACTGGAGGCCTTATGCAACTGCAACCGATGCACAACATTCCCGCCCGCGGCGGATTGAACTACGACGAGACACCTTTTCTGGCCATCTGGGAGATCACGCAGTCCTGCGACCTGGCCTGCAAGCACTGCCGCGCCGCGGCCCAGCCGATTGCCCACCCCGATGAGCTGACCCATGAAGAGGGCAAGGCGCTGATTGACCAGATCGCGGACATGCACGTGCCTATCTTTGTGTTTACCGGCGGAGACCCTCTGAAGCGCAAGGACGTCTTCGACCTCATCCGCTACGCCGCCGACAAGGGCGTGCAGGTGGCCGTCACCCCCAGCGCCACGCCCCTGTTGACGCGCGAGGCCATGTTCAAGTTGAAGGAAGCCGGCCTAGTCCGTCTGGGCATCTCGCTCGACGGCTCCTGCCCGGAGATCCACGACAAATTCCGCGGGCTGCCAGGTGCGTGGGCGCGGACCATCCAGGCCATTGAGTGGGCCAACGAGGCCGGCATTCCCATCCAGGTTCACTCCACCATCAGCCGCCATAACGTGGACGATCTCGATAACTTATGCGCGCTGTTCGAGAAGCTGGCCATCGTCATGTGGAACGTGTTCTTCCTGGTTCCCGTGGGACGCGGACAGCAGGCCGATCTGCTTTCGGGCGAGGAGTTCGAGCAGGTCTTCGGCAAGATTTATGAGCTGAGCCACCGGGTCAGCTTCCAGATCAAGACCACGGAAGCCATGCACTACCGCCGCTATCTGCTGCAGCACAACCTGGAAGAGCGCAAGATGGGGCACGGCCACGGTCACCCCGGCGCTGCCGCGGCTACTCACAAATACGAGCCGGGCGCCCCGACCGCCGACGCCAAAGTTCGCACCGCGAGCTGGGCCACCCGCCGCGTGAACGACGGCAAGGGCTTCATGTTCATCTCGCATGTCGGCAACGTATATCCCAGCGGGTTCCTGCCCATCCACGCCGGCAATATCCGCGAAACGCCGCTGGCTGAAATCTATCGCGAAGCGCCCATCTTCAAGTCTCTGCGCGATACCAGCAAGCTGGAAGGTAAATGCGGAGCCTGCGAGTACAAGGAAATCTGCGGCGGCTCACGCGCCCGCGCCTATGCTCTCACCGGCGACCCGCTGGCGCAGGAACCTTGCTGCATCTATCAGCCGAAGAACTGGGACCCGGAGCTGGAGCAGAAGGCTGAAGCGTTTCGGCACGCAGAGCTTACTCGGCTGGTGACTCTATAGGAACCGCAACAGCGAGTCCGGATGGCGCCTCTTGACCCCCGCGAACCAGGCACAGGGCCAGTAGAGCAGAACAACCACTGCAACCCACATGGCGCACACCGCTCCCAGCCCCTGCCCATACGGCTGCCCGTCGGGAGGATAGTTGAGAAAGAACCCGCCGTGGAAAAGCCAGGCCACGGGCTGGTGGCAGAGGAATCCAAGCAGTGCCGCGCCGAGGTGGATCACGTACAGATGCAGGATGTAGAAGAAGAGCGGAACCCGCCCATAGGTCTCCATGGTCCGGCCGAACCAGCCCCAGAACCCCGCTCCACCGACCGCCAGCAAGATGAGAATTGGCCCCAATGTCATGAGCAGGTACTGAAGCGACGGCGGATACTTCTCCACGTCGAAAAAGAGAATGATGGTCCTGGGCAGGGCCGGCAGAGGGTGCCAGTCACCCGGCGTCGAGTGCGCAATCTGCGCGTCCGGGTTGCCGTAAGCGTTGGTCGCGCGCAGCACGGCGAAGAGCGCCAAGGCGCCCGCGCCTGCCCACAGGAGAGTGCGCCGAGCCGAGGCAGCATTGCCTTGAAAGAGCGGGCCAAGGGTAAAGCCAAGCAAGGTGACCGCACACCAGGGAATCAACGGGAACAGAACAAACAGGGAGATTTCGCCGAGGTGCGCGCGTCCGGTACGATGCAACACAAATAACAGCCACTGGTGCGCGTGGAAGTCGGCGGGCTTGAGTTTGTCGAACAGGTCGTGGGTCGCGATCACAATCAACGCCACGGCCATCACGGCCCAGCGCGGCAGTCGAACAAATGCAGCCAGCAGGATCATGGACAATCCCAGGCAACAGATCACCCCGAACATGCCCCAACCGGGATGGAACGTCCATGCAAAGCCAATCACCGTGAATTCCAACACCACCAGCCATAGGCCGCGAACCACCAGAAAACGCTGCAGATTCGCCGGGGCATGCTTCGTTCCATAGAGGTATGCGCCCACTCCTACGAGAAGGAAGAATGCCGGCGCGCAGAAGTGGGTGACCCAGCGGACGAGGAAGTAGAACGTCCAGGTTTTGTCGATGTCTTCGGGTTCGAAGGGGATGTTGCAGATAAAATCGCGCGTGTGATCCAGGGCCATTACGACCATCGCCAGCCCGCGGACGAAGTCGATGGAGCCGATCCGCTGGTTGCTCCGATTGGCATTCTGGAGGTTGGGATTCTGAATGGGAGTCTCCCGCTTCCGCCCGGATTTTTCCGAATTGTATCCCGCCCGAACATCTCTTGGGAATGAAATCGGGATTGCCGGGACGATCTAATGTCCGGGCGACGCGAGATCCACCTTCCCCTTGAACTTCGCGTAAACAAACACCACGTACCCCACCGCCAGCGTCATTCCGACCGCCCACCAGGCCAGTCCCACGGCCAGCGTATGCGGACCGGAGATCGCGCGCGCCAGCGTGATATCGCGCTCCGCGCCAGTGCTCGCAGGCAGCAGCGTGGGGTAAAGTCCCCAACAAGCCCCTGCCAGCATGAAGAAGAGATAGAGGCACGAAGAGAGAAACGCCTTGAGTGGCTGACCTTTGCGGTTGAAAACCCATATAGCCGCCAACGAGGCGACCACCCCCACCGGAATAATGAAGGTGAATGGGTAGTTGAAGTAGTTGTCCATGCACGCAGGACGCACGTGGATCGTCGCCCCGAGGCTGATGACTGTCAGGGCAATCAACTGCACGCACAGCGGTTTGACCATGCGGCTTGCGCGATCCGCCAGATCGCCCGAGGTTTTGAGAATGATCCAGAGAGCGCCATGCAGCGTGAGCGCCACCAGCGCGACGACGCCGCCGATGACCGTGTACCAATCGAGAATGCCCGGCTGCGGACCGGGGTGCCAGTTGGTCCAGAGGGGCAGGAAGAAGAACCCGTCGTCTGCGAGTGGGACCCCGCGCAGCACGTTGGCCAGCGCAGCGCCGAAGAAAATGGTGAGCAGGGCGCTCGCCAGTCCGAAGACACCGTCCAGCAATGCGCGCCACACGCCGACGTCAACGTGGTTGCGCAGTTCCAGGCTCACACCACGCAGCACCAGCAGCCAGAGCACGATCATCAGCGGCAGATAGAAGCCGCTGAAGGCCGAAGCATAGAGCAGCGGAAATGCAAAATAGAGCGTGCCGCCGCCGGCCAGCAGCCAGACCTCATTGCCGTCCCACACCGGGCCGATGCTGGCCAGGGTGGTGCGGCGCTCGGTTTCGGTGCGGACCAGGAACAGATGCAGCACGCCCACGCCGAGATCGAACCCGTCCAGGACGACATAGGCGACGATCATGATGGCAACCAGCCAGAACCAGATAAAGCCCATCATCAGGAAACCTCTTTTCTCGAGGCCTTCGCGTATCCAGGCCTTCGCGGGGATTTCGGCAGCCCTCAGGCTGCGTGTGTGATCTCAGGGACCTTTGCCTTCGGCTCCGGGCCGTGGCTGATTTCGCGGTAGATGAGGACGGTAAACAGAAGGCCCAAGAGCGCATAAAGCCCCATGAAGCCCAGCAGCGTGAACAGGCCGTTGCTGGCAGAAACCGTGCTTGAGTAGCCCTCGCTGGTGCGCAGCAACCCGTAGATGAGCCATGGTTGCCGGCCCAGTTCGGCCGTCATCCAGCCGGCCGTGTTGGCAATGTAAGGCAGAGGAAAACTCAGCAGCAGCGCCCACAGGGCCCAGCGCGAATGGTAGAGACGCCTGCGCCACAACAGAAATGCGGAGACGAACATCAGGAATACAAACCAGGTTCCGAGGCCGGCCATGATGTGGTAGGCGTAGAAGAGCAGCGGCA
>CAYUJM010000055.1:0-24642 GCA_964445025.1 uncultured Occallatibacter sp. | reverse complement strand
GACCTTGAGGAAGTCGAGGAGGTGGTCCGCGGCCATGTTGGCCAGGCCGCTGGCGAAAAGGACGGGGAAGATACGGTCCTCGCGGATAGCCTCGTGGAGGGCGGCGACGAGGTGCTCTTCGGAGATGGTGCCCTTGTCGAAGTACTCCTCCATCAGCTCGTCCTTGCCTTCGGCGACCAACTCGACGAGCGCCTCGTGACGGGTCTTGGCGTCGGCGGCCAGGCCCGCGGGAATCTCGGCGGTAACCTTGCCGCGGCCATCGCCGCCGGGGGTGTAGTAGTAAGCCTGCATGGTGACTAAATCCACCACGCCGTGAAAGCCTTCGGGACCGGAGATGGGCAACTGGACGGGTGTGCAGGTGCGGCCCCAGCGGTCGTGGAGATCGTCGATGAGAGCGCTGAGGCCGCCGCCGCCGCCGGCCTTGGGGTGGTCCATCTGGTTGACGACCACGATGCGCGGGACGGCGGCCTCTTCGGCGTATCGCCACACCCGCTCGGTGACCGACTCGACGCCGTTCTGGGCGTTTACCACCACGACGGCGGCTTCCACGGGAAGCAGCGCGGCGCGGGCCTCGTGGGTAAACATATGAAAGCCGGGGGTATCGACGAAGTTGATCTTGACGCCTTGCCACTCGGCAAAGGCGACGGCGTTCTGCATGGTTGCGCCGCGGGCGACCTCTTCCTCGTCGTAGGCGGTTACGGCCGTGCCGTCGGCGACGCGGCCCTGGGTTGGGGTCATCTTGGCGGCATGCAGCAGAGCGGCAATCAATGTGGTTTTGCCGCTGTGCGCATGCCCCACTACAGCTACGTTGCGAATCTCACTTCCCTGGTAGGTTTTCATGGCGTTTCTCCTTGCCCCCTGCGAAGGGGTTGATTCTTGACCGATGAAGATTGCTCTGAAGAGGAGGAATGGCGCGGGGCAGGGAAGGAACGGGGGCGTCCGCAAGGGCGTCGCGGTGGCCGGATTTACGGGCCACTGATCCCGGTTTGCCGTCTTCCTCATTCATGGGAGGGTTCCGGACCGGCTCCGCGGATGAATGCAGGATGAATCCGCGAGGCTTCTTTCGTTAAAAAGCGGATGCTATCACACCGGGAGTGTGAACGTCACGTGAAGCGCAAATATGTCGGATTCGCCGCCAACGCGAGTGCATTTTCCACCTTCGGAGTCGGACAGATGTGCGGATCGGCGATTCACGCTGCTGACGGCTTTCGAGTTCCATGATCGAGACTCATCGATGAACCCTCGCTGCAGGTTCACTCGCCAGCTGTGGCCCGATGCGCAAGCCTTTCACAAATGCCTCATAGTCCGCTCGCACGGCCTTGAGCTGCATCTCCGATGCAGTAAAGGTAATTATGCCGATCCAAGTTCCTAACCGCACATAGGTCTGCGCGTGCAGAATGTTCCCAACCGAAGGCGCATGGTGACGAACGAAGAGCAATTGGGCTTCGTCCGCGTCCGCAAATGTCGTAGTTTGCGGACCTGCAAACTTCGCTTCCTTCAAATGATTCTCTATCTGTCTCTTCTGCTTCTCGATATACTCGGCAAGCCCGTTCTCAGAATCCAGTATGTCTTGTCCCGCGCATACGCTTGCGGACATCGTCGTCGCATCCATCGCCATCTGACGTATGCCGAAGTCGGCAACGTAAATCCATCCTCCCGGAATCGCGGTAACGCTCCACCGCCCAATCGAGGGAAAATGCGCGAGCGAACCGGGTTGTGCGAATGCTTCCATCAAACGTCACCGATGATAGCTCGAAAGTTATCTAAAACTTTACATCGCGCCGCCCTTGGTCCCGTCGTCTGCCTTGTCGGGAGCGGTCGGAGTTGCAGGAGTCGGCGTGGACCCTGCGCTGCCGGAACCTGCCGCGCCGCCGCTATTGATCATCACCATCGTACCCGAGATAGCTACCCCGGACGGTCCGATGGTGATAAAGCCGCCGGAGCCGACCAGGCTCAACTCCAGCCCGGCTTGGATCACCACATTCATGCCGGCATTGATGTAAATCGTATTGTTGGCGTTCATGGAATAAGCCGAACCGACTTGGATGCTTTCGTTGGAACCGACATTCAGAGTATGATTCCCTCCCACCTGCTCCGTCAGATTCGATCCAATGCCAATATCCGAATTTGAAGCGATCTTCTCTATCGAATTGCCCTTGATTTCCCTGTTGTAGTCCGCGCCTATCTGCTCCAACTGATTGCCAGTAACAATCAGCGAGTCCTTTCCTCCGACGAAGCGGCGATGGTCGTTTTCGGTCCGATGATCCATGTCCCTTTCGGCATTGAGAAATATCTGTTCGCTCCCTTTCTTGTCTTCAAAGCGCAACTCGTTGGCGTTGGCGGCCGAACCGCCTTTGCTGCTCCGAGTTAGGATCCCTGAACGAGTGCTGTTGTCGGGCAAGGCATACTTGGGAACGTTCACGCCGTTATAAACCGAACCGACAATCAATGGGTTGTCCGGATCCCCATTGAGAAACTGAACCACTACCTCGTCTTTAACTCGCGGCCAAAAATACGTTCCCCATCCATTCCCGGCCCAGCTTTGCGCCACGCGCACCCAAGTATTGTCCACGGTGTTCGGCTTCCTCAACTTATCCCAGATAAACTGAACGCAGACTCTGCCAAACTTATCGATGTACATATCCTCGCCGCTGGGCACGACAACAATGGCCGTCTGCGGGCCGGGGATCGTAGGTTTTGCGGTCTTTCGCGCCGGCTTGTAGACGATATCCGAGGAGATCGCAGTGAAGCTGTTGTTGTATCCCGTACCTTGGCTGCCGCTTGTCCGATAGGATGGAACTTGGTCAGCATGGTGCCCCACGGTGGTCAACAGATATTTCTTGTTCCAGGCGGAGCGAGGATGTTTATCGAGAGTGAAGGTATAACCCGCGCAAAGGGAACGTGCATTGGAATTGCCGTTGAGCACTTCGGCCATGGCATCGGTGGCAACTTCCCGCGCATCGAGAAACAGCGACTCAAGTTGCGTGGCTAATTGCGTGTCGGCTGATTTCAAGTAGCCCTCTTCTCCCGCGGGATAATGGTAACTTTCATAGGCGTTCTTTCCGTAAGGGCTGGAGCTGTTCTTGTCGGCAACATCGAGCCGGGCATAGGTGCGAAAGTTATAGTCCGCCGTCGCGTGCTTGCCTGGAACCATGGTCGCCATCGAGTTGAATTCGCTTACCCAGGCAGCGTATGCCCCCTCCGCTCCAATGCCCTTCAGAGCATAAGGAACCTTTGCCGATACCGGGCAATCCTGGTAGGCGCTGCGATCGTCGCCCAAGACGATCTTGTTGTCTTGGTCGCTGTGCTCGAACCAATAGAAGATGCCGCTCTCCTCCAGTATGCGCGAGACAAAATTGAAATCCGTCTCGGAGTACTGGGTGCAATAGTCGAGCGGTTTGTAGGAGTTGCTCGTCTGATCGGAGATGGACAATCCATACTCGCCGATCACCGCCTTGGCAATCTCCAGAACCGTCTTGTTCTGGAAGACGCGGCAGTTGGCGCTCAACTGAAGCTGCCACATGGACGGAACTATATGCGCCGAGTAGACATCGAAATCCTCATCGCCCGCGCACTGCTGAAACGACGAAACGATGCCATTGATCCACCGCGTTCCGATCACATCGTTGAGGTTGATGGCAACCGTCACCTTGGAGCCGACAATCGCCGTCGGGTCGATCGACGTGCCCGCGGTCGCGAGCAACTCGGCATTGTACCAAAACAGCGAGGAGATATACTCCTTGCCGGCCAGCGATTCTATCAGCAACACGTCCTTGCCGAGTGGGCTGGTAAACTGCATCAACCGGTCAGTCTGCGTCACGCTTGCCATCTCATTCCTTCCTTTTCTTTGCCGTTTTCCCTTGTCTCGAAGAATCAACCAAGAACCAGCCTATCCCACGAAATAGGAGTGGTCAATCGGAATTATGGGCGAGACCACGCGCCCCCGCGAACTCAGAAAGACTCAGTGAGCGCCTTTAGCCCGCAGCAACATAGCTATGGCGGCCTTATGATGATTGACTGCCTCTCGCAGCGCCGTACTGCCTTTCTTGTCCACGGCATTCACGTTAGCGACTTTGGATAGCAGAAACTTTGTAACTTCCGTGTCGCCGTTGTACGGTCTGTCTTGGTACGTATCGTCGTTCAGAGCAGGCTGAAAGAGCGCCTTCTGGCCATCGTCATCCTTGGCTTTAATATTGGCTTTATGCTGAAGCAACAACTTCACTACATCAATTTGACCTGAATAAGTGCCCACAAGCAGAAGAGTACTGACATGGGGGTACTGAGCCTCGATATTAGCGCCTATTTGAAGCGATTGCTCCACTTCCTCCGGATGCCCATTTTGCGCGGCCAGAAATAGTTGGCTATAAAGCTCCGAATTAGCCGACGGTCCGATGCGAAAATGTCGCAACGCCAAGATAGCGACTAGGGAGAGAAGACAAGCGGCAATGATGATTGTTACAATGGTTTTCTTCATTCGTTACACCTGTCTCCAAGATGCCACTCATTTACATATTAGATTTGCAGGTTGACCGTTTGGATGTGCATGATAGGAGCACCGACTCACTCTCTTCTCAACCTTGATGATTATCCTGTCTTTGCTGTCCCATCCACCATAAATACACTCAAGATAAAGTTTGTGACCATTGTCGAATATAAATCCAACGTCATAGTAACCGTATTCTTGGTCCCCTTTACCGTGCGAGAAATCAGGCAACAGTTCGGTGGAAAAATTATCAGGCGGGCCATCATTAACTCCGATGTATCCAAGCGGAACTTTTCCATGATAGGGGGGACATTTGGTATCTTGCGCATTGGATGTCGCAGCAGCGGCAAGGAGAACCGCAAGGATCATCATATTCCAGAACATCAAAATTGCCTCCACAGTCTTTGGCCTCTTTCAGTGTACCAATCATTTACAGGTCAGACTAGCTGGCTTACCCTTAGGGCTTGCCCGAAGATTACAACGATTGACTTTTTTATCTATTTTAACTGTCACTTTATCCTTACTGTTCCATTCTCCATAGATACAGACAATATAGAGGTTGCGTCCGGCATCGAAGATAGCTCCTACGTCATAGTATCCATGCCCATTATTGCCTGAGCCCTGCCACGAATCCGGCTCCAAGTCAGCCAACTGATCGGGAGGGCCATCATACAACTTCGCCCCATAAAGGGGCGTGCTCCCATGATAGGAAGGGCACCTAGCCTCTTGTGCATAGGATACAGCAAAAGTTACGAGCATAAATCCGAGAACTAACCTATTCCACAACATAGAAATTATCTCCGTCATTGACATCTGTCGGGTTTTGCCCCAGACCAAATTTAAATCGAATCCGTCGTTTGCTTATTGGCGACGGCGGATGACCCCATATGTACTGATCGACAACATAGATACCGGTATCGTCCTGTTTTTCGTAGATAGCGGCGTGGCCATGGTATTTTCCCTCTTTTGTAAAGGTCGCAATCACAGTCCCCGCGGGTATCCTTTGAGCGGGGGCGCTCACAGATAATGCGGAAGGGGAGCGGTTGAAGAGTGAATGGTATTCATCCTGCACATAGGTGCGCAAATGCTCATATCCTTTGAGCGCTTCATCCTCGTACTGCTTGAGATTCAGATGAAGATCGAGAGCATTCTCTATCTGTTGAAACATGGAAGGCTCCGGCGCCGTGTGCAACGCGGGCGGCGCCGCATGAACCGTGGTACCATGTTGCGCCGCTCTGCGATGAGCCGCGCCGTGATGAACCGCGGCCGCTTTTTCAGACTGAGAATGCTGTACAACCACCGGATGAGCCGGCTTTTGGTGATACCCTGGGCTGACCTTCGCGCCTCTTTTCCATTTGCTTGTCTGCGGAAGTCCTGGCGTGACCGCCTTCACGTAGGAGACGCACTGACCGTACTCGTAGTTTGCGTGTTCTCTTTTTTCTTCATCCGCTTTGGGGTCTACGTTGGGGTCGTTCCCGGAGTAGGCAACTCCTTTGGGCGTAATGCCGATCCATAAGCCTTTGTCTATCTGAGCAATCGGATCCTTGTCGTAATTCTCGGAGACGTAACTCATTCGCTTTTTCCTCCCAAGTAGCCCGGTCATGGCAATGTCTTCTTTCCTCAGCGATCCGCATAGAAATAAGTATTTCGGTGGCCTCCGCTTCCTTGAAAACGCGTCGGCTGGGCGTCAAAACTCATACCCAAAGGCGTGGCAAATAAACTATAATTCTTGTTCTTGGAATCGTAGCCGTATATTATGGCCACGCCGGAAGGAGTGATGGCGAGTACATTAGCTAACGGGTCGGCCATGTGCGGATCAACCACGGTGCGCAACACCTTTCCTGTCGAAGAATCAAGCAAGATTAGTTTGCCGGAGTGCTTGTCTTCTATCAAAACCTGTTTCCCTCCAGGAACCAAAAGCACACCCGAATAATAGGGTTCAAATCCGGGATGCATCGTGACGATTCGCTTCGCCGTCTTGTCCAGAATTAATGCGTTACCATTGCCGAAGAGCAGAAACAACGAGCCATCCAGATCATCAAGCAGATTCACCTGTATGGGAAAGCCGGCGGACGGCTTATCCTCCAGAGCTGAAATATCGTATCCCGAAACGTCGAGACTCAGCGGATAGTCGTCTTTATTTATAATTCCAGGAATATGCGGATCCTCAACGTTGGGGTCGGACCGAAAAACACCTCCCACCAACTCATACGCTTTCGTATCATTAAGCACCCGAACCGTACCATCCGGCAACAATCTCAGATGAGGTACGGTACCCGCAGTGTAGCGACCAGGTACCGTGAGCGAACCCACAAACGTGAAATCCGGCAGCCGGAACTTCAGCAGAAAACATTTGCGCGGAGTACTCGATCCGGTCGCTCCTTCACAGTTAAGCGCCATGACCATCTCGTCATGCGACAGATACAAGACATCATCGATCCCATATCCTCCTACCCCTTCGGGGATTTTTTCGGTCGGCTTGATTGTGACGAGATGCTTCCCTGTCTGTGCATCAAATTTCTCCACATTGTTTTCTTCGGAAATTAAGTACAGATATTTGTTACGGTACTCGACAGCTGACTCTTTCTGCTGCCCACAAAGCACACGCGGGGCGACCGTCTGATAAAACACTGCAATCAGCAACGCGAACAATATCCCGCAGGATAATCGAATACCACACGCTCTCATCAACTTTCTCCTTCCACGTAGCTAAGTCATGGTAACGCTATCTATTTCTTCGCAGTCATCTGCCGCACTTGATCCACATAATTGGTGTCTCCCCAATGCTCCTTAGCGATGCCAAGAGCTTGATAATGGCCCTCCCGCTCCTGCTTCGAAACCTGATGCCATTTCACCGTCCCAGACTTTCCATCCGCAGACACCGTGACATTCAGTTTGCTCTGAAGGACTGTCTGGTAGGTAACATTTTGTTGAGTATCCCAATCCATTTCCGCGCGGTATTCATGCACAGGGTTAACCGTAGATCCAAAGCCGTTGTAGCCCCGGATGGTCTCGTCTTCTACGAATTTATCTTTAGGATCTGCCATTTTGATCTTCGGTGGTTCGGGCGTCGGCTGGCCGGGCTTAACCTTAATATTCTTCAGCCACGCGTCGTTGTATCCCTTCACAAGGGTTTTGAACTCGTCTCGGCTCTCGTATTTTCTGAAAAATGACCCGGCGGTTGCATAGCTATCATTATAGTGCTTTACGGCCTCCTTCAGATTCTCTTTCCAATTCCACACCTCGTCCTCGGTAGGGATTTTATATGTGATTTGACCCAGCCCCACACCATCCAAGCGATCACTGCTCATCAGTGGATATCCCTCGTAATTGCCTGGTTTGTCTCTTGGCTCTCCTTTGTAAAAAAATTGGTGCAGTTTCGATTCACCCAGTAGAATTTGCATGAGAATTGCTGGGCCGTTCCCTTTCGCGCCCTTGACTTGATTCGAGATTTGCTGCAGCGAGGGTTCTTTGCCGCGTATCTCCGCCGTTTGTGTAGCCGATACCGGACCATGGAGTGAATCCACGGTCACCTTCACCGTGAGTTTGCCGCCGCGCACATAAGTGAAGGGGATTGTAAAGTTCGGAGAACTCGTCGTCTGGCGGATGGGAGGATGCGTCGTTGAGGTTCGACGCACCACCGGCTTCTTCTTCGATTTTGGATCGGGAGACTTGGGCTTTCCGCTCGGCAGCGTGGTAAGATCCATTTCCAACGTCACGTCCCATGTGTAGTTGGTGCCCGTGGGAAACATGCCCGCAGGCAGGGTACATACCGCTTCAATATCCTTTGGCATTTCGGCATTCTCAGAGATCCAGAATTTCGTCTGCGGAGCGTTGGGCGAGGCCGAAGAGACCAGTTTCACCTGCAAACCCGTGCCGTCCTTCAATCCGGGAATCGTCGAACCAGGCGCAAAGCCTGCTGGCAAACCGGGCATATGTTCGACAAACCATTGGGGGATCGAAAAAAACGGGTCTGCCGATATTACCCTTCCCGCCAAGCTACTCAATTGCTGTCCCCAGGAAACATTACCTTGGTTGGGCTTCTCCGCCATCAACGAACTCCTCTCGGCGCGGAACTTCGGCGCCCGATTTCAATGCGATTGCCGATCCGCCAAACGCCGCGGGAGAGGGACTCTCACCGAATCCCTCCCCGGCGGCTCAAGCACTCGCTCCTACAGAACGAATTGCCGCTGTCTGCGGAACACATCGTTACCGACTACTCAGAAGCAACATCCCAGGTGTACGTCAGCGCGCCGTCCTTGACGGAGATGCTTACCTTTTCCGCCGTAACTCCCTCGGCAATCCGCGAAAGAATCTGGCGCGACAGATCGGGCAGCATGGTGTTCGACAGGATGTTGTCAACGTTTCTGGCTCCGCTTTCGACTTCGGTGCAACGCGCGGCCACTTCGTTCAAAAGCGCATCGTCGTACTCGAGGGCGATCTTGTGCGACTCTGCGATGCGCCGTTGAATCTTTCCCAGTTTCAAGCGAATGATCTGCTTGAGAGCTTCGTCGCGCACCGGGAAGTAAGGCACGATCAAAAGCCTGCCGAGAAACGCCGGCTTGAATATCTTGTTCAACTCCGGCTTGAGAGCCTTGACCATCCCCTGACTGTCGGGCGTGGTCTCAGGATCGGCGGTGAGTTTCATCACCGTTTCCGTCGCGGCGTTGCTGGTCAACAGAATGATAGTGTTACGAAAGTCGATTTCGCGGCCCTCGCCGTCTTCCATCCTGCCTTTGTCGAAGACCTGAAAGAATAACTCCAGCACATCGGGGTGCGCCTTTTCGACTTCGTCCAGCAATACAACCGAATAAGGCCTGCGCCTAACCGCCTCAGTCAACACGCCGCCCTCGCCGTAACCGACATAGCCCGGAGGCGATCCCTTGAGGGTTGAAACCGTATGGGCTTCTTGAAACTCCGACATATTGATGGTGATCATATTGCGCTCGCCGCCATAAAGAACGTCGGAGAGCGCGATGGCCGTCTCCGTCTTTCCCACGCCGCTGGGTCCGATCAATAAGAAGACTCCGACCGGCTTGACAGGATCGTCCAGATTGGCGCGCGAGGTAAGGATCCTTTGCGCGATGGTGGCGAGCGCTTGGTCCTGGCCGATGACGCGCTTCTTGAGATGCTCGTCGAGCGTGAGCACGGTCTCGATCTCGTTGCGAACCATCTTTCCGAGCGGAATGCCCGTCCAGCCGGAGATAACCTCGCCGACGATCTGCGCATCCACAGAGACGCGAATCATGCCCTTCTCGCCTTGCAGCGCGGAAAGCTCGGCTTCGAGCTGCGCAAGTTCGGTTCTAACTTCACTTTCTTTCGCCGCGGCTTCCGATCCCTCCTCTTCCGGCCTCTTCTTCTCAGAAGACTCCAAACCTTCCTGCAGGGCGCGAATTCTTTCAACAAGAACCTTTTCCTTTTCCCATTGCGCGTTGAGGATATCCCGCTCCTCGATCGCGGCGGCGATATGAGTTTCCAACTCGGTCAACTTCTCCCCGTGGTCGGCTCCTATCTTGGTCTCCCGCTCCAGGACTCGTTTCTGGACTTCAAGCGCGTCTATGCGGCGCAGAAAATCCTCCAAGCGGGGAGGAGTCGAGTTTTGTCCCAGCGCGAGCCGCGCGCAAGCCGTATCCAGCACGCTGACCGCCTTGTCGGGCAACTGACGGCCGGCAATATAGCGATGCGACAACCTAACTGTCGCCGTAACTGCCTCATCGAGGATGCGCAGGTTGTGATGCTTCTCCAGCGAAGCCTTGATGCCGCGCAGCATGGTGCAGGCAACCTCTTCGGTCGGCTCTTCAACCTTTACGACCTGAAATCTTCTGGCCAGGGCCGGGTCTTTCTCGAAGTACTTCTTGTACTCCGACCAAGTGGTCGCGGCGATGGTGCGGAGTTCGCCGCGGGCCAGAGCCGGCTTGAGCAGATTGGCCGCATCGTTCTGTCCCGCCTGACCGCCCGCGCCGATCATGGTATGGGCTTCGTCGATGAAGAGAACTATCTTTTCGGTCGAAGACTTAACTTCCTTGATAAGTCCCTTCAACCTGTTTTCAAACTCTCCCTTGACTCCCGCGCCGGCTTGCAAGAGTGCAAGATCGAGGCTGTGAATATGAATCCCCTGCAATGCCGGAGGCACATCGCCGCTCACCACGCGATTGGCGAAGCCCTCGACGACGGCGGTCTTGCCGACGCCAGCCTCGCCGGTAAGAATCGGATTGTTTTGGCGGCGGCGCATCAGGATATCGATCATTTGACGTATCTCCTGATCGCGGCCCAGCACCGGGTCGATCTTTCCGGCCTTGGCATTCGCGGTAATGTTCACAGTGTACTGATCCAAATGCGGCGTCGCTCCGCTGGAACCCGAAGACGGTCCAGAGGCACCGCCTTCCGCCGCTCCGGCGCGCTCCTCTCTGCCCGCGGCAGTCAGACTGGTTTGCGCCTCTCGCGATGCGGCCACTATCTCGTAGAAGCTTGTACGCAGACCCTCGGCGGAGACGACCTGCAACTCCTTGCTGAAATCCTTGGCAATGCGGGATAACTCATCGTTGCCCAGCAGCGCCAAAAGAGTGAAGCCGGTTCTAATGTTGCCGGCGTTGAAGTCGATGCTGGCGACGGTCCATGCTTCGCAGAGAGTCTTGACGAGAGAAGGACTGAATGCGGGCGAGCGGGCATTGCCGCTCTTGAAGGAATCCAGGCTGCGCTCAAGCTCCTTGGTCAACCTGGAGTGGTCGACTCCAAAGTGCTTGAGGATCGCGGCAACGTCGTTGTCGCTGCTATCGAGCAGCTTCAAGAGATAGTGCTCGATCTCGATGTCGTAGTGAGTGCGCGCCACGCACAGGCCAGCCGCGGCTTCCAGCGCGCGGCGCGTTGTGTCGTTCAGCTTGTCGATGAGTGCTTTCAGGTTTACGCTCATGTCTTGCCATTCCTCGGTTTCAGATTTTGTCACTGCACCAGATACGTTGCATCGGCCGGGTCGCGATCGAGCGGCCTGGTCTTCAACCAGCTCACCAGTCCAAGTTGAGGGCGCGTCTCCGCGCGCGATCCCAAATCACAGGCAGGCGCATCCTCGCGCGCGAGGATCAATCGCACCTCGGCCTCATAACTTCCATTGGAGTAAAACTTCAGCCAAGCTACAAGCTCTCTGTGCGCTTCCTTGCCGGGCAGAAACTTTAGATACTTCTGGAAACGCATCGGCCCCAGCGAGATGCGAATTCTTCCGTGATGATCCCATACCTCATCCCCGGCAACAGCCCCCACGCCCAGACGTTCACTGGCTCCGCCCAATCCGGAGAAACAGGTTTGGTTTTCTGGACTTAGCTTTCTCCATGCCCCGGCAAACTGCTGGATATGCGCGGCGACGCCGAAGTAGTCTTCGAGAATCTGTTCCAGGCAAGCCGCCGAGCGCACATGACGGGCCAATAGAGCCACGTAGTGCAGATACGCCTGATCGGGCATCCCTCCCCGCCCGCGCAACCCCTCGGTGCCCAGCCCCAGCACGTCCAGCAAGCGGTCGGCGAGGCGATCCTCGCCGGTTCTTTCGTACTCTATGAAGAAGCGATACTTTTCCCATCCCCGATAGAAGAGGGAGATCATGCGATGGTTGAAGATATTGAGAAACTCTTCCATCGCAAAGTCTTTCTCCCTGGCGCGGGCCAGCAAGAACTCGATATAAGGAGCCGGCATGACTGAGATAGCGGCGCAAAGTCCCATAAACTCCACGGTCATGCTCAACTGGCCGTTCTCCATGCGGCGCAACTGGCAAATCTCGCTGGGCGGAAAGGCCAGCGAGGTGCGCGCCGAGAAGCGAATCGTCTCCGTTTGGGGCGCTATGAAATAGCCCACCGGCCTGAGATCGCTGCGCATTTTCTGAATGAGGCGCACTGCCTGGAAAAAACGCACACGAAACGGCTCTTCCTCCATCATTGCGGCAAGATTGCGCAAAGCGGCGGCTCGGCCTTCGTCAGTTATGTGCCAAGTTACAGCAGGGCTTGAGTTCCAGCTCGGGGCGGCCATTTTCCCATCGCCTCCTTTCGCAGATTGCTCCACGCGGTCAATTGCGAGAAGCTGTTCATTGCGGCATAGCTTGCCAGAAACCTGTCGAGCACGGCGGCGAAGAGATAGAGTCCGCTGCCCGCAAACTGCTGTTCGTCGAACTCCATTTGGACGGCGGTTCCGCGCGCAGGAATCAACCCGTAGGCCGACTCGACGAGCGCGAAATGAGGGGCGGAGTCCATGCGCAAGATCGACCCGACCTGATTTTCGCTGGCCGTCAAGTCGCTCAGGTTATGCAGGCGCAAAAGCTCCTTCATGGCGCTTCCTCCCTCTTCTTCGAGGGACAGATAGTTCAGCGAAAGCAGCGAAATGAGCCTCCACAGCATTCCCGGGCCAGCGGGCGGATCGACGCTGGGCGTGGGGCGCCGCAAAGCCGTAACAGTCTTGGCGGCGGCGTAGCCCACGGCCTCGAAGTCGCCGTCCTCGGAGCCGAAGTGGAAGCGGGAAGGAAGATCGAAGTTGGAGCAGAGGGTCCGCACCAGCAGCACGTCAGCCTCGGGTGCGGTGAAGTTGCCGGTGAGATCGACAACGGAGACGATCATGGCGGAAGGTTCCCGCTCACCCACCTCATTCAATCGGCGCGAGGCCACCCAGAAGGCAAGGTCTTCGCGGTTTCGCGATTGATGACGGTAGGTGTACATCGGCTCGAGCACCACCGATTGCCGCAATCTTGGATTGGTGGCAATAACCTCTTCGATGCTGAATATCTCCATCACGGCGGAATGGCGGTTGTCGGGAACGACGGTGTATTCGTGCCGGATTTGATTCAGCAGAATCGGCTCCGAGGTCTGCGGGAAGAGGTTGATGGCCGGAGTGCAACTGAACCGAAAGGTCCGCTCGTTCACGCCCAACTCAAGCACTTGCTGCCGCTCGGCGCGCTCGAAGCTGGAGAAGAGAAAGACGATCTCGGCTTCTTCGCCGAAGCCGGAGCTGGCCAACGGCTCCAGACCCTCAAGGTCGAAGAAGAGAAACTTTTCGGGGAGCGCAAAGTACTCCTGGAGAAGACGATGCCCGTCCATGGAGCGCCGCACGAAGGGCAGCAGGCATTCCTCCTTATCGAAGCCCATCAAGCGCAGCCGCTCCGGTTCAAGGACGATCAGCCGTTTCTCATCCTTTGGATCGCGAAGCTGAATCTCGATGCAATTCTCCGCGAGCAGCTCGTAGAGGGAATAAACGACGCTGGCATCGCCTGCAAGATGGAAATGCAAGCTGGAAAGCGGCAGCCCGGAAAAGAGCACATCGGTCTGGCAGCGCAGGCGCAAGCGAACCGCGGCCACGGCTTGGATGCCAGTGGTGGATCGGGGCGGCCGCTGCATCCGCTCCGGCTGGCGCCACTCCGCCGCTGCGATGGAAAAGGGCCAGAGGTCCACGTCGTATGCGGTGCGGAAGCGGCAGGAAAGCCCGTCGACGGTGGCCTTGGAGACCAGTTCCGTCCCTTTGGGAATGCGCACACCCGCAGTCTTCTTTCCCTGCGCCGGGTCCGGCAGGCACTCGACGATGGTCATCGAAGGAATGGGGCGGAGATAGCCCGGATGGATGATCCGTATAAGAGCTTCGCTGATCTCGGGAAAGTCGTCGTCAATGCGGCGATGGACGCGAGCGGCCAGGAATGCGAAGCCTTCCAGCAGGCGGCTCACATGGGGATCGTCGCAGCGATCCGGATCGAGCAGCAGCCGACCGGCCACCTTCGGATACTTGCGCGCAAACTCGCCCCCCATCTGGCGGAGATAGGTCAGTTCGCGCTCGTAGTATTCGAGCATTTCCTCGCGCATGGCCCTACTTTACCTCATACTCGCCGCTGATCAACTCCAGGACGGTATCGAACTTGACCTCTTCGTCCATATCTTCGTATCGTAGTTTCCCTTCGATATGAAACTTCAAGCTCCGGGTGAGGCGATCGGAGCGGGTCAGAAAAACCCGAGGCTGATCGATCCTCGGTTCAAATACTCGAATGCACTTTTCCAGGGCGAGAGTGAGAGCGTTCTGCTCCTTGCCCGCGGAGCCATCGAAGCTGTGTATGTCCGGCAGCCCGAAATTCAGTATCGAGGCCGCGGTGATGGGAAAGTCGTCCAGTTCCGGCATGACCGGCTGCCTTGTATTCAACAGCCACTCCAGGTCCCGCTTGAGCGATTCGCGATACATGGCGATGGATGCGGAGCGGGTCTCAGGCCACTGCTCCCGCTCGGCGAGCCGGTCGATCAGCGACTGCGTGATCAAAATCTCCGACTTGGTCCTGGCCAACTCACCCTCCGGGAATCGCCGTTACTTGAGAACGGTTGCGTCCAGCCACTGCTGAGTCTCTGGATTGGCGGCTCCAGTATCGTCTTCAAGAGTCCAATGGCGCAGCTCGGGACGAACGATGAGAAGACTTTTCACGGTTGCCGCCACCGCGACCGAGATCGCCTCCGCCCCGGTTTCCGTTCCCGCCTGCCAGATATAACGATGCAGATCGAGCCAAGCCCGCGCGCATTCGTTGCCCAGAATCGGAAGCGCCGCGCGCAGCAACTCCTTCCATGCTCCTTTGTTGGCCAGCGTCCGCAGCGACTGCCTGATTGCCGGTGTCGGCCCAGCCGCAAAGCCCGGGGCAGGCTTGGGGCCTTGCATTCGAGTCTCGCCCAGTCGCAAACCGGCACACACGAGGTACGGAACCGGAGAAGTCGGATCTTTGGTCAATAAAAACTGCGCGCTCTCCACCACCAGCGCATAAGCATCGGCAACCCCGCTCAACTGGCCCGCCGACGCGACTCTGCGCGGGACCGATGGTATCCCCTCCGCGTCTTCCGCACCGCTATCCATCGCGTCGCCCTCAGCCTCCGGGGCCGTCTCTTCAGGCTCAGGAATGGGATCGGGATCGGTCTTGCGCCGCTCATCGAGCAGCGACTTCACGATGATGTGCACTTCCTCCAGCCTGGTCCGCAGATTCGCCAAATTGGGCGAGTTGTCACCGTAAGCCTCCCGCCCGTACTCGTCGAGACGATCCGAGGCGGCGAGCGATTCCGCCAGCTCCGCTTCGGCCTCCGCGTAAAAGCTCTTCGCAGTCGCCGCATAGGCGCTGTCGAAGTCCTCGGCGGTCAATTTGTCGTGCTTGATCGCGTCGGCGCGCAACTCTTTTTTGGCGGGAGTGGTCGCGTCCTTCTCATAGCCGACGGCACGAGACTCCTGATAACTTTCATAGCTCAGGCCGCTGCGGGTCAGAGGCACCTTGCGCGCCGCATCGGCTATCAGCTTCGCCGCCGCCTCCACCGTGAGCATCCGCAGTTCAAGGTCTTCGCCTTCCTCGATCGGCGGATAGAAGGTGGGCCAAAAGTTCTCCTGCATCGCGCGCAGCAGGTCGATGCCGGGCGACAGCACCGGAAAGCCTTCCACCCGAAGATGCGATTCCAGCAGCCAACCGAGAAGGCGAATATCCTTGCTCTTGGTGGCCAGCGCCTCGCCGGCAAGTTTGATCACCGCGCGATGATCGGCCCGTTTCTTCTCCGACCGCGCCCAAGCCCCTTCGGGAAGATTCTCGTCGTCTTCCCTGCGCGCCTCCTTGATCTGATCGAAGACGCGCTCGTAGTAGAGGTCCGCGCCCGATGGATTTTCTCCGGCGATCGGCGCAAGCAAGTCCTCACGCAGAGGCATCTTGAGACTCCTCGACCGAAACTGCCTCAGGGGCAGTCCACGTCACGCTGCGAATATCCAGCAGCGGCACCTCAACCTCGTCGATGAGGATCGTCTTCGCGCCGTAGGGGATTTCACCATGGGCATCGTCCGGCTCCCAAGCCGATTCCCGGCCCAACTGCACGGTCTCGTCCGTGTGACGAAAGGAGAGAGGACAAAGAACAGGGAGTAGCACTTCGCCTATCTCCTGCAAGCGAAAATCTTCGCTGGTCTCCAGGCGCGCCCGCGCCCACACCAGATCGCGCAGAGTGGAGGGAGGCTCGACTTCCAGCCGGCGTAGATAATGAACGGGAATCCATGTATAACTGCCTGCAATGAAGACTTCAAGGTTAGCGCCGATGCGCGGGTCCGCGTCGCTGAACTCGCTGAAGGCGGTCCCGTTGCAAATGCCGCCGTGAACCGCCTCCGGCTTGACGGCCGGCGTCTCATGGTTGACGAACATGGCTTGCCGTGTGCGCTCCGCGTGTAGCCCGCTGCGGTAGAGCAGCGTCCCCGCCGCCGACTCCGGCTTCGCTTCCGCCAGAACGTCCAACTGCTTCTCAGCTCGGTCGTACTCGCCGGCAAACAACAGAAGCTCGAACAGGAAGGTGCGACGTTTGGCGTCGAGGGGATTCGACCTCACCTCATCGCCCAACGCTTTGATGGCTTCCCGCAGTCTTCCTTCTCGGTAAAGCGCAAGTGGTGTCATCGTTCCTCGGAAAGATTCATGGCAATGAACCGGCTAAACCCTCGTCGTGCAGTTGTCGGCCCGGCAAATGTCCCCGGCGTTGGGAGTGTGCCTTTCCCACAGCGGAGACACACGTGGAGGTAGACCGAAGCTCTTTGCAATGTGGGGTTATTGGATCTGAAAAAACGCGCATTCATGCATTGGGATAGCACGGTCTTGCCACTGCATCGATCCCTCTTGGACCGAGCTTGCAAAAAAATCTTCCAAGCGCACCTGTGCCCGGAAATCCACAGAATGCAGCGCTTGGCGTCGCGTGGATCGCACCTCCACCTTTCGCCAAGCGCCGTTGCGGCTTGCCGCCGTTCTTCTTCCCGGCAAATTCCGGGCTAACTTAGGAAACCGTGTTGGTCTTGAGGTTGTAGGAAATCGCCCCGGTGGAGGTGAGATTGCCCTGATCGTCCTGCTTGCTGTACTCGTACTTGATCGTGTTGTAGCTGAACGAGACGCTCTCTGTCGGTAGCTCGCTCGACCCGGAAAGTTGCATCGAAGTTACAAACAGTTCTCCCAGGGTGATGGTGAGAAACGCCTTGCTGCCGCCTGTGGCGCCGCCCGCGCCGGCCTTCGACGCGCTCAATGTGGCGCTTGCTATATGCAGTCCAGCGACCATCGACTTGTACATCAGCGGGCTTGCCGAATCGAGGTGCTTCATAACGCTCAGATCGGCCAGATCCACCTTTCCCGCGCCTGAACCGCCGGTCCCGGCAACCGATGTAACCTGGCTTCCACCCCAACTGAAGGAAAGAAGCTGAATCTGGTTCTCGAAGCCCTTGGTAACCGATTCGCCGTCAATGCTATCGAGTTTCAAAAAGAAATCAACTGCCATGGTAGTATCCTTTCGAGATTGGCCCGTTCAAAGGCCGGGTTTGGATTGTTGGTTCGAGAGCCATGAAGCTGTCGATCTATTTGCCCGCCGGTTGTGGCAGATCCGCTACAAGCCTCAGGGAGACAGTGAGCTCGTCAAGTTGAAAGTGGGGACGCAGAAAGGCCACGGCGCGCAACGCTCCAGGCTTTCCAGGAACTTCCGTTACCTCAATGCGAGCCTCGCGGAGCGGTTTTTCCGATTTGGCTGCCGGGGATGCGTTGTCGTTGGCCAGCACGTAATTCGATATCCACTGATTGAGGTATTGCTGCGCCTGGGAGCGGCTCATGGTACTTCCCAGCTTGTCGCGCATCATCGCCTTCAGATAGTGCGCAAAACGGGACATGGCAAGCATATACGGCAACTGCGCGGAAAGCCGCGCGTTGGCGTTGGCCTCCGGCTTGTCGTAGAGCTTGGGCTTGTTGCAGGTCTGCACACTGAAGAAGGCGGCATAGTCCGTCCCCTTGCAGTGCACCAGCGGCACGAAGCCCTGATCGGCAAGCTCCTTTTCGCGGCGGTCGGTGATGGCCACTTCGGTGGGGCACTTCAACGCCACGTCGCCTTCGTCGGTGCGAAAGTTGTGCGTGGCCAGAGCCTCGACCAAGCCGCCGTTCTCCACTCCGCGAATCGAGGCGCACCATCCGAAGCGCGCAAAGGAATCGGTAAGCCGACCAGCCAGAGCGTAGGCTGCGTTGCCCCAAAGATACTTCGAGTGATCCCTGCCGTCCACTCCTTCCTCGTAAGCGAACTCGTCGATCGGCCGAGTCTCCTTGCCGTACGGCTCACGCATCAGCACGTGGGGCAGCGTTAGCGCCACGTACCGCGAGTCGTCGGTTTGCCGGAATCCCTTCCAGCGCGCATACTCGGTGCTGTCGAAGACCTTGGCAACATCGCGAATTCCTGTCAACTGACCGAATTCGCTCAAGTTGATCATCTCCGGCGAAGCCGCCGAGAGGAACGGCGCATGAGCCGCCGAGGCTACCTGCGAGACTTTCTCCAGCAACTCAATGTCTTCGCCGCTGCGTCCGAACTCGTAGTCGCCCATCAACGCGCCGAAAGGAGAGCCGCCGAAGACTCCGAACTCCTCTTCGTAGACCTTCTTGAAGAAGGCGCTCTGATCGAACTCCAGCGCGCGCTGCAAATCCCGAAGCAGATCCCTCTTGTTGACGTTGAGCAGCTTGATCTTCAGCATCTCGCTGGTTTCGCTCTGCGTGACCAGTTGCCGGATGCCGCGCCAAGTGGCCTCCAGCTTTTGGAACGACGGATGATGCAGCACCTCGTTCAGTTGCAGAGAGATCAGCCTGTCGATCTCCGCAATGCGGGCGCCGATGGTCGCTTCCGCATCGCGGGTGAGCGTCATATGCCCTTCAAGAACCTGGTTGACGAACTCCTTCACCATGTCCTTGCCGCGTTCCTGAGCGACCGCATCCTTGCCGAACCGCCCCTGGGCGACGATCTGATCCAGAAGCGATACCTCTGTTGTCGTCTGTGTCTCGGCGGACTGCGCCGCCAACGGATCCACGGTGCTGCTCATTGTTTATCCCCCTCCGCCTTGTCGCCGATCTCGCCGCGCAGCTTGTTCAACTCTTCGGTCTTCGAGACCGCGTCGAAGAGCGCCTGGTCCAACTGATCGTTGCCCTGCAAGCTGCCCCGCAGGTTCGATAGCCGCGTCCGCAGGTCCAGCAACTCCTTGATCGGACCCACCTGCGCGGCCACTCTTGCCGGCTCGAAATCCTCGAACTCCTCAAAGTGAAGATCGACCGAGACCTGCCTCGCGTTGGGTTCGGAACTGAGCTTGTTCTCCACGGAAAACTTCAAATGGGGCGCCATGCCCTTCAGTACGCTGTCGAAGTTGTCCGGGGTGATCTCGACGAACTTGCGGTCCTTCAAGGCCGCCAGCGGCGTCTCCGGTTGACCGGTCAGATCGCCCAAAACTCCCATCACGAAGGGCAATTCTTTCAACTCGATGGCATTTCCCACCTCTACGTCGTAGGTGATCTGCACCCGGGGAGCCCGGACGCGACTGAGCTTCTGCTGTGTACTCTCTCTGGCCATAACGCTCCTGAAGTGTGGGGACTTTCTGGACACTGCGAGTCAAAACGACTCCCTCGCAAACTGAAAATGACTCACTCACAAGAAAACACATTACCGGGGGGGCTGTCTACAGGAATTTTTCGGCACCCTACATATCAATAACGCAAAATCGAGCAAAACCCCGCGAAAAATAATTTCGCGCGCCTGGATGTCTAGACCGGCGGAGATTTTCTTTTTATTCGCCGCTTCGCTCGAGCGGACCGCGCGCTTGCCCCTACAACGATCAACTCCATGCGGAATTCGACTTGGACACCGCCTCGGCTAAACCGTTAACATCGGATTTTCAGCCGAGGTCGATCGGAATATGCGACAGCTTCAACCCGTCATCTGGTCAAAAGGCACCTTTCTCTCGCCCCAGCACCTGCAAGCCCAGGAGCGCTTCGTCGAGGACAGCGCGCGCTTCTACCTGGACTCGCTCAACGCCCGATCCTGGGGTTTTAGCGATATTCAGATAGACAGCAAAGCCCTATCGGAAGGCAGATTGTCGATCACCAGCGCGTCCGGAATCTTCCCCGACGCGCTGCCCATCGACATTCCGGCCTCCGAGTATCCGCCGCCGGCTCGAACCCTCGACGAATGCTTTCTGGACGGCCGCCAGGGCTGCATCTTCTATCTCGCCGTCCCGGAGTATCTGCAAGGGGGCATGAACGTCGCCGTGAATCGCGCCCAGGTCAGCACCCGCTTCATGGCGCAAATGCTGATGGTGCGAGACGAAAACACCGGAACCGGCGAAAAGCCCGTCCAGGTGGCGCGCAAGAACCTTCAGATTCTCGCCGAGGGGGAGAACCGCGAAGGCGCGGTCATTCTCGGCTTCATCCGCATTCTGCGCTCCGAAACCGGCATCTATCAGGTCGATCCCGCCTACGTCCCGCCGCTCATCGACATGCACGCCCATCCCACTCTGAAGCGCATCCTCTCCAACATGGTCGAGTTGCTGGTGACGCGAAGCAGCCAGCTCTCCGCCAGCCGCCGCCAGAAGAATCTCTCCTTGGCCGATTTCACCGCCTCCGACGTCGCCAACTTCTGGCTTCTCTATACCGTCAACAGCCATCTGCCCGTGCTTCGCCACTATCTCGAATCGAACAACGTGCGGCCTGAATCGCTTTTCAACGAACTCTCCCAAATGGGAGGAGAGCTAACCGCGTTTTCCAACAAGATTGCTCCCAGGGACCTGCCCACCTACCATCACGAGCAGTTGGGAGCTTGTTTCGGAGAACTCGACAGACTTATACGCACCATGATGGAGACGGTGGTTCCCAGCAACTTCGTCGCGCTTCCGCTCAAGATTGTCCGGGATACCATTTATGCCGCCTCCATCGACAAGGACGCTTATTTCGAGAATTCCCGCTTCTATCTGGCTATTTCGTCCGATATACGCGACGCCGACCTGATCGACCGCGCCCCCAAGCTGCTCAAGGCCTGCTCCGCCACCCAGCTTGAAACCCTCATCCGCAACGCCCTGCCGGGATTGCGCCTAACTCACGTCGCAACGCCGCCGCGAGCCATTCCCGTCAAACTCCGCCACCAGTATTTCTCCATCGAGTTGGGCGGTCCGATCTGGGAGTCAGTGCAGCGGGCGCGAAACTTCGCCGTCTACGCGCCCTCTGAGTTGCTCAACCCACAGATGGAGCTGGTTATCTTGCTGGCGCAACCAGCGTAAGGTCATTTTGACTGAGACGCGGGCCAAGCGTGATCCGCCTCACACTGGGAGCGGAGAATGGGACGGGAGCTGTTTTTGGACCGGATGGCGCAGGCGGTTCCGTGGCCGGAGTTATCGGCGCCGGTTGAGACCTTTTGCCCCAAGGCGGGCAACGGCCGGCAAAGCCTGCCCTGAGCGCAGCCGAAGGGGTGGGCCTCGCCATCATGTTGCGGACTTACTTTTTGCAGCAGTGGTTCGGCTTTTCCGATCCCGGCATGGAGGAAGCATTCTATGACTCGCCTGTGTTGCGCCGCTTTGCGGGCGTATATCTGGGCGTGGCCGCCGCGCCTGACGAGACCACCATCCTTCGCTTCCGCCACTTGCTGGAGCAGCACGAGTTATGCGACAAGATGCTGGATACGGTAAACCTCTATCTAAATCGCAAGGGCATTCGTATTTCAACCGGCATATGCGCAAGATATGAACAGCGACCGGAACAAGTTCAATAACTATGTTGACAGGCCAGGCGCAAGAACCGGACTAAGTCTCGAGTTAGGGCCAAGGCGGAGTGGCCCTTCCGGATTTTGAAGCGATTCTCCGGGTTTAGGAAGGTGCGCTATCGCGGCTTGAAGAAGAATCGCGAATGGCTGCTGGCGGCCTTCGCGGCGGTCAACTTATACCGACATCGCAAGCGGCTGGCCCCGCTGGGGGGTAGTGTGCCGGAAGGCCGAAAAACGGCCTTCAGGAAACAAAATCAAGCAGTGAGACGCTGGTTCCGGGCCGTTTCCTTCTCAGCAACGCCGAAATCCGCCTCGCACATTTTGCCGCCGCGAAATCTGGCGCCTATGCAAGTCTCCCTAGGCCGCTAACACCGCCAGGTGCGCTTAAACCTGGGGGCGGAAGCTAAAAATGCTTTATGAGCGATTGAGAATCGGTCAGTAAGCAGATTGCTGCCGACGCCACGCTTCCCTACGCCGCTAACGACGATTAGGCAGTGGGCCGCATCTCAAGCGAGGCAATCCGCGTCTATCCTGCACTGCTCACGCAAGAAATGAAGATCGCCAAGGCCCGATAAATGTCTTCCATTTCCTATAGTGATATGGAGCCGAAGATCGGACTTGAACCGATGACCTGCTGATTACGAATCAGCTGCTCTACCAACTGAGCTACTTCGGCTTGCTCCCTCCTTAGGATTGTATCGTCGCTGGACTGGAAGGTAAAGACGCGGGAAGGGAAAGTCGCGAAAAAACGGTTGTGAATGGAAGGCCGCCTGACCTGGCACCAACGAATTGGAACGGGGGAGACGGATTCGAGACGAAAAATGGAAAGAGCTGTCCGGCAATATGGGCAGCTCCTTCCCAAGGGAGAATAGTTCCAACGGAGGCAAAACCATCAGAACTTTCTGGGTGCATCTTAGGGGCGTGGAAGGCGAGTGTCAAGGATAAATCGCGGAAGATATAAACCATTTGCAATCAATGAATTAAAGCGGTATTGCGGAACCATGAACTAAAGCCTGGTTTGCTTTGTATTCGCTTTTAGGCGGTTGCCAAACTTCGTCATTCCATGGTGTTTTTTGGGGTTTATCGCTTGTTTTCCACAGGGTTGACCTGACGTTAACCCTTCGGATACGGCCTCCCAAATCGCGACGAAAATTCATCGTGTCAATCCCGCAGATTCAAGCTCGTGAACTCCTCATCGTAGACCGACGAGGCGGGTTTGCCGCGCGCAATCCGGTAGAGCGCCCGGCCGCTGCCAAGTGCAACCCCCAGCACGAGCGCGGCGCCGACTGCAACCAGAACCAGCATGGCGATGCCAAAAAGCAACTTTCCCGTCTTGGCGATCTCGGACTCGGTGGGTTGAGGAATAGAGGTGAGATCCGCCTCGTAGTTCACCAGGGAGAGCAGTTTGCGGCTATCGCCGGCAAAGGCGTTGCCGCAGACCAAGGCCACGAGCGGACCGCTGCGGCGCAGTGCAACCGATTCCAGGCCGGAGTCTTGCAGCGGCTTGGGCCAGGGTGGCTGGGCCTGTTTGCCCGCCTGGATGTAGGCGCGAATCTTGGCTTCCTGGACGGCGGCCATCTGCGGGGTGGGGTAGTCGATGACGGTCAGGGTGGCCGAACCGGTGCGAAGCGTGTAATTGGCGGTGACCGATTCGGCGCCGAAGTCGAAGCCCACCAGTTCGGCCGGCAGTACGCCGCCTGCCCCGGCATAGCCAGCCGGACCGACCGCATAATGCGTGCTCTGCCCGTCCAGCCAAGATTGCGGCAGGTTGGCGAGGATGGGCGGCGCCAGCGCTCTGCTACCATCGGGAACCGGCAATTGGCCCGCCATTTCGCGCAGTTCGGAGCCGGACATCGGGCCGATCCGCGAGAAAGTTGCATCCACTACGGTATTGCCGACCCAGAAGATCACGCGGTTGCGGTCCGATGCCGCGCCGGCTCCAATCTTCTCCTTCGGCCATCCGTTTTGACGATAAAAGGAATAGGCTCCGTAAGCGCCGCTGGCATCGTGAAAGCGTAGGCCGCGCAAGTTGAGCTTCTCGCCATCGCGCTGGTATCTGGCCAGAGCGCCACCGGTAAACTCGTACTCCTTGAGAGCCGCGGCATGAGCGGGGTCGGCCTGTGCGGGATCGGTCAACGTCTTCGGCGCTTCCGCGGCCATCCATCCGGCAAAGGCGGCGGGCAGCAAAGCCGCAGGCTCTTGGGACACTGCTTTTGTGGGCGCCGGCTGGACCTTGGAGGGCGTGGACTGTCCCACGGCCGCGGAAGAGGCTGAGACCAGCGCAGTCGAACCGATGAGAACCGGTGCGAGGCTGGAGGCGAGAATGGAAGATACGCGCACGATAGAGTCCATATACAGGTTACAGCGTCCGGAGTAAACGGTCTGGATTTCCGCGGGCAAGGCGATGAACGCCGAGTCTCCCGCGCTCGTCTCCGAAACACAGGTCTCATTGAGTGCCTTCCTCGGCATAGAGACGGAGAACGCGGACCTGTGCATCCGCCGTTTCACCTGAGGTACAAGACTGACGCATATTTCGGTTTGACCGGATTTGGGTGGATCGGTATACTCGAAAATGTAACAAGCGGGAGTAGCTCAGTGGTAGAGCATCGCCTTGCCAAGGCGAGGGTC
>CAYUJM010000054.1:0-24663 GCA_964445025.1 uncultured Occallatibacter sp. | reverse complement strand
GCTCCCGCTCCAGTTCGTTCGAGTCCATCACCCGGTCGGCCACCTGCTCGTTGGCTCGGAACGTGCCCGACTGCCTCAGCATGGCGTCTACGAGCGTGGTCTTTCCATGGTCAACATGGGCAATGATGGCGATATTGCGTATCGTCTGTGTCACGGAGGAGATTTCCTTTTTGTTCGGGCCCCCTCTTCGGGGCTGGGGGCAATGGGGTTGGAAGCGCCACGGCGGCGAATTGCCACACAGTGCGGCAACTTCCATTCTACCAGCAGCATTGCGAAACCGCATCGGATCCGCTTAAGACCCTGAGAAGCGGGCAAACAGGTGGAACAGCCAACAAAGAAGAAGGATAGGACGAAATTCAGGGGGAACCGTTTGCCGGGAGTGGTCGTATCTGGCTTGAAGGGCGGCCATTATGACAAGCGACGTGAAAATTGCATTGCGGCAGCTGCGGAAATCGCCGGGATTCGCGGTGACGGCGATCCTGACGCTGGCGCTGGGGATTGGGGCAAACGCGGTGGTGTTCAGCGTGTTGAACGCGGTGGTGCTGCGGCCGGTCAACGTTCCAAATGCGCGGAATCTCTACCTGGTGCAGCGAGGTCAATATTCGTCGCAGTCCTACCTCGATTATGTGGATCTGCACGACCGGAACCGGTCCTTCGAAAGCCTGGCCTCCTTCAACATCATTGGCCCGGTGGGGGTGGATACCGGCGGAAGTCCGACGACGGCGTGGCCCTACCTGGCGAGTGGAAACTACTTCGACGCACTCAACATTCAGCCGTATGTGGGCCGTTTTTTTCACGCTGCCGATGAGCATGGAAAGAACAGTGCTCCGTATGTTGTGCTGAGCTACGCCTACTGGCATGGCCATTTTCACGATGACAGGGGTATGGTGGGCCGGCCAGTCGAGATCAACAGGCACCCGTTCACGATTATTGGCGTGGCGCCGCCGGCGTTTCGGGGTACGGAACTGTTCTTTGCGCCGGCCATGTGGATCCCGATGGTCGAGCAGCCGACCGTCGAGGGCCACGACTCCCTGCAGTATCGCGGCGATCACTCTGCACTCGTGGTGGGAAGGCTAAGACCAGGCGTGACGCCGGCGCAGGCGGTAGCGGACCTAAGTACCGTCGGGGCATGGCTTGCAAAGACCTATCCGGCCGACGATGAAGGCGTGAAGTTCACTTTGGCTCATCCAGGGCTGATGGGAGACATGCTGGAAGGTCCTGCGCGAGCGTTCATGGGGGGCTTGATGCTGCTTGCCGGGATGATTCTGCTGGCGGCGTGCGCGAACCTGGGTAGCCTGTTTGCGGCGCGGACTGCGGATCGCGCCAAGGAGACGGCGTTGCGCATGGCGCTGGGGTCGCGGCGCGGGTTGATCCTGCGCCAGATGCTTACGGAGGCTGTTCTTGTCTCGCTTGCCGGAGGTGCGCTGGGGCTCGCTGGAGGCATGGCGATACTCCGCTTGCTGAGCGCCTGGCAGCCCATTCCGAATATTCCCATCAATGTGCCGGTCAATCCGGATGCGGCAACGTTTGCGGTGGCTTTGGTGCTGGCCCTGACCAGTGGCCTGTTGTTCGGCATCATGCCGGTGCGACAGGTGATGCGGGCCGATCCGTGGCAGGTGATTCGTACCGGCGCGGCAGGTGTGGGTGGGCTGCGGCGGTTTACGCTGCGGGATGTGCTGCTCGTGGTGCAGATTGCGATCTGCGCGGTGCTGGTGACGTCTTCGCTGGTGGCGGTGCGCGGGCTGGCGCGATCGATGCGCAGCAATTTCGGGTTTGAGCCGCAGAATGTAATGCTGGCCAGCGGCGACTTGCAGATGGCAGGCTACGGCGGTGAGCGAATAGCGCAAATGCAGCGGCGCATGCTGGATGCGGCGGCGGCCATTCCGGGCGTGACGGCGGCGGGATATGTGAGTAACTTGCCCCTGAGCCTGGGCGGCGGCGACTCGTATGTGTACACCGACAGCACCACCGATTTCAGGCCAACAAATGAGGCCGCGGACGCCATGGACTACAACATCTCTCCCGGTTATCTGGATGCTGCGGGGACGAAGCTGCTGGCCGGAAGAAATCTAGCGTTGACAGACGACAGCAAGGAGCCGAAGGTGGCGCTGGTGAATCGGGAGTTTGCGGTCAAGGTCTTTGGGTCGGTGCAGAAGGCGATCGGCGGTCATTTCAAGTACTGGGGTGGAGAGCGGGCCGAGGTAGTGGGCGTGGTGGAAGACGGGAAATACCGCACGCTCACAGAGGATCAGAAGCCGGCGATGTTCTTTTCCTTCGAGCAGCACCAGGATAGCGGCACATGGCTGTTGGTGCGGTCTGGGCGCGATCCGGGAGAGATTGCCAGAGAGCTGGAAGAGAAGCTGCACGGCCTCGATGCGGGGTTGCCACTCGTCCTCGGGACCTGGGACGAGGAGATGGGTTCAGCTTTGTTCGCTGCCCGTGTGGCCACGGTGGCGCTGGGCGTGCTGGGGTTGCTGGGCGCCATGCTGGCGGTCACGGGGATCTTCGGCATGGCCTCGTATACCGTGAGCAAACGCCTGCGCGAGCTGGGGATTCGCATGGCGCTGGGAGCGCGGCGGAAACAGGTGCTGCGCGCGGCACTGGGGCGGGCATTCGTGCTACTGTCTGTGGGTTCGGCGGCTGGAATGGCGCTGGGCATTCTGGCGTCGAAGGTGCTGTCCTACATCGTGTATCAGGCGGCGCCAAAGGATCCGGTGGTCTTGTCCGGTGTGGTCCTCACCATGCTCCTGCTCGGCCTGGCCGCTGCATGGGTCCCTGCACAAAGGGCGCTTGCGGTCAATCCGATGATCCTGATGCGGGAAGAGTAGGGGAAAGGCGGGCCAGGATTCGGTACCCTTGCCCGCCTTCACGCTCCCGATTCAGCATACTCAGGGGCCCGAATCTCAGCGAATGAGATACCGTGAGCTTCGGGGATCGCGCTCATGGCAATCTGGAGCGTCGCTTCCCGCACACCGTCAATGCGACGGCGGAACATACTCCGAAGGCAGCGCCGACCCTGCGCCGAAGAAGAACTCCTCCATCTGCTCCACCAGGAACTGCTGCGCCGCCGGGGTCCAGGGCTGCAGCCGGTACTCGTTCAGCAGCATCTTCTGCCGGTCAACCCACTCGGCCCAGGCAGCCTTCGAGACGTTCTTATAGATCTTCTGACCGAACTCCGAGTCGAAGGGCGGCTCGTCCAGGCCCTCCATCTCCTTCTTGTTGCGAACGCAAAATACCATGTGTGCCATCGATGCATGCTCCCAAAATCCATTGTATGGGACGACGGAAGGATTTGGTCCTCCCCGCTCCATTCCAGAAATGGGGCGGGGAATCCTCCCGGAGGGAGGAATCGAAAATAGCCCAGGGTGTAGTCCGCAAGCCCGCGGTCGCCAGCGACAGGTCTTCGTCGCTGGGCTGGCGAGGCGGACGCAACCCTGGGAACCAGACAAAATAAAAAGCTCAGCCCCGTAGGGGCGAAGCGAAACGAACCAACCGTCCAATCGTACCTCGTGTTCCCGGCACCTTGGATTCCCGCGCCCACCCAATCTATTCTGAAATCATGTGCGGCCGATTCGCCCGTCGATCCACCCAGGAAGTTCTCGCCGACTGGTTCGGCGTGGAGCTGGAGGACATGCCGTGGTTTGCCCCCACGTATAACGCTGCGCCGCAGAGCGTACAGCCCGTGGTGCGTCTAAACCGCGATTCCGGCCAGCGCGAATTCGCGCAACTGCGTTGGGGGCTTGTGCCTTTCTGGGCCAAAGACGCCAAGTTCGGCTACTCCACCATCAATGCCCGCGCCGAAGAAGCAGCCAGCAAGCCCGCCTATCGCGAGGCCCTGAAGAAGCGCCGCTGCCTGGTTCCCGCCGATGCCTTTTATGAGTGGCAGCGAATCGACAAGAAGACCAAGCACCCCTTCGCCTTCGCCCTCCGCAGCGGCGAGCCCTGTGCCTTCGCCGGCCTTTGGGAGCGCTGGCAGCCAGAGGAAGGCGAGCCTCTCGAGACCTTCACCATCCTCACCACCGATCCCAACGAGCTGATGGAGCCAGTCCACAACCGCATGCCTGTGATTCTCGAAGCCCGCGACTATTCCCGCTGGCTCGACCTCGGCGACCCGGCTCGCCCGCCTGTCGACCTGCTCCGGCCGTTCCCGGCGGAAGAGATGGTTTCCTGGACGGTAAGCGACCGCGTGGGGAACGTCCGCAACAACGATCCGGAGCTGCTGGAAAAAGCCGAAGCGTCGGCCGGGCCCCTCTTCCAGACCGGCTGATCCAGCCATAAAATACGGCCATTCCGTGCCCCACCCTTGCGCCATTTTTCCGGCGCAGGGGTGGGCAACCGAACCGCTCAGGATGGGCCGGATCAATCGATAGGCCATGTCGTGGTTGCGTGTCGGTCCCATCCTCCCAACTGGAGTGCGACCAGGGGCGTGAAGCCGCGCGCATTGATTACTCCGGTAACATTCAGCGCTCCGGCGAGAGGATTGCGCTTGACAACCAGCCGAATCGAAGATTTCCTTTAGGTAATCCAGGAAAACCTTCTCCCGCGGACCCTGAGTCTCCCGGGCACGCGATTCAGCTTGAGCCTGGAGCGGTCGAGTTTCAACCCTGTTTCCATCAAGAAAGGAACTTGCATGTCTGAAACGACTCAGTCTGGTTTGTCTGACAATGGCGCCGGAGCGCTAGCCTACATCACCATCATTCCGGCGATCATTTTCCTGGTGTTGCCGCCCTACAACAAGAGCTCCTATGTGCGCTTCCACGCCTGGCAGTGCATCTTCCTGGCCATCGCCTGGATTGCGCTATTTATTGTTCTTGCCATCCTCGGCAGGATTCCGATCATCGGCTGGTTCGTCTTTCCCCTCATGCTGGTGCTCGACCTGGGCATGTTCATTGTCTGGCTCATCGTTGTGCTCAAGGCCATGAACGGGCAGCGCTTCAAACTCCCCATCATCGGCGCGCTGGCCGAGAGTCAGGCCGGCAACTGACCCGGAAACCGACGCGGCAGACCAGGGACGGCCTTCGCGCGGAGGCCGTCCCAATTTCCTCAGGCCCGTCTCCCGCCGCCAATGGCAATTCTCCCCGCGTTCCACAAATCCTGCTTGACAATTCAGGATTCCCGGGCTTTTCTTATCTTGTTCCAAGTTCACGTTCACTTCGCGCGCACGCAGCCCGGCAACTCTTCCTTCCGCTCACCCAGGTTTGAGCGTGCGGCAACCGGTCCCCCAGCAGGTTTCAATCTCAAAAAAGGAGATCCCGTGCCCGAAGAAACTGTGCAGTCTGGACTTAGCGACAACGCCGCCGGTGCTTTAGCCTATGTAACAATCATCCCGGCGATCATCTTCCTGATCGTCGCCCCCTACAACACTAACTCCTACATTCGCTTCCACTCCTGGCAGTCGATCTTCCTGGGCATCTGCGCCTTCGTGATCGGGTTCATCAACGTCATTCCCATCCTGGGGCAGATCATCTTCCTGATCGGCATGCTGGCTCTCTTTGTGGCGTGGATCATTGTCCTGCTCAAGGCTCTCAAAGGGGAGCGCTACAAACTGCCCATCATCGGCAACCTCGCCGAGAAGCAGGCCGGCAACTAGTTTTTCCCTTGCAGCACGCGGCGCTGCGGGCCATCCTCAGCGCCGCTTGCCCTTCCTGGCGAACCGCTTCTTCCCTTGGGAAGCCGGCGGCTTCGAGTGACTGCGTTTCTTTTTCTTCGGCTTTGGCGGAGAACCGGCGGCCTTCTTGCCGGTAAGCGGGATGCCCTCTTCCACAATGGAAAACTGCAGCTTGCGTTCCTGTGCCAGGATGCGATCCAGGATCACCTGCACCCGGTCGCCTGCCCTGAAGCGCCGCCCCCAGCGCTCGCCGATGATCTCGTGCGTATTCTCGCGCCAGGTATAGCGGTCGTCGCGCAGCGTATCGATGGGCACCAGTCCCTCGACGAACAGGTCGGTCAGCTCCACAAACAGGCCGTATTTGGCTGGATTCAGCACCAGCGCGGCAAACTCCTCGCCCACGCGATCTTCCATGAAGCGAACCTTCTTCCACTCCACCAGCTCCCGCTCTGCTTCGGCGGCGCGCCGTTCGGTCAGACTGGTCTCCTCGGCAATCTGCGCCAGCTCCGCCTCGGGAATCGGCGGCTCGCCTGTAAACGCGTGCTTCGACTTGCGAGGCTGGGTCACGCGCAGGCCTGTTAGGCCTTCATGCGGATGCGTCCACGGCGAACTGTGCCGTCCATGCTCCACCACTCCCTCGCCGCGCACGCCCTCGCTCAGCAGCGCCTTGGTGATGCGATGCACGATCAAATCCGGATAACGGCGGATCGGCGAGGTGAAATGCGTGTAGCTGGGCGCGGCCAGCGCAAAGTGGCCCTCGTTAATCTCCGAGTAGCGCGCCTGCTTGAGAGAGCGCAGCATCAGGTAACTCAAAATCCGCTCCTCCGGCTTGCCCTCGATCTTCGCCGCCAGTTTCTGATACATCTTCGGTGTGACGGGGATATCCTCCGCCACCTCATGGGTGCGCACGCTGCGTCCGCTGCGTTGCGCCTCGCGGCGATCTCCGCGCGTCTGGATGCGCTTGACCGGCAGCGCGCCTAACCCCAGCGAATAGCCGAAGGCTGCGGCCAGCTCCTCGAACTGGACAACACGGCGCGGCTCGGGCTTTTCGTGGATGCGATAAATCGAGGGAACGCCCAGGTCTTCATGCCAGGTGGCCACGCACTCGTTGGCCGCCAGCATGAACTCTTCGATCATCCGGTTGGCCCATGTCCGTTCCGACTTGGTGACCCCGCGCATTTGTCCGTTCTCGTCGAACTCGATCACCGGCTCTGGCAGGTCGAAGTCGATGCTGCCCCGCTCCTCGCGCCGCTTGTTCATTAAACCGGCCAACTTGCGCATCCGCTCGAAATCCGGAACCAGCCATGCATAGCGCGCGCGTGTCTCAGCGTCTCCCTCAAGAATCGCGTGCACCGCGGTGTACGTCATCCGCGCCGCCGAGCGAATCACGCCCTCGACAATCTCGTAGCTCTCGATGCGGCCTCCGGCATCGAGCTGCATGATGCAGCTCAACACAAGCCGGTCTTCGCCGGGACGCAGGCTGCAGATGCCCGTCGAAAGCTCCTGCGGCAGCATGGGAATGGCGCGATCGGGAAAGTAGACGCTCGTCCCGCGCAGCCGCGCCTCCAGGTCCAGGTCCGTCCCCTCGCGCACGTACTCGGCAACATCGGCAATGTGCACCTGCAGCTCGTAGCCGGCGCCGTGGGCGCGTTCACTCACCAAGACTGCATCGTCGAAATCGCGCGCCGTTTCGCCGTCGATGGTCACAATCGGCAGGCTGCGAAAATCCCGGCGGCGCGAAACCTCGTAGGGGTCGAGATGAGCCACGCTGCGCGCCTCGGCAAGGACCTTTTCAGGGAAGATCCGCGGCAACTGGTGCTTGCGGATCATCATCTCCACATCCACGCCAAAGTCGTCCGGGTCGCCCAGCACCTCAATCACTCGCCCAATCGGAGGCCGTGTTGGCGTGGGCCAACTGGTGATCTCCACATCGACCACCAGGCCTTCCAGATTGTCATATTCGGCACCGCTCTCTGGAGCACTGGAGTCTTGAACGTTATGGGCCTCAGATTGAAGGGTACGGGCTGCAGCCCGTACATCAGGCTCCTCAAAACCGTCGTGGGCTTTCGCCCCTGAGGGATGCTTTCCCGGCCCCGCAAGACCCTTCCTGGCAGCCTGCGCAGCTGTCGCCTCCGAACCAAGCACCCGGTGCACCGTTGCCGACCCACCCGCCGGAGGAACCTCCTGGCCCTCGGGAATGAGAATTGGCTGCGTCATCCGCTCGTCGAACGGAACTACCGAATGCCCCTGCTGGCGATCGGACCGCGCGTAGTGAAAGACGCCCACCACGGTAGGGTTGCGCCGCTCCAGCACGCGGACAATGCGCCCCATACGCCGCCCATCAGCCTTGGGGGGCTCGACTTCCACCAGCACCTGGTCGCCCTGCATGGCGCCGTTGATCTCGTTGGGCGGAATGAAGATGTCTTCCTGTCCCGTCGCCTGGCGCGCATTGGGTCGCACGAACCCATATCCATCGCGATGCAGATCAAGCCGGCCTGCAGCCAGGTTGTCGCGCGTGCCACCCACGCCCGAGGCCGTCTTGGGAATGCTCCAGTGTTCGCGGTCCAGCTTCACCAGCGCGCCCCGCGCCGTCATCCGCGCCAGTTGCTCCAGCAGCAGGCGACGCTCCCGCCCGCCGCCGAGCGAGAGCTCGCGCACCAGTTGCTTGTACCCGGCTTTCTGCCCGGCCGAGCGGGCGATGCGCGTCAGTAGTTCACGATCGGTCATAATTCAAGAGTAGGGGAATCGATTCACGCGCGCTGCAAATACACGGCTATTCAGGTGATTTTGCTGGTACTTTTTTCTTTGGCGGCCGGGCGGTTCCCATCGGACTATACACGCTGATTGCGATTTGCGCACCAACCTCGGCGGCTGCACGCACAGCATCGGCGCCAACAGCGGTCCAGTAATGGCTGCCACGCTTTGGCGCCTCAATGCCGATGTCAAAGCTCCGCGATTTGGCGGCGTTCCATATGGAGCGTTCGCTAGGGGGAAGCTTTTGAACCAATTTGCAGTAGCGAAGGATTCCCGATTCGGGCGTCTTTGGCTGAAGCGCGAGATCGAGATAGGCCTTGAACAGTCCGAACTCCTTCCCCAGGTAGTGGACGTGGACCTTCGAACCCAATGCGGCCACCAATGATTGCAGATCCGACTTCGAGAAGACCTCGAGATCGACGTTGAGAAAGCTGATCATATTCAACTTGCTGGGATTCATACCCGTAAACTCTCGCAATGAGTACGCAGATCATTTTCTGCCGACATCAAGAACGGGAGACGCTCCGCCCCCGATGAAGAAGGTGCAGGTTCCTCCGTGAGCACAGACATCCCGCTGCATCTTTATTCTTTCCAACTGGAGGAACTGGTCTGGAGAAAGTTGCATGGCCTCGCGGTACGCGTTATCCGCCGCCGCACGGCTTTGTTCGGCCGCCTTACGCTGATCTTCCGCGAGTTTCGTCTGCTGTTCTGTAATGGCTCGCTGCTCTTGCGCAGCAGTTTCAATGCGTTGATTCTTAATCGCGTCCGGAGGATTGACGCGTCCCACATTTACGGCGGTAAACACAATCGGAACGCCTAGCTTCTGAACAATATTTACCGCCGCCGCATTGACTTCCTGCCCAACTGCATCCGCAGCGGTTTGCGAGATGGCCATTTCCTGCATGTCACGCTTCTTCACGGCATCTCTCACGGCGTTGCTCATAGGCTGATCGAGGTTCCGCGTCCAGAATCCCCAGTTGCCTTTGTCGTCGCGGTCTGCACCGAAGCCGCTCACCAAACGAACGGGGTCCGTGACCTTGAATGTGGCGACAACATGGAAGCTGACAGGTACCCCCGAACTGGTCATCATGTCGTCAAACTCCATATCGACCCTTTGGGGCAGCATTTCAACGTCAATGGCATCGCTGGTGATCGCGCCGTACTCGCGTCCTGCCATAACTGGCGTCTGATCGACGCCGCCATGACCAAAGAAGAGGGGCTTTTCCATCCACACGACCTCATGCCCTGCGTTAGGCGAGGCCACAGTGCAGCCGGTAAGTCCCAGAATCGCAGCGGAAAGTAAGCCGACAATCATGTTTCCTTTGCGCATGACCACTCCGTTTAGTGCAGCCCTATCCTCCGCTGCCGTTTGCGTGATGAGATACGAGAGTTAAGAATGTAAATCCAAATTGCTCCTACACAAAAGCGCTATGATCCCTCCGGACTCCATCCTTGCCGCGTCTTTGCAATTCGCGGCAAGGATAGACTCGGCTGTCCGATTCCGAAAGGTATGCATCGATTGCCGCTTCGGTTACTGGGCCGGCGGCGGCGCCGCAACTGCGACTCCATCCTTGTTCATATGGTCGCGAATCAGGTTGGCCAGCAGCACATCCACCAGCGTTCCGCCATGGCCGCCACTGCCCCCGCCCGCAAGTATCTGCGGAACCAGCTGCACCTTGTTCGAAGCCAGCGCCTGCACCACCTGCACCAGCGCGTAGTTGCCGGACTCCATGGAGTCGATCTTCAGCTTGATGACGTCCGCTTCGGCCGTTCCCACTGCCTTGGTCTTCGAGGCCTCGGCGTTGCCCACCGTCGTAATCACGTTGGCGTCGGCTTCCGCATTGATCTTCTTCGATTGCGCCTGGCCCCTTGCTCCCTCGATTGCCGCTTCGGCGCCAAATTTGGCGATCGTCACGCTCCGTTCGGAGTCCACAACCCGTGCCTGCGTATCGGCCATGGCCTTGGCCTGTTGCAGGTCCTTGCGCGTCTCCTCGGCCAGTTGCTGCGTCTTGTAGGTCACCTGTTCCTGCTCGGCAATCTTCCGATCCGTCAGCGTCTTCATCAGCGCTTCCGGCGGCGTAATGTCGCCAATCAGAGTATCGATGGCATTGACGTTGTATTCGCCAAGAGCCGCAGCGATCGATGTCTTCGCTTCCGCCTGCCGCTCGCTGCGCTTCTTCAGAAACTCGATCACATCCGAGGTCTGCGCCGCGTTGCGGAAGTAGTTGCCGATAGTCGGCTCCAGCACCTGCGTCACCAGGTTCGCCATGGTCCCGAAGCGTGCAATCACCTTGGGAGCGTCGTTGCGAGGAACGTGAATAATCTGGCTTACGTCGAGGTTGAACGTGAAGCCATCCGAAGACCGCACCGTGATCGTCGACAGTTTCTCGTCCAGCTTGTGCGCTTCGCTTTTGCCCGTCGCCCAGTTCAGAACGATGTTCGCCGTGGGCACAATCTCCACCTTGTGGGTGAATGGGTTAATGGGATATTTGCCTGGATCGAGCGGATCGCACCAGACGCCCTTTTGCCCGCGGCTCACCAGGTTGCCATGCTTGAAAGTGTCGCCGGTCACGTCCTTGCCCTCTTCGCCCACATAGGCAATGACCACGCCGACGTTGGCGATGGGAACGTCCGTCATGGGTTTGGTTTCAACGGTCGCAAAGCGCGGATTGATGAAGTACCGGCCCGCGAGAATCACCTGCTCCTGCAAGCCCTTATGGCCGCCGTTGGTGATGAACGCCTCGGCGTCTTGATACATGTTGTGTCCGGGGACTTCCTTGCCCGCAATCTCGCCCGTCGCCAGCGGCTTGCCGTCCTTGGTAGTCACTACGCCGACCATGTTGTCGGGGATTTCGAGCACCTCCGCCGCCGCAACCTGGAACAGGCCTGTATTGATGCGGTAGGTTCCTGGAGGAATGATGGAGATCTGCGGCCCGCGTTCGCCGCCGCGCGTCAGGAATCCCCGCGCATCCTGGAAGGAGTTGCACTCCACCGTTTTGGCCAGCACGCGTCCGCCAGAGAGCGGATGCCCGTCGCGCGCCTCGACAATGCCGATATGGCCCTTGTCAATCGTCGTGAACGGCACTTTTGTCACCGCGAATTGCCACGCCCACAATCCAAAGTGAATTCCCGGCGCCAGCGTATCCGCCTGCAATCCGGCTTCGCCATTCAGCGCCACAATCGCGCCATCGGGCAGTGTTCGATGCGAGCCGAACAGCACCCATTTCTTGTTCACAATCCCGATCTCGTCCTTGGAAACAATGACGGTTCCAAAGAAGATGCGCAAAATCGCCTTGTGCAGGAAAAGAATGAGAATGACTACCAGTACCCATCCGTATTTGATGACTGGATCAACAGACGATGAATCCATACCCTCTCCTTGATTGAGTCCCCCCAATCAGTGTTCAAGTCTCATGTGGATTTCAGTTCTTTGCAGTGCTTCACGGCACGTAACCCGGTCCGCGCAGCACCTTGCCCGGCAGGGCGCCGGTCATTTTGCCGTTCTCGATCACCGGCACGCCGTTCACCAGCACGAACTCCATGCCTTCCGAGAACTGGTTGGGATTTTCAAACGTGGATTTGTCGCGAACGGTCGCGGGATCGAAGACCACCACATCGGCCCACATGCCCTGCTTCAAAACCCCGCGGTCGGTGAGCCTCGTGCGCTGGGCGGGCAGCGCGGAAAACTTGCGGATGGCGTCGGGCAGCGTCAACTGAGCCTCTTCCCTCACATACTTACGCAAAATCCGCGGGAATGTTCCGTAGGCGCGCGGGTGCGGATGCTCCTTCCCAAGCAACCCCTCGGGCGAAGTCCCCTGCGAATCGTTGTCGATCGAAACCCAGGGTTGCTTCAGCGCCAGCAGCACGTCCGGCTCATCCATGCCGAAGACGGCTACCTCCGTGAAAGCATTGTCTTTGATTAGAATGTCGCACAGCGCATCGATGGGGTCTTCCTTCCACAACGCAGCCACTTCCGAGAGCCGCTTGCCTTGCAGCGGTACCAGCTCCGGATTCTGAACCACGGCAATCTGGATGGCTTCCGGCCCGGGAATCTCCTGCCACTCGTTGTCCCAGTTCTCGCCCGCCGAGTCCTTGTCTGGCGAAAGCATGTCCTTGCGGATGCGTGCGCGGGCTGCATTGTCCTTGAGTCGCGAAATCAGTTGAGCATCGCCTCCGTCATGCGCCCAGGGCGGCACAAAGGCTGAGAACGTGTTGAACCACGCTGTGTAGGCGTAGGTGTTGGCGCTGATATCGATGCCCGCGGCGCGGTACTTGTCGATGCGTTCCACAATCTGCGGCATGCGCCCCCAGTTCTTCTTGCCCGCGGCCTTCAGGTGCCAGATCTCCACCGGAATGTGCGCCTCGCGCCCGATCTCGGCCGCCTCGTCAATCGATTCCAGCACCGCGTCGCCCTCACTGCGCATGTGCGTGGCGTAAATGCCGCCAGCCTTTCCCGCCTCGCCGGCCAGCGCAATCAGCTCCGGCGTTTTGGCGTAAGGCGCGGGAGAATATTGCAGCGCTGTTGACAGCCCCACCGCGCCGTCGCGCATCGCGTCGCGCACCAGCGCCTTCATCTGTTCAAGCTGCGCCGGCGTGGGCTGCACATCGGCGTCGCCCAGCACCACGCGCCGCACCGAGGTCGCGCCCACGTAGCTGGCCAGGTTGATGCCCATGCCCTGCTTTTCGATGCGGGCGAAGTACTCGCGCAAGGTGTGCCAGTCGGGTGTAATGTGCAGGTGCTCGTAGCCGGCGTGGTCGGCGGCCAGCATGGCGTCGCTCACCGGCGCCGCAGAGTTGCCCTCGCCGGTAATCTCGGTTGTGATCCCCTGGTAAAGCTTTGAAGGCAGCCGCGGGTCTACGAGGATGGTCATCTCCGACTGGCCCAGCATGTCGATGAATCCCGGCGCCACCACTTTTCCCTGGGCGTCGATGGTGCGCTTGCGCGGTGCATCCGCCAGGTTGCCGATGGCGGCGATGTGCCCGCCGCGGATGCCCACATCGCCCGAGTACCAGGGCGAGCCGGTCCCGTCGATAATGTGCCCGTGGGCGATCACCACGTCAAACGCCCGCGCGGAGGGGCCGCTCTGGGACTGAAGGGAAATGGCCGCGGAAAGAACCACTCCCAAAAAGAGAGGCCTTGCTTTGCGATGCATTCGGGGGTCTCCACTGAGAATCTTCATGTGAAAAGCTGAACGTGCTTGCGGGATTCGTGCGCAGAAGGGGGTGAAAGTGCTGCAGCCGCCATTCTAGAGCGAATTCCGAATTCATGCGGCCCGATCGAAAGAACAAATCGCGGCTTCATCTTGGGGAAAGAGCCATTTGAGGCCTTTCGTTCCCGGATCTGCTAACCCCGATGCAGCAATTCGAAATCCGCCGTACCGGCTGTTGCCAGGGACCGGCGGCGAACCGCATCCATCTGAAACTGTTGTCAAAATGGGCTACCGATTACCCTTGTTTGCCCGTCCACTCGTTAAACAGCCCTGCTTCGGCTTAAAATAACGGAACGGTAAAGTTTTGGCGGACCAGGAAGGGTTAGCATCCTATCAATGGCCGCCGACGGGGTCGCCGAAGACACCTTTGGTAGGCGATCCGTTCTTTTAGTTTTTTTGGGTCCGCGGCAGTGGCCCCTGCCTTGGCAGCCCCAGTCCCGTCAGGACAGAAAAGGAAATACCTTGAGCGCTATGTGGAAACCCAACCAGACCGGTCCGACCGCCCCCACCCTTACCCCGGAACCTTCCCGTCCCGCGCCCCCGCCGCCATCTTTTGAACCTGCGCCCAGCCGCGCCCCGGTTGCGGACGGCGAGCAGGCCACCATCGGCAAAGGCCTGTTTATCAAGGGCGAAATCAGCGGCTCCGAGTCGCTGTTTATCGACGGCAAAGTCGAGGGTAGCGTCAACCTGCCCGGCAACCGCGTGACCGTGGGCCGCAACGGCCAGGTGGCCGCCAACATCAGTGCCCGCGAAATCGTTGTCCTGGGCAAGGTGCGCGGCAACGTCTCGGCCACTGACCGCGTCGACATCCGCGCCGAGGGCTCGTTGAGCGGCGACGTCGCCGCAGCCCGCATCAGCATTGAAGATGGCGCCTTCTTCAAGGGCGGCATCGACATCCGCAAACCCGACGTCAAGCCCGACGCCAAGCCAACCCCGGCGCCTGCCCTTGCCGAGGTCGTAAAAACCGTCTAGCGTAGGCCTGGTTCCTGGTTCGCTCACCAACAAGCGCCCCTGCGCCGGCAAGGGCGCTTGTGTTTTTTTGCAGGGCCGGTGCCGGATTTATGAGGAACAGAGCTTCCGCGTTCTCTACGGCTTCGCAGGATGGTCCTCAAACCACTTCCGCGCCCGTTCCTGGGTCTGCAGCAGCGTCGTCGTGGTCAGTTTGGAAGCGGCATTTTGCCGGTTCTCGATGTACTGCGTCTTCTTCGCGGATGCCAGGCTATACCAGAAATACGCTTCGGCATAGTCCTGAGGAACCCCGAGCCCTGCGTCGTAAAGCAGTCCAAGGTCGTTCTGCGCGTCGGCATCCCCTTGCTCGGCGGCCTTCCGGAACCACTTTGCTGCCTGGCCCTCATCCTTCTGGCATGCTGTTCCTCCGGCCACTTTGACCTCCAGCTTTCCCCCTCCGGAAACATCGGCGGCCTTCGCGGGTCCGCCGCATTCGTACACTTCGCCCAGGCTGCGCTGCGCATTTGCATCGCTCTTTTCGGCGGCCTTGCGATACCAGTCTGCCGCCTGCGCATAGTCTTGCGGAACGCCTTGTCCGTTGGCGTAATGCCATCCCAGCTTGTACTCCGCTTTTGCGCTTCCCAGGTCCGCAGCTTTGCGGTACAGGAACACAGCCTGCACAAAATTCTGCGAGACGCCCTGGCCGTTGTCGTAGAGCATGCCGAGCTTTACCTGCGCCTCCGCGTCTGCTTGTATGGCGGCCTTGCGCAACCAGTCCGCAGCCTGGGCGTAATCCTGCGGCACGCCCTGGCCGGTCACGTACAGGCTGCCGAGGTTCTCCTGTGCGATGGGCAGGCCCTGGTCGGCGGCCCTGCTGTACCAATACGCCGCCTGGGCATAATCCTGGGGAACGCTTTCGGCGTGTTCGTAAAGAATGCCGAGGTTCTGCTCTGCGATCGCGTACCCCTGGTCGGCTGCCAGGTGGTACCAGTACGCCGCCTGTGCGTAGTCCTGCGGAAGGCCGTGGCCGCTGTCGTAGAGAAGGCCGAGGCTTTGTTCTCCCAATCCATCGCCCTGGTCGGCGGCCTTGCGGTACCAGGCCGCGGCCTGCTCGTAGTTTTGCGGCACGCCCTGGCCCGTCTCGTACATCTGTCCAAGTCCGGCTTCTGCCCTGGCGTTTCCCTTCTCAGCTTGTCTCCCGAGGACGGCCAGTTTCTGTTCCGGCGTTTTCTCTTTTGTCTGCGCCACAATCCCGCACACCGCAACCAGCGCGAGAACAATGCACGGGCAAAGGAATTGTGCTTTCATTCTTTTCCCGCTCTCCTGCCTGAGCTGCGCCGGTAGTTTGCCGCCTGTTTGCTGGAGTTTCGTGCCGACGAGAAAGACTATGAACCCGCGGGCAAGCCGCGCGCAACCCCTTCTCGGGCCCTCGTGAACCCTCGCCGCAGACAACCGGCCTTCCGCTACGCAAACTGCTCAGAGCCCCCAATCAAAAAGAAAGAAATTGGCCACGCAGGAATCGAGATCGTCCTCGAAGCCCTATCCCAACCCCAGGCGCTTCAACGCAACGCGCGGCAGCGCCGATCCAGACCTCTCCAGCACCCATCGCGTGATAACCACCCAGAGCACGCATCCCAGGAGCAGCAAGCCTAGGTCCGTCCAGCGGATCTGCGCCGGCGCCTGCGCATGAAGCAGTTGCAGGGGCACCTTGCCCAGCCCCCAGATCGCCCCCCAGACTACGCCGCCGCTCGCCACGCCGGCCAGCAGGCAGCGGCCCATCTCGGCAAAGTCCAGGCTTGCCAGCGAAACCATGCGCCGCTGGTGAAGCAGCACGGCGATGGTCGCGGTTTGCAGCGCGATTCCCAGATCGGACGCGACCGCCAGGCCCATGGCTCCATGCCAGTGGTAGAGCAGCGCATACATGGGCCATGAAACCACCGTAACTACCGTTCCCGCGGCCATGGGAACAAGCGTGTTTCCCGCCGCAAAGAAGGCGCGCGAATAAATCGCCTGCGCGGACCACAGGCAAATGGACACGGAGAAGACCGCGAAGTACGCCGCGCACTCCCGTGCGTCGCCGGAAGAAAACCGCCGCCCCACAAACAGCAGCTCCACCAGCGGCGGAGCCAGCGCCACCATGCCCGAAGCCGCCAGCAGTCCCAACGCGGCTACGCGCGAAACCGAGTCTGCCACGCCGATGGCGAATTCGTAGCGGCGCTCCTGCGACCACAGGCTGGCGAAAAACGGCATGGACGCGGCGCCTGCCGCCTGCGCCAGCACCGCCATGGGCGCGGTGAAAAGCTGTTTGGCGTAGCTCATCAGTGAGACTGCGCCGCTGGTTGCCGAGGCGAAGTGGGCAATGATCCAGCCGTCGGCCGTTACCAGCGAGACGCCCACCATGAGCGGCAGCGACAGCTTCACCCACTCGCGAAATCCCTCGTCGTGCGTGTCGAGAATCGGCCGGTAAAGCGTGCCCGCCCGCCGCGCGAAGATCCAGTTCAGCAGAAATGGCCCGCAAAAGGCTCCCGCCACCGTGCCGAGGGCCAGCGACGAGACGCCGATGCTGCGCACAAGCAGCACTCCGCCCACGATGGTGCCCAGGCCATAGATCAGCGGCGTTACCGCCTGCACGTTGAACTGCTTGCGCACCAGCAGCACCGCGCCGAAGACACCGCCGGCAAAGAAGAACAGCTGCGCCGGCAGCAGAATGCGCGTCAACTTCACGCAAACCGCCGCCTTCTCCGCATCGAAGCCGTGGAACCACCAGTGGATGTACCAGGGAGCGAAGATTTCGGCCACCACAATGGCGCTGCCCAGCACCAGGTACATGGTGGTCAGAATCACCGACATTGACCGTTCTCCCTCCGCCTCGCGCCCTGTGTCGCGATAGCGCGTAAGGATGGTCACAAAGGTGATGGATCCTGCTCCGCCTACCAGGAAGTAGGAGATCATGTCGGGCAGCACGAAGGCCGCGTTCAGCGCATCCGCATCCATGCCGCGCCCAAACAGCCAGACAATATACTGAACCCGCACCAGCCCGATGATGCGCGATAGAAAGGTCGAAACCATCAGCACGACTGTCGCCGAAAATGCGCTGTGCGTGTGCGAGGGGCGCAGCAGGCCCAGCCCGCGCGCCCAGCGGGACTTTGCAGGGGGAAAAGACTCAGTTGGAGGCGAACCAGCCACTAAGATTGATTTTATCGGGGCCGTGTCCTTCACTGGCGCTGATTGTGAGCCGCCGTCCATCTCCGGTACATCCCCGTTCCCCGTCCACGAATGCCTGCGCAGGATGTGCAACCGCGTCTCTCGCCGCGTATTCTGTCCGCAGGAGGGGCATTGCATGCAGCGGACTTCTGGATTGGTGTTGTGGTTGACCTTCGGCGCAATCGCCGCTGCCCAGACCATTCATGGCCGCGAGGGAATCACTTTGCCTGCGCCGCCGCCAACGGAAGCGGTTCCGGTCAGCGATGACTACTTCGGCACCAAAATCGCCGACAGCTACCGCTGGCTGGAAGACGCCAATAGCACGGAGACACGCGCCTTTATCGATGCGCAGAATGCCTACACCGCACGCTATCTGAAGCAGGCGCGGATCCGCTCCCAGGTGCAGGACGACCTGGACGCTCTGGAGAACGTCTCGGAAGCGGGTGCGCCCCTGGAACGTGCGGGAAGCTACTTCTTTCGCAAGCGACTGGCCGGCGAGCAGCAGTTCTCCATCTACGTGCGCCACGGCTGGACCAGCCCGCCGGGAGCCAATCCATCCGGCATTGGCAAGGACCAGCGCCTGATCGATACGGCCAAGCTGACCCGCGATCCGAACACCTCGGTCGGCATTGAAGATGTTTCCCGCGATGGCTCGCTCGTAGCCTATTGGCTGCGGCAGGGCGGAGCCGATGAAGCCTCCATTCACCTGCTCAACGTCAAGACCGGCAAAACGCTGGAAGATGAGCTGCCCGCGGCTCGCTACTCCCGAGTTGTCTTTGCCGCGGATGGCGCCAGCCTCTACTACGCGCGCAACGACAAGGCGGGAACGCTGCTCTACCAGCACGTCCTGGGTACCCGAGTCTCTCATGACCCTTTGGTCTTTGGACACGAGTTTCGCGGCGAGGCGCTGGGCGGCAACGACCTCTTCTCCGGCACAGTGACCGACGATGGCCGCTACCTTGTGGTCGAAATCAACCGGGGAGTGCCGCCGCGGCGCGTGGACATCGTCTATCGCGACCTGGCCAAACCGGATTCGCCTTTCGAGGTGCTCGTCTGGGGGTTGGACTCGCGCTTTCACGCCGTCTGGGCCAGGGGAGCGTGGTATGTGAGCACCGACTACAAGTCCCCGAAAGGAAGAATCCTGAAGGCCGATCCAGGAGTTATGCCCGAAGCGTGGACGACTATCGTGCCGGAGGGGCCGGATGTCATCGATGAATGGTCGATCGTCGGCGGAAAAATCTACGTGAACCGGCTCAAGGATGTGAAGACCGAGACTTCCGTCTACACGCTGGATGGAAAGCCGGCCGGCACCGTCGACTACGAAACAATCGGCTCCGCCTCGGGCGTTGCCGGGCGCACCACCGACCGCTATGGCTATCTCTCGTTTTCGTCGTACATCGTGCCGCCCACCATCTATCGCCTGGACACGGCCACCGGCAAGCGCGAAGTCTTTTTCCAGTCCAAGGTGACGTTCGACTCCAGCCAGTTCGAGTTGAAGCAGGTGTTTTTCAAGTCCAAGGACGGCACCCGCGTTCCCATGTTCATCGCCGGCCAGAAGGGCCTGAAAATCGACGGAACGGAGCGGCTCCTGATGACCGGCTACGGTGGTTTCAACTCCAGCATGACTCCACACTGGACTCCCGCCTGGGCATGGTGGATGGCGCAGGGCGGATGGTTCGCCGTTCCCAACCTGCGAGGCGGTGGCGAGTATGGCGAGAGCTGGCACGAGGCGGGCATGTTCGAAAAGAAGCAAAATGTCTTCGATGACTGGTTCGCGGCCGCCCAATACCTAATCGACAGCAAGTACACCTCGGCTCAGCACTTCGCCATTACCGGCCGATCAAATGGCGGCCTGCTTATGGGCGCATCTATCGCCCAGCGCCCCGAGCTCTTCTCGGCCGTGTGGTGCGGTTATCCGCTCCTGGACATGCTTCGCTATGAGAAGTTCAAGGTCGGCAATTACTGGACCACGGAATACGGCGCCGCGGACAACGAAAATCAGTTTCCCTATCTGCTCAAATACTCGCCCTATCAGAACGTGAAAGCCGGCACGGCCTATCCGGCGGTGATGTTCTTCACCGGCGACAGCGATACCCGCGTGGACCCGCTCCACGCCCGCAAAATGACGCCCCTGCTGCAAGCAGCTTCGTCCAGTGGCCGTCCCATTCTGCTGCATTACAGCCTGGCGGGCGGCCACTCCGCTGGAGTCAGCGTGGATCAGCAGGTGCAGGACGACGCCGACCAGCTCACGTTTTTGTGGACAGAAACGGGACAGCCGGGCCCTCATGCGGCTCATCCGTAGCCTTGGGATCGATCTTCCAGGCCAAAAAGGCCGCGCGAGCCTGCGTCGCTTAGCCCGTTCCCGGAACGGAGCAATACAGGTACCTAAGGGAATTGCTCCACCGTAACCTCTTGGCTTTGCTCTTGCCACCCGATATGGGAGATGCGGGCCCCGTTTAGCACCGCCCTATGGGTGGTTGCGCCGGTAAATCCCGCAAAAATCAAGCGCGGAGAGACCGGGAGAGCCGCTCGCGTGCCCACTGTACAGTTGGCGATAGACAGGGGGACCATGGACTTTTCCGGCTTGAATCGTGCTTCTGGGAGAATCGCCGGGCCGGAGTGGGCATGCGCCATGCAGATATAGAACTGGAGACTGAAGGAATCAGCCCCAGACCGGAGGCTGCGCGGCTGGCTGCCCTGAAATCCACGGGCATCCTCGACACCGAACCGGAAGCCAGCTACGACGTGATTACGCGCCTGAGCGCAAGGTACTTTCAGGCCGACACGGTTCTGCTCGGGTTTGCCGATGAGAGCCGTCTTTGGATCAAGTCCTACGCGGGCCAATCCCTCCGCGAGTTGCCTCGGCAGAACTCCGTCTTCGACATGGTTCTCGCCCTGGACGGCCCCGCGGTCATTCCCGACGCGTCCAGGCATCCTCAATCCGAATGGGCTCTCCCGCTTCTCAAGCGCCTCAACATGTCCTTTCTCGCCAGCGTTCCGGTCCGTTCATTCGAGAAGCAGATCCTGGGGATACTAACCATCTTGGGACGCAATCCCCGCGTCGGGCTGGACACTGGCGAGCTTCATATGCTCGAGAGTCTGGCGGAAATGGTGGCCAGCCAGTTGGAACTGCGCCGCCTGCGCAACGCGATTTCAAAGCAGGGCACGCGCCGCCCACGCATCGCCGGCGCTGTCGCGGACTTTTCCCAGACCTGGCCCCAAACGGACGATCTCCGCGGAGCCCTGGAACAGCGCCAGTTTGTCCTCCACTATCAGCCCGAGATCGAACTCTCTACGCGCAGGATTGTCGGCCTCGAAGCCCTCATTCGCTGGGCCCATCCGGAGCGGGGTCTGGTTCCACCCATGGAGTTCATTCCCGTCGCCGAGGAGAGTGGCATGATCCTGCCCATCGGTGATTGGGTGCTCTCGGAGGCCTGCGGCCAAATCCAGAGCTGGTGCCGCGAGGACTCCTGCCGCAGCTCTCTGCGGGTCTGCGTCAACCTCTCCGCCCGCCAATTCTCCAGCCGCGGCCTGGCGGACCATGTTGAGACCCTGCTCACCCAGTTCGACCTCTCCAGCAGGCAACTCGGACTGGAGATGACAGAATCCAGCCTGATTCCCAACATGCGGATCGCGCTGGAGGTGCTGGGAAGTCTCCGCCGCCTGGGTGTCTCGTTGCTCCTGGACGACTTCGGCACCGGATACAGTTCGCTAAACCACCTGCATTCCCTGCCCTTCGACGTTCTCAAGATCGACCGCTCCTTCGTGGGCCGAATGACCGAAGGCGATCAACCGTTACAGATTGTGCGAACCATTATCGAGCTGGCCAGGGTGCTGGGAATGGATGTCATGGCAGAGGGTATCGAGACCCGCGAGCAGTATCGCCTGTTGCGCCAGTTGGGCTGCCGTTTCGGTCAGGGATACCTCTTTGCGCGCCCCATGTCAGCCGATGCGGTCACCCAGCTGTTGCGCCTTCCCGGCCGGGTCCTGCCCGACTTCGATACCGCAGAAGCTGCCGCGAGCTGACAGCACACAAGCTGGCCGCGGAAGAACTCTACGGAAGGGGCAAGAAGTGTCAGGGCACGACTTGAGTCGTGCCGTAGGTGACACAGGATCAATGTCGGCTCTAGCCGCAGAGGGATGCATTCGAGGGATCTTGACCAGAGCGAGGGCATTTTCCGCTGCTCGTAAGGCCGGCGCACCCGGCTCCATGGCCGGCTCCATGAATCGAAGAGTGCAGTTCCGGGAATGCTATTACAACATTCCTTTTCAGGAATTCGTCCGCCCGTTCGTCCGGTAAACTCCTCACGCTTTCGTCGCATGCGCAGATATGCTCCAATCCATGCAGCTGCCAGCCCCATCCGCTCCCGTTTCCGGCTCGCCCACATTTGCGGGGCTGCTCGCCGCGCTCGCCGCACCTGCGTCCGCCGCCGTGGAACGCCAAACCTCCCGCCGCACCGCCTAGGATGACGACCAGCTCGCGGACGACGTGGCAACCCTCAGTTACGAGCGTGCCCTGCGCGCCCACGCACGCTACAGGGTGCCCGACCCCAGCGACCATTCGCTCACCCAGCCGGCAAACGCTGCCAGCGTTCGCATCTGCGAGGAGCTTCCCGGCGGGGAAGACCCCGCTCCGGCATTGACCGTGCAGCCCGAGCCTGCTCCCGGTGTGGACATCTCCCCCGAAGCCGGCCCCAAAACGGTGTCGGAGCATGATCGGAATCTGAAGTGCGCCAGCGTCACCATCCGGCTGAGCAGGGCAGAGTGCACGCAACTGCGCAAACGTGCCGCCGAGGCTGGGCTTACGGTCTCGGCTTACCTGCGATCCTGCACCCTTGAGGCGGAGTCCCTGCGCGCCATGGTCAAAGACACCCTGGCCCAGTTGCGGTCGGCTCCCGGCAAACAGGACCCGGCGGCGCCCATCGCCGGTCGAAGCAGTTGGCGTCGATGGCTTGGCCGGCTCTGGCCTCTCGCGCGTGCCAGCCACCGCACGGCAGAGGCTTGATTACTCGACTTCCAGGACCAGGCATTTCAGGTACTCGGTCTCCGGCAGATTCAGCACCACCGGATGGTCGAGAGCTGCGCCTCGCCGCTCCAGCAGGCGCACGCGCCGTCCCGCATCGACCGCAGCGGAAGCCGCGATAGCCTCGAGATCGGCCCCGCTCACATGGTGCGAACAGGAGCAGGTCACCAGCAGCCCGCCCGGGCGCAGCATTTTAAGCGCGCGAAGGTTCAGCTCCTTGTAGCCACGCATGGCTCCTTCAACCGCCCGTTTGGTCTTGGCGAAGGCAGGCGGATCCAGGACGATGGCGTCATAGGTCTCGCCGGCCTCCGACCAGTCGCGCAGAATCTGAAAAGCATCGCCATCTACCCAGTCCACCGCGGCGCTGATCTGGTCGCGGTTGGCGGCAAGGTTCCGTTCGGCCACCTCCAGTGAGGCGCGCGATGCGTCAACGCCCGTGACCTGGCTGCAAACCTGGGCCAGATGCAGCGCAAACCCGCCCTGGTAGCAGCAAACGTCCAGCGCCCGGCCGTTCGCGCCCAGTCTCTGCGCCCATTGTCGGGTGGCGGCGTAGTTGTCCCGCTGGTCCAGGAACGCTCCAGTCTTTTGCCCGGCATTGGCATCGAAGTGGAACACCAGCCCATTCAGCCGAAACTGCGTTCTGCCAATCTCGGCGGTGTCCTCGGTACGCGCTCCCTCCGCAACAAACAGCGGCTCCAAACTCGGCGCACCCAGCCCTTCCAGTTCGCGCATGCGCGGATCGGGCCGCTCCAGAATGGCCTGTGGTCCCAGTTCTTCGCGCAATACCCGCACGCACGTGCCGCGCACAGCGGCCGAGTCCAGACCCTTGGCAAGCAGTTGAAGAATCACAAGGTTGCCGTACTTGTCCACCACCAGCCCGGGAAGCTCGTCAGCCTCGCTGAAACACAGCCGGCAGGCATCGGTCTGGCCGTCAAGCAGTGGTTTTCGCCGCAGAATGGCCCGGCGCAGCCGTGAAGCCAGCAACTCCAGCCATGCTTTTTCATCGATCGCTTCCCTGGAAACCAGCCGCAGAGCAATCTGCGAGGAAGGGCTGTAGAGCGCGGTGCCCAGCAGAAGGCCGCGAGAGTCGGCCACGGGCAGCAGGGCAGGAGGGCTGTCCGAAGCCGCTTCCGGGAGGTCGATCGACTCGATATCGGAGGCGTAGACCCACAAATGCCGATTGCGCAGCCGGTCGGCGGCGCGGCGATTGATCAGGACTCCATGGCTTCGTGCAGGGCTTTTCGGTTTCGTCCGGTCCGATCCGGCGCCCTTTCCCTCCGAATACACGTTTCGCTTTAGCTTTCGGTCGTCTGGACCTTGGCCCAGGGTGGGTTTCTCGTCCACCGGCTCAAAAGGCGCCTTGGGCTTGTGTGCCCTGGGCGCCTTTTGGTTCGAAACAGGTTGGGGTTTGTGCGGCTTCATCCGGGCTCCTTAGCCGGGAGCGAATGGGCCGCCGGCCCCTACTTTGCCTGAAGGGTATCGAGGTAGCGGCTCAAATTACTGATTCTGAGCAGCCTGTCCTGGTTGTTGGTCACGTTCATTTTACCAAGGATCGGTCCCCATACGGGCATTTCAACCGTGCCGTGGGACGGAATCTCCGCGCCATTCTGCAGCACGTTCACGACATGCGTGTCGGGGAATTTTCCATGGTTATTCCTGCTCAGCACGGTCAAGTCTGTGGGCGACGCCTTCAGCGCCGGCGCCACGGGGCCCTGGCCTCTGCCGTCCACGCCGTGACACGGTGCGCAATAGTTGACGTACATCTGCTTGCCACTGGTTGCCGGAGTTCTCGTCACAGGAATGGTTACTTTTGATGTGGATTGATCTGCATAGCTCATGCCTACCGCAAGGGTCGCGATAAAGGCTGTAACTAAGAGGCGTTTCAGCATAAGTTCCTCGGTTCTGGACCTCTAGTC
>CAYUJM010000053.1:0-24742 GCA_964445025.1 uncultured Occallatibacter sp. | reverse complement strand
GCATCGCCGATTCGCCGCCCTTTTCCGCCTGCTCTTTCAGTTCGGAGACTTCGTTCGCTTCCATTCGCGTGTTCTTCCTTTACGTTTAGAGATCCTCTGGCTTGAGGCCTGTACGTTTCGCTATCTTGGCGAGCATTTTGGGGCCAATTTCCTCTTGATCGTGGAAAGCCCACGTGAATTCATAAGAGAAGCCGGGGTTTTCCATCTGTCGATGGGAGCCGCCCTTGCTCACGCGGGGCTTCTCCCGCCAGCCGATACGCTGCAACGCGCGATAGACCTTTCTAGCACTCGTCGCTGGCCATTGGCTCATGCATTAGCGATACAGCGTTGTTGGCGTTAGGTCAACCTTTATCGCCCCGTCGCAGGCTGCTGAGTCGACTGCATTTGAAAGGAGCGCATTGCTTTGACGAGCCAACAACGGCCGAATCACGTCGAAAAGAGAACGATACGGTATTGAAACGGAAAGGCCAGCGGAAGGCGATTCAGGCAACCGCGAATCGGACCTGGTCCGGAGCACTTTGATCGACTTCAATGCGGTCTGCCACCACACGTAGCGCCAAAGCTTCCACTTTCGAGTGTGCTTCCGTTCGTGTGGTTCCATACGCAAGCACACCCGGCAGGCTCTCAATCTCCGCGATCCAACGGCCATCTTCCTCGCGGTCGAATACGATTTCGAATTCCATGCAGAGCTCCTCCGTGGAAAACCCGCCACGCCGCTGCTAGCAGTCTACCTGAGTTAGACCTATTTCCGCTTCCAGCGGACGCCGTCCTTCGAGTCTTCGATGATAACGCCCTTTTCCGCCAGTTCGTTGCGAATCTGGTCGGCGCGGGCAAAGTTGCGCTGCCGCTTGGCCAATGTCCGCTCGGCTACGAGGGCGTCTATGTCCTCATCTGTCGTTGACTGGCGGACAAGAAGTTCCTGAGCAACATCCTCCATCCGGCCGGCTTTTTCAGCCCACTCGAGAGCGCGGCGCGTTGGCTCGGCATCGCGATCCTCAATCACATCGAAGACGGCGTCAAAGCTGGCCAGGACGGCGAGGATCGCCTCGCGATCCTCAGCAAGCAATTGTCCCTGGTCGATGGCCGTGTTGGCGGTGCGGATGAGGTCGAAGATGGGAGCGCGGGCCTCGGCGGTGTTCAGGTCATTGGCAAGCGCGGCCATGTACTCAGCCTGCGCCTTCTGCGCAGCTTCCTGGAGCGCCGGGTTGGCGCCAGGGGCGAGGTTGGCCTGCTTGAGCCGCTGCGAGAAGGTGCGCAGGCGTTCGATGGCGTTGGTGGCCTCGGTGAGTCCGTCGAAGGTGAAGTTGAGCTGGTGACGATAGGGCACCGAGACGAGCGCGAGGCGGATGGCCGAGGCCTTGTAGCCCTTCAGCAAGAGGTCGCGGAGGGTGAAGAAGTTGCCCTCGCTCTTGGACATCTTGCGCCCGTCCACGAGCAGGAAGCGGACGTGCATCCAGCTGCGGGAAAAGGGCTTATGGGTCACGCTTTCGCTCTGGGCGATCTCGTTTTCGTGGTGCGGAAACATCAGGTCTTCGCCGCCGGCATGCAGATCGATGCTCTCGCCCAGGTAGGCCATGGCCATCGCCGAGCACTCGATATGCCATCCGGGGCGGCCACGGCCAATCGGCGTGTCCCAGAAGGTCTCACCGGGTTTGGCTGCCTTCCAGAGGGCAAAGTCGCGAGCGGAGTCCTTCTCGTACTCGTCGAGGTCAACGCGGGCCCCGTCTTCGATGCCGCTCAGGTCCTTTTTGCTTAGCTTGCCGTACTCGGGAAAGGCGGCCAGGCGAAAGTACCAGGAGCCGTCCTCGGTCTGGTAGGCGGCGCCGGCCTCGGCCAGTTCCTGGATGAGCTCAACCATGCGCGGAATGTGCTCTGTGGCGCGGGCAATGATCTCCGGACGCTGGACGCCGAGAAAGTGCAGATCCTCAAAGAATGCCCGCTCGAATTGGGCCGTGTACTCGCCAATGGGCATATGCAGGGCGGCAGCGTTGCGGATAATCTTGTCGTCCACGTCGGTGATGTTCATGACGTGGCGGACCCTGGTTCCGGTGAGCAGGAGAAAGCGGCGGAGGATATCTATCTGAAGGAAAGTGCGGAAGTTACCGATGTGGCCGTAGTCGTAGACCGTGGGTCCGCAGGCGTACATGCGCAGCGCCTGGCCGTCTATGGGAACCAGGGGGTCGAGTTCTCCAGTCAGGGTGTTGAAGAGACGTACGGTCATTGGTGGTACTTCGAACGGCTTGCTCATGGTTCGGACTGCTTAATCATAGACATAAAGATGAACGAAATGGCGGTTTCGGCCCTTCCGATTGTAGCAAGTCGAGGGGAGAAATCAGGGATCGGGGAAGGGAAACAGGGCTCAGGGCGCAAACTGTCGTCAGGCTGACACTCAATGACACTGAGAGCCGCCGAGTGGACACATCCTGGGAAGATATTTCCGTCAGGCTGGAGAGCGGCGGCCACAGCGCTTACGAATTGCAGGAGTAGGAAGCGGGTCTGAATGAAAAGCGATCGGCAGCCTGATTAGCGGAGCACGTGCCAGGCCTGCCAGATGCCGTAGAGCAAGAGGGCTGCTGCAGCTTCCAGCCCGATTGCCACCATGGCGCCCTTCGCGGCCTGGAGGCCTTTCGAAGTCTCCACGTACGGGACATCTGCTTCGCTATTGATGACTGGGGATTTGTCCAAAGAGGAAGCCGACTCCGACAGGGAACGGCGATCCGAGGCGATCAAGGGCTCAAATGCCGGAACTGCGGTCCGCTTGAAAGCTGGGCTAGCCATGATCCCCTCCTTCTGAGGCTGACAATTTGATCGGCAGAACCGCGAACCGGTTAGCTCTGTTCCTGCCAAACTCTCCGCAGAGGGTGCCTGGGCGATTACCGGACACGCACTCCTCCCTCATTCACTTCTTTGCATTTGATGGACCAAACCGGTATCAGGACGCAACTCTCTGGAAATAATTGCCTGAGCCGAAGAGCAAGCCACGGCAGCGCCCCTTCTTACCATGTACTTATTACCTAAGCGGGTAAGGACTGGATGGTCAGAATGAACCAGGCATTAGAGAATCTTCATCCTTGAGGACGCCTCGGAACGCACGATGTCTGATTGCTGTTGGTTTGCCCCGCGTTTGTGGCCGTTGGGGCCCGCGGAGGACCGCGCCCTGAGTGCGTTCAATCGCACATGGAATGACCGTGTTCCTTCCCACTTGCTGCAGCCGCTGCAGCATCTCGTCCAGACAGGGACTGCTGGCGCCAAGTGCGGGGCCAGAGGAATGCTGGTGATTCCGTGGGTAGAACCGGGGCGATGCTCGAGAGCGCCGCTCGATTGGCAGGTCAGTTGGGATGAGTGGTTCAGCGGCCCAAGGCCAGGGATGGGTCGGCCGACAGAGATGCGGGAGCGAAGTCACCGGATACGAAGCGGGGCCAGGCGGCAGCGGCGATCATGGCGGCGTTGTCCGTGGACAGGGCCAGGGTTGGGAACGACACGTCAAGAGCGCGTCGAGAGGCTTCCAAGGTAAAGCGGCTGCGGAGCTCGCGATTGGCGGCTACGCCTCCAGTGACCAGGATGCGGCTCGCGCCTAGAGACTCTGCCGCAGCGAAGGTCTTCTTCATGAGGTCGCCGACCACAGCGTGCTGGAAACTGGCAATCAGGTCGAGGGTCTGCGGATCGAAGGTGGCGAGGGCGTCTTCGATGGTGGGCCGCGCGGGAGCGTCAGGTCCGGTGAAGAGCGAGTCGCGACGGGACTCGGCTTCGGGGCGAAGGTTATGCAGCTCCACGTAGCGCAGGACGGCGGTCTTGATTCCGGAGAAGGAAAAAAGGAAATGGGGATCGAGGTTGGCGATGGGAGCTGTGTTGGCGGCCTTTGTGCGTGGAGCTTTGCCGGCCAGGTGGAGCTTGGTCTTGATTTGCGCGAACGTGAACGGCACGGCGTGCGGGTTTCCGTGCGGCGCAAGCGCGTCGATCCACGGGCCTCCGGGATAGCCGAGGCCGAGAAGCTTGGCGACTTTGTCGTAAGCTTCGCCGGCGGCATCGTCAACGGTGCGGCCGACGAGGTTGTATTGCCAGGTATCAGCGACAGGGCTGGCGAGGTAAAGATGAGTGTGGCCGCCAGAAACAACAAGGGCCAGGGCCGGCTCGGACGTGGTCTTCGTGCTTTCCCCGGTCTCTGAATGGAGGCCGGGGGCACCTGGCCTGGAAGCAGGGTCTTCGACTCGCTGCGCCCGCTCAGGATGACTGGTCTGCGGGGAATTCGGCGTGATCGACTCGCGCTCGTTCAGGAGGACGGCGTGGATGTGGCCTTCCAGATGGTTGACGGCAATGAGAGGAAGGTCATTGGCGAAGGCGAGGGCTTTGGCGTAGGTGATCCCTACAAGGAGCGCTCCAGCGAGGCCGGGTCCAGAGGTTACGGCAACTGCGTCCAGATCCGACAGGCTGACATTGGCCTGGGCCAGGGCGGCGCGGACGACGGGGACGACAGCACGGAGGTGCTCGCGGCTGGCCAGCTCCGGGACAACACCGCCGTAGCGGGCGTGGGTAGAGATTTGCGAGGCGACAACCGAGCTGAGCGTGCAGGCCCCACGCTGGACGACGGCCGCCGCGGTCTCGTCACAGGAGGATTCGATTGCCAGGATCAGGCCGCTTCCGCTCATCTACTTAGTTTACCGGCCATATGCCGTGAGGCAGATGCGTCAGGTGCGGACGATTGGCACGCGACGCGTGCGGCGAATGGCCTTTGCGGGTCGGGAGTTGTGGTTTCCCACCCTTGCGACAGCAAAAAGTCGCAAGGATGGGGCACGGAGTGTCTTGGACGGATTGAGAATAGAAGCAGTTATGTTGGCGGAGACCAGACAATCCGAAGCGGCCTTCGGGGTGGTGAAGAGGCTGCACTCGGCGGGTTATGAGGCGTACCTTGCCGGAGGTTGTGTGCGCGACCTGCTGCTCGGACGGCCTCCGAAGGATTATGACGTAGCGACCAGCGCAACGCCGGATGTGGTGCTCGGGCTGTTCGAACGGACCTTTGCTGTTGGGGCGCACTTCGGCGTGGTGTTGGTTCAGGATGGTCCCGAGGGCTCCATAACGGAAGTTGCGACGTTCCGATCGGATGGCGCGTACTTAGACGGACGGCATCCGGATGCGGTGCGGTACACAACGAGCGCCGAGGAGGATGTGCGGCGAAGAGATTTCACCATCAACGGTCTGCTGCTCGATGCAATGCGGGCGGCAGACTCTCTTGGGGATTGCGCCAAGCTGCGGGAAGCGGTGGTTGATTTGGTCGGCGGAGTTGGGGATCTGGATGCCGGGGTTGTCCGGGCGATTGGGAGGGCGGAGGAGCGTTTCGAAGAGGATCACCTGCGCATGCTGCGGGGAGTGCGGTTTGCGGCGCGGTTCGGGTTTGGGTTGGAGGCGCGGACGAAGACCGCTATATGGGGGTTGGCGGGCAGGATTCAGGCGGTGAGCCGGGAGCGGGTTCGGGACGAACTTACCAAAATGCTGACCGAAGGACGGGCGCAGCGGGCATTCGAACTGCTGGACGAGACCGGTCTGTTGAATGAAGTGCTGCCGGAAGCGGCGCGGATGAAGGGGGTGGAACAGCCGGCGCAGTATAACCCAGAGGGCGATGTGTGGGTCCATACGCTGCTTCTGCTGGGGCAGTTGGAGGCGGGTTGCCGGGCGACGCTGGCCTGGGGAGCGCTGCTGCATGATGTGGGTAAGCCGCCGACATTCCGGCGCGCGCCCGACCGTATCCGCTTTGACGGCCACGTGGAGATTGGCGTGGCCATGGCTGCGGAGATTCTGCGGCGGTTCCGGTTTTCGAACGAGGATTCGCGGCAGATTCTGGCGCTGGTGGAGAACCATATGCGGTTTGCCGATGCGGAGCGAATGAAGGCATCGACGCTGAAGCGGTTCTTCAGGCTCCCCGAGTTTGAAGAGCATCTTGCCCTGCACCGAATGGATTGCCTGGCCGGAAGCGGGAATCTGGACCACTGGGAATTTGTGCGGGAGCGGTGGCTCGCAATGCCCGAGGAGACGGTACGGCCGAAACCGCTGATTACGGGGCGGGAACTAATAGCGGCGGGATATGTGCCAGGGGCGGGGTTCAAGGAGATGCTGCGCGCAGTGGAGGATGCGCAACTTGAGGGGACGATTGCGACGGCGGCGGACGCGTTGCGGCTCGTGTCGGAGCGGTTTGGAAGGCCTGTTGCCGGTTGATTGGCTGCAACAGAAGAGAAGGCCTGCGTGGCGGATGCCGCGCAGGCCTTTTCTGGTGGATGAAGTTAGAACTTGAAGACTGCTTTGAGCTGCAGGATACGTGCGGAGGAGTTTCCGCCGAGCGCTGTGCCGTAAACACTGGTGGGAGCGCTGGCGGTTGCGGTGATCACTCCAAAACCAGGGCCATCGGAAAAATTGGTGTCCGGATTGAGGAAGTTGGGGTGATTCAGAACGTTGTATCCTTCCACTCCAACCTGAAACAGGCCAGCTTCGAGGCTGGGGACCTTAAATCCCTTCAGCAGCGTGAAGTCCGTGTTGAAGTAGCCGGGGCCGGTGAACTGGTTTCTTGTCTGCCCGCCAAATCCAGTTGGATCGGCGAAGTCCGGACTGCTTGCGGTCGATGAGCTTCCGAAGCACGAAGTAGTGGGGGAGGATTTGTTGATCCCGCAGTGCCGGGGAGCATCCGGATTGACAACTGCTGCCAGTACGTCGCCCCCGTAGTTGGGCTCGAGGGAGCCGGAAACATCCCCGTCATAGACGCTGAAAGGAAAGCCGCTGTGCCAGAAGAGAGTACCTCCCAGGAGCCACTTGTCCGTGAGGACGCGCGGGCCGCCGAAATAAGGAACCGTGATTAGGTAATCGCCGTTCAAGCTATGCCGGATGTCGTAATCTGCGTTGCCGTAGTTCTGAAGAGCAAGGTTGAATGGATCGATGGTGTTGGGATTGGCAGCGCCGGCACTGTTGAACCCGAAGGGAAGGAAGCCGCCGTTGGAGATCTCATCGAGGGCATGGCTGTAGGTGTAATTGAATTGCAGAGTGACATACTTCGATTGGTTTTTGATTGAAGCAACCAGTCCGCTGTAATTCGAGTCGGCTGCGCTCTTGATCTCGATTACCTGCGCGAAAGCGGGGAGCGCGGGCGCTGCCGGAGCGCCTCCAAAGCCAAATGCATTCACTCCGTTGTTGACCCATGGCTCGTGGTAGCCATGGTTGCCGACGTATCCGATCTGGAAGCTGGAGTGCTTTCCGACCTGCTGCTGAATCTGCAGGCTGTATTCCTCGTAGGTCGGATTCTTGATGTTCGGATCCGTGTTGTAGATGTTGGGCTGCGTGAAATTAGGATCGGCGGCGACGATGGAGTTATAGCTACCGCCCGCGGCGTATGCAGCCTGAAAGGCCGTGTTGCTGCTCACAAGCGCACTGGTCACGCTGCCCGGAACCGAGGGAGAGGTGTAGCCGGAGGCGGAGAATTGCACGCTGAAGGGAGGATTGTTGAGCAGGTAGTCGGCAACGGTGCCGGGAAAGATGTCCGTGAAGATGCCGAATCCGCCGCGCACCACCGTATTGGGATGGCTTTTGGGCGAGAATGTGAATCCGATGCGGGGATCCACGTCTACCGCTTGCAGGCCGTTGAACGCCTGGTGCAGGCCGGAGGCGATCACGCCGTTGTAGGGCGTGTTCAAGCCAGCCGTGACGTTGTTGTAGCCTGTCGTAAAGCGAGCAAAGCAGTTCACCTGGCATACCGGATTCGAGTTATGCTCGATGCGAATTCCCGCAGTGAGTTGGAAGTTTGGGGCAAGCTGCCACTGATCCTGCGCATACAGTCCAAGGTTATAGACGGCAATGGGGGCCGAGGGGCTCTTGGGAAAAGACTGCGAGGCTTGCAGCATCAAACCATTGCCGAAATAGTCCGCAGAGCTCAGAGGCAAGGTTACCGCGCTGCCTGCGAGCGAGGATGCCGGACCATATTCGAGGGCGTCGGCGAACTGGGAAAGCTCCTGGGGATCTTCGTCGGTGGTATCGTCCCGCTTGAAGGTAAATCCGAACTTCCAGGTGTGCTTTCCTTTTGTCCAGCTCACGTCGTCATTGAATTGATACTGGGTTAGGTTCCTGCCCTGGGGAAAGGCGGTGAGGTCGCCTCCGAGAGTGGAAAATGACCCATCGAAGAATCCCATGGTGTAAGGAATCAGAGCCGCTGCCGCGGTGGGATTCTCGTTGACGAAGAGGTCACTGTACCAGACTGTGGAGAAGATGAACTGATTGACGAGGTTCGGCGAGAAGACGTGCGTCTCCTGGAGTTGTCCCTCCCAGTCAGGCTCCTTGGCGTCCGCGTTAAATGCGGAGCTGATGGGATCGACGAAGGTGGGCTGAGTGCCATTGTCATACTTGAAGTGGGCAAAGAGGCTGTCGTTCGCTCCAATCTTGTAATCAACGCGAGCGGTGACGAGCGATTCCGTCAGGCTGCTCTTGGCCGTGCCCTCAAAGGCGTTTGCATACGTGGTTCCGTTGTACGGCGTGGCTGCCGCTGCGCCGGGAGCGTTGTTATAGGTATTGAAGAGCTGCTGGTAGAAGGGAATCTGCGCGGATTGGCCAGTACCATTGAGATTGGCGATGACCGCAGCTTGATAGGCGGCGTTGGGAATGATGACCTGCGTGGGCACTGTAGTCAAGAAACGCAGAGTCTCATAATTTGCAAAGAAGAAGGCCTTGTCTTTGACGATGGGACCGCCGATTGCGGCTCCGCCCTGGTTGGCGTTGGAGTAGGACTCGGGCGTGCCGTAGTAGTCATTGAACCACTGGTTCGCGTTGAGGTCGCTGTTGGTCCAATAGTAGACTGCGTTGCCGTGGAATTTGTTGGTTCCGGAGCGGGTGAGGATATTCTCCTGAATGCCGCCCAGGCTGCCATATTGAGCGCCATACGCGTTGGCGACGACATCGATCTGGTCAACATCGTTGGAACCAAGCAGCAGATTGCTGGGACCGGAGTTATTGAGGTTGAGGAATGGATCGTTCTCTTCAGCGCCGTTGATCGTGAAGTTATTGGAGGTGGCAGGCAGGCCAAAGGCTTCCGCGTCGCCATAGCCGCCCTGCGTGTTCATGATCACACCCTGGGTGACGTTGATGGGGTAGGTAACATCGCCGCCGGGATTGGGCAGATTCTGCACCTGCTCCTGGGAGATGGTGGTGGACATATCGGAGCTGTCGGTTTGCAGCAAGGGAATGTCAGTTTCGACAACCTCTACCGATTGCGAACTCTGAGCCACGGCGAGCTTGAAATTGTGGCTTGCGACCTGACCGACGCTCAGGGTGAGGGCGGCCTCGGTGGGCTGGAAACCATCTGCAGTCACAGTCACTTTATAGGGGCCGGGCTGCAGGAGCGAAATGCGGTAGTCCCCGGCCGAGCCGGTAGTCACGTCATGGACGGCGCCTGTCGCGCTATTCACCGCTTTCACATCCGCGCCAGGTATAAAGGCTCCGGACGCATCCTCTACGGTCCCGGCGATATCCCCGGAGGTTAGCGTCTGGGCCGTGAGGGTTCCGGGAGCCAGGATGAGTGCAGCCGCGGCGAATGCGACATACAACAGCGCGCGAGCGAGTACGCTTCGTTTAGGTAAGAGTGCGGTCATGTGAAGTCTCCAAAGAAAATATTCAAGGACATAAATGTGAGGCTCGGCGTGTGTCGAGGCTGGGTTATTCGCGGCGAAGGAACAACTGCTTACTGACGATTGCAGGTTCGCAACGCGTCAATTCCATGCACCCCGAATTCCATCTCCGGCAAATTCGCTGAGCCAAGTAAAACTGGAGGGTCGACAGCCTTAATCGGGCTGGGAAAAAGCCGTGCTTTCAGTGAATGGCTTTTAGAGGAAGTCTTGAACCGCCCTAAATATCACAGATATTGCAGCCCTGTTTCTTCAATGGCACGTCTATGACCGTCGGAACCCCGTCTTAAACCTTCGATGCAACCCAGGCCAAATAGTTTCTCCAATTTTAATGTGGAGACGGCAGGAATGGCCTGTAATGCGGTATTGCCCTTCGGCGCGTGCGCATCTGTTCGGATGTGATGCAGAGCACTGCCAGGTCTGCCGGGGGATGCGATAAAAATCTTGAGCCCCTTGGGGCGTTGGCAGAGCTTATATGCACCAGTTCTTCCCTGAATCGAGGAAATAGATATGGCTACGGCGGTGGTTCAAGGCGGATTCGTCGATTTTCAAGCAGCCTGGGCGGAACTGGAACTGCCGGAGGCAGTGCGCGAGGTCTTGAGCAGAGCGCCGCTGATGCAGTCGCCGGAAACACGGACGCAACTCATGGACTGGGCGCTGGGCCGTGGGTCGGGAGACACGGACTGGACACTGGGCAACCGCGACGACCATGGCCAGTATGAGGCCGTGTTTCAGGCTCCCGCCGCGGGCCGTGTTGTGGAGGCGGTAATCACGAAGGCTCGGAATGGCCTGGCGATCAACTTCCCCGATCCGGCGATGCGCCGACGCGATCCGGATGCGATGGTGATCGGCGACAAGCTGCCGACAGACAAGCCCACGTATGAAGAGCGGTTTGGCGAGGGGTTCGAGAAGACGCGGCAAGACACGCTGGACTGGCTGAAAACGCAGGAGCTTGTTGCGATGCCTTTTTATGCGGGAACCGACGCGCTCGGCTATGGAAGCCTGCTGATTGTGCCGCGGCAGGCGGCGTTTTTTGCGGCGGCGCTGGCTGACCTGCAGGGAATGATTCCGCGCAGCCGTGTCCCGGCAGATTTCAAGGTGACGGGTGGGGTATTGTTCGTGGCGCCGCCGTTCCGGCATACGCACTTTGGCGGGCGGCAGGTCGTGGTGCACGACCGGAAAGAGACGCACCAGGAGATCTTTGCCTACAACCTCTATCCGGGTCCGAGCGCGAAGAAGGGTGTCTACTCCATGCTGCTGGACAAAGGCGAGCACGAGGGCTGGACAACCAACCACTGCGCGGCTGTTGCGGTGGTGACTCCGTATGAGAACCAACTGATCCTGATGCACGAGGGAGCAAGCGGCGGCGGCAAGAGCGAGATGACGGAGCACATTCACCGCATGGAAGATGGACGGCTGCTGCTGGGACGCAATGTGGTGACGAAGGAAGAGCGCACGCTGAACCTGCCCGAAGCCTGCCATCTGCGGCCGATCGCGGACGACATGGCCTGTGCGCATCCCAAATATCAGGCGACGAATGGTGGAAAAAGCGGGCGGCTGACGGTGGCGGACGCGGAGAACGGCTGGTTTGTACGCGTGGACCATATCCACGCATATGGAACAGCGCCGAACCTGGAACGGCTGTGCATCGATCCGCCCGAGCCGCTGATCTTTCTCAATCACTACATCGTCCCCGGCGGGACTTGCCTGACTTGGGAGCATGTGGAAGATGCGCCGGGGAAGCTGTGCCCGAATCCACGCGTGATTCTGCCCAGACGCATGCTCGAGGACATCCTGGACGGGCCGCAGCGCGTGGATGTGCGCAGCTTCGGAGTACGCTGCCCTCCAACGCACCGCGATAGCCAACTCTACGGGATTCTGGCCATGCTGCATGTGCTGAGCCCGGCGCTCGCCTGGCTTTGGAGGCTGGTTGCGCCGCGTGGCCATGCCAACCCAAGCATTCAGGCGCAAAAGAGCACCGCGATGCAGTCGGAGGGCGTGGGCTCGTATTGGGCCTTTGCCACCGGCCGCCGCGTGGACCAGGCCAACCTGCTTCTGCGCCAGATTGTTGAGACGCCGGAGACACGCTATGTGCTGCTGCCCAACCAGCACATCGGGGCGTGGAAAGTAGGCTTCATGGCGGAGTGGATCGCGCGCGAATACCTGGCCCGGCGCGGCAGCGCCAAATTTGCGCACGAGCAGGTGAGCGAGGCGATCTGCCCGCTGCTTGGGTACATTCCCAACCAGTTGAGAATTGAGGGATCGATGATTCCGCGCGTATTCCTGCAGGTGGAAGAGCAAATCCAGGGCGGGATGGATGTATACGAGGAAGGCGCGCGGCAGTGGCGCGAGTTTTTCGCCACGGAGCTGAGACAATTCCTGGTCCCCGGCCTCGAGCCGCTGGGCAAGCAGATCATCGAAGCCTGCCTGGAAGGCGCGCACCAGGAAGACTATCGCAGGCTGATTCCGCATCCGATGTTCCGGGACGACGCATAAGACAGTGTTCAGTGAACAGAAATGATGCGGCTAGCCGGCGGTCGCTGCGGGCTTCTTGATTGGCGTGGTGGTGATAACAACCACGCTGATTAAAACAAAGAGAGCTCCGAGCACGGTTCGCAATCCAAGGGCTTCGCCGCCGAGTAGAGAGCCGACGGCTACGGCGACGACGGGATTTACGTACGCGTAGGTGCCTACCCTGGTGGGCGAGTGATGATGCAGGAGCCAGACGTAGGCGGTAAAGCCGACGATGGAGCCTGCGACGATGAGATAAAGCAACGAGAACCATGCCTCGCGCGAGACGCCTGACGGATTGAAGCGGCGGAACTCGCCAAACAGGGCCGCGGCCACGGTCAGCAACAGTCCTCCCGCGAGCATCTGCGCGGCAGAGCTCACAACCTTGGAAGTGGGCAGCGGAAGTTTGCGGCTAAGCGAGGATGCGACGGACCAGCTCATCGATGCAATGATGAGCGCGACGGCGCCCGCGCTGTCGATGGGTGCGCCGCCCAGATTCAACGAGCGGCTCATCAACACGGCCACTCCGCCGATTCCAACCAGGAGCGCAAAGGCCAGGCGAATGGTGAGCCTCTGCGTGCGCAGGATGACGATCTCGGCGAGCGCCGTGAACGCGGGGATAGTGGCCATCATGACCGCAGCTACGCCTGAAGGCACGCGCTGCTCAGCCCAGAACAGGAGGCCGTAGTCGAGCACAAAAATGAGGAAAGCCAGCAGGGATGCAGACAGCCATTGAACCCGGGACGGGGCTCGCTCGCCGCGTGCGATGGTCCAGATGAACAGAGCCAGACCAGCAGCCACGAATCGCATGGCGGCGAGAATCAGCGGCGGCACCTCATGGACGCCGATGCGGATGGCGAGAAACGTGGAGCCCCACACGAAGTAAATGATCGCGAAGGCCAAGAGGGTCTTCCACGTCATCCGCGTGTCCAATGATGGTGTTCGCGATCCGATGGTGCGCTCCTACCTGCAATCTATCAAGTTCTCGTGCCCTCGGGCTCAGCGAAATGTCGCGTTCGTCCCTAGGACTGCCAGCGTAATTGCCCAAGGTCTCGCTCGCCAGTAATTGCCTGCCGGTAATCATGAAGAGCGATGAAAGCGGCCTTCGACCGCTATTCTGAACGAGAACCTATGAGTGTCGCGCGCCAATTCGATGTGGTGGTTCTGGGCGCGGGTGCGGCGGGGCTGATGTGCGCGGCGACTGCCGGGCAGCGTGGACGGCGTGTGGCGCTGCTGGAGCACAACGGCCAGGCGGGACGGAAGATTCTCATCTCCGGCGGAGGGCGGTGCAATTTCACGAATCTGCATTGCACCCCCGCCAATTTCATCTCGGAAAACAGGCATTTTGCCAAGTCGGCGCTGGCGCTTTATGAGCCGCTGCACTTTATCGAGCTTGTGGACCGGTACAGGATTCGCTGGCACGAGAAGACGCTGGGACAACTTTTCTGCGATGGATCGTCGCGCGCAATTCTCGACATGCTTCTGGCAGAGTGCGAGCTCGGCGGCGTGGAGCTGGTGCTGAATGCGCGTGGAATTTCCGTTGAGCGCGGAGATTCGGGCGGGTTTTGCGTGGCGTCCTCGGCGGGTGAGATGAGAGCCGAGGCGGTCGTCGTGGCTACCGGCGGATTGTCGATTCCCAAGATGGGGGCGACCGGGCTGGGCTATGAACTGGCGCGGCAGTTCGGGTTGAAGGTGGTTGCTCCCAGGCCGGCGCTGGTGCCGCTTGTGCTGGGCGGAGACGAGGCGCGATGGACGGAATTGGCCGGGGTCTCGGCTGAGGTAGCAGCGCGAGTGGTGTCGGCAAGTTCTCAAGGTACGCCTCGCAGCCAGGCTCGGGATTCAGTCAAGTTCAGGGAGAAGATGCTCGCCACGCATCGGGGAGTCAGCGGACCGGCAGTGTTGCAGGCATCGTCGTACTGGCGGCCTGGGGATGTACTGGCGCTCGATCTGGCTCCGGATACCGAGGTGCTGGCGAGCCTGATGGAGTCGGGAGCAAGGCGGGATCCAGTGACCCTGCGGCAGGCGCTGCGCGAAGTGTTGCCGCAACGGCTCGCCGGCTTTCTTGCGGAAGTGGACGCGCCGGCGGGATGGGGGAATGCGGCTCTGGAGGCCTACGAGCGGAAGCTGCATGGCTGGAAGCTGCATCCGCTGGGAACCGAGGGGTTCGAAAAGGCCGAGGTGACGGCGGGCGGCGTGGACACGGATGAACTGCAGGCGCGGACGATGGAGGCGCGCGCGGTGCCGGGGCTCTTTTTTGTTGGCGAAGTGGTGGATGTAACGGGATGGCTGGGCGGGTTCAACTTTCAGTGGGCCTGGGCTTCGGGGGTTGCGGCCGGGCGAGTGCTCTAGGGACTCAGCGACGAGGGACTGGCAAAGTCAGTGAGTCAGCGGTGTATTGAGGATTCGTGCACTCTCAAGGAAGGTCCGCTGTTATTGCTGGACCGGGTCCTGGGGCGCAGCGGTTGGGGCTTGCGGCGCTGTGGGCGGAGCGCCGGCCTTGGCCGGAGGGGTAAGAATAAAGCCTTTTCGAACGATGGCAAAGCCTTGCTGCGGAAGTTCGGCCTGCAGCAGTTGGTTGTTGGGGCCGGAGAAGAGATCCGTTTTCGCGCCGGCTATGGTGGCCACGAGGTGGTGGACCGTGACGGGCTTGCCGTCGATGGTTCCCTTTTCGTCCGCATAGGTGGCTAGCAGAACAGGGGCGATCGAGCCGGCCTGGCTGCCGCTCTGCTTGGGGATGATGGCCCACAGGTTGCGGTCATTCTGGGCCACGGCGACGGCGAGCAGCGTGTCGAGTGCGCCGGGATCGAAGTCTGGAAGAAAGACAGCACTGGGATGGAGAGCCAGCCGGGTTGTGGTGCTCTTTCCGTTTGCCGAGACGTTGAGCAGGAACTGCGCTGCATCGGGCGCGGAGGTCAGGTTGACGGCGGAGCCGTTGACGGTAGCGCTGAGCTGGACATGGAGCAGATGATTCGACGAAGAGAGCTGTTCAGTCTTGGAGAGTGCGTAGGTAAGCCCTTGCATCGCGACACGGATGATCGAAGTGGTGTCGTAGCCCGTTGACGTGGCAGAGAAGGTGACCGTGGCAGTGCCAACCGCTGTGCCGTGCTGGGCAATGATGAAGCTTCCGGACTGTGCCGGAGCCGTGGGCGAAGCCAGGACAAGAATGCCCGCAAACGCCAGAAAGTATCCGAACAGAAGTGCAAGACCGCGCGTGGGTGTGTACATCGTCTCTGCCTCGTTAAACACGCGAAGTTGAAAAGAGTTGTAAAAAGGCAGCTTCCAGCCTCTAGCTGCTAGCTTTCAGCCAAGTTTGCGGCGGCGATTGATCACTCACCGAAATCAGTAACCATGACCAGCCGATCCGCAAGAACCGGTTGCTAGGAGCTGGCGGCTAAAAGCTGCCCTTTCTGCCTTTCAGCCTTTGGCCACGGCGAAGCGTTTGTTGACCTCGTGCCAGTTGACGACGTTCCACCAGGCGGCCAGATAATCGGGGCGCCGGTTCTGGTATTTGAGGTAGTAGGCATGCTCCCATACGTCGTTTCCGAGGATGGGATAGAGGCCGTGGGTCAGTGGCGAGTCCTGGTTGGCGGTGGTGAGAATCTTCAGCTTGCCGCCGGCGAAGACCAGCCAGCCCCAGCCGGAGCCGAACTGCTTGGCAGTGGTCTCGTTGAAGGTCTTCTTGAAGGCCTCGAAGTCGCCAAAATCGGCGGCAATCTGCGCGGCGATGGGGCCGGTGGGCGCGCCGCCCACTCCATCGGAGCCAACCGGTCCCATCAGGTTCCAGAACGCGGTGTGATTCGAGTGGCCTCCGCCATTGTTGCGGACGGTGGCGCGAATGTCTTCCGGCACATCGGCCAGGCCGCGCAGCAGATCGTCGACAGACTTGGCGACGAGATCGGGGTAGCTGGCGATGGCGGCGTTCACGTTGTTGATGTAGGCCTGGTGGTGCTTGTCGTGGTGGAGGTGCATCGTCTCCGTGTCGATGAAAGGCTCGAGCGCGGCGTAGTCGTAAGGAAGCGGCGGAAGTGTGTAGGCCATTCGGGGAATCTCCTTCGATTGGAATTGTACCTGTGGAGGTTGGGCCTTGCCCCAGGGCAGGGCGGTCGAAAGCTGAGAGGTTAAATCCAATTTTCACACGCTTTTGCGTGGCCATAGGGTTGGATGCAGGATGAGCTTCCAGAGGTGCGGCGGAATTGCGGTGAAACAGGCAACAGGAACGGGTGCGCTGGACCGAGAGCCGCGGTTGCGTTGATTCGCGTGCGGCGACATGCTCCAGGACGCGAAGAAACATGGGAATTCAACCGGGTTGCGCCTCGGACGCTCGATGCAGATGTGATTCACCGGCGGGATTCATGATAGACCAAACCGGAAATCCCGGCGGTCCGGGATCGCAGGCGAGGGAAGGGCGGAGTTCGGGCGGCGTATATTCATCAGGAAGAAACCTTACGGCCACGGAAAACATCGATAGAATGAACGGCGTTACGCGATCTGCTCCAACGGCTTCCCTGACGCGCTTGAACTCCAGTTCCACAATCCGAAACGAGTGACGCATTCATGAGCAAACAACCGCTGTACCGGTGGCTTGACCAGCAGGGCGAGGCCTTAGGCGCGCCAGGCATGGAGCCGCGATGGACTTCAAGCGTGAAGGACGCGGTAGCGACGGCCTATGCGGCGTCAAGCCGGATCTGGTTCACCTGCTCGCACGGGATCCTGAACGAGATTTACCATCCAACCATCGACCGGGCGCAGGTGCGGGACATGGAGTTCCTGGTGACGGACGGAGAGACGTTCGTCCATGAGGAAAAGCGTGACCTGCATTCGACCTTCGAGTACATCGATCCAGAGGCGCTGGGCGTCAGGTATGTGAATCGCGATCCCGAGGGGCGCTACGCCCTCATAAAAGAGCTTATCTGCGACCCGCACCACTCCGTGATTCTGAATCACATCCGCATTGAGGGGGATGCGGAGCTGCTGCCGCGTTTGAAGGTGTATGCGCTGCTGGCGCCGCACCTGGACGGGGGCGGGGCCGGCAACTCGGCACGGGCCGTGGACATTGCGGGACATAAGGCGCTGTTGGCGTGGAAGAACGAGTGGTCGCTGATGATGGGAGCCAGTTGCGGATTCTCCCGCGTGAGCTGCGGCTTTGTGGGCACCAGCGACGGCTGGCGCGACCTGATGGACAACTTCCGCATGGACTGGGAGTTCGGCTCGGCCACGAACGGCAACATTGCGCTGATGGGAGAGCTGGACTTGAACTGCGCCAGGACGGATGGAGCACTCGAATTCACCGTGGCGTTCGGGATTGGCGCAGGACACCACACGGCAGCGCAGAAAACGATGGGATCGCTGGCCAGACCATACGCGGAGAATCGCGACCGCTTCATTCAGCAGTGGCATCGCGCCGCGAATCCCATGTGGCTTGCGGCCAAGGCTGGCGATGACGGCAAGCTACTGGGAGCCAGCCACAATGTTTTGCTGGCGCACGAGGACAAAACCTACTCCGGCGCCTTCGTGGCTTCGGCATCGATTCCCTGGGGCCAGTCGAAGAGCGACGACGACCTGGGCGGCTACCACCTGGTGTGGACGCGGGACATGGTGCAGACAGCGACGGCGCTGCTTGCCTGCGGGCGAGCGGAAACGGCGCGGCGGGCTTTGGTCTACCTGGCTTGCACGCAGAAGCCGGACGGAGGGTTCGCGCAAAATTTCTGGATCGACGGAACGCCGTATTGGAGCGGAGAGCAACTGGACGAGGTGGCGTTTCCGGTGGTTCTGGCGTGGCGGCTGTGGAAGGCCAATGCGCTGGGCGAGCTGCATATTTTTCCGTTTGTCGAGCGCGCCGCGGGCTTTCTGGTTCGCCACGCGCCGATTACCCACCAGGAGCGCTGGGAAGAGAATGCGGGCTACTCGCCTTCCACGCTAGCAGCAGTGATTTCAGGGCTCATTTGCGCGGCTGAGATAGCGCGAGCGCACGATTCGAATGAGCTTGCGGTGTTTCTGGAGGAGTTTGCCGACTGGATTGAAGGTCACCTGGAAGACTGGACGGTGACCAATAATGGAGTGCTGCTGCCAGGCGTGAAGCGCCACTATATGCGCATCCGTCCGCCGGAGAGCGGCGAGGCGTATGCGTGCGAGAGTTGCGGGAAGGAAACGATCCGGCTCTCCAACCGGCCTCCAGGAACCCGCACGGAATTTGAGGCCCGCGAGATCATCGACGCGGGATTCCTGGAACTGGTGCGCTACGGGGTGCGGCGGGCCGACGATCCGCTGATGGTGGATTCGCTCAAGGTGGTGGACGCTGTGCTGAAGCGCGGGCTTCCGCAGGGCCCGGGTTGGCTGCGCTACAACTGGGACGGCTATGGGCAGCGGCCAGATGGCGGACCATTTCTTGGGTGGGGCAAGGGACGGGTTTGGCCGTTGCTGACCGGAGAACGCGCCCACTACGAACTGGCGGCGGGAAACGATATCGCCGAGCTGATCAAAACATATGAGGGCTTTGCAACCTGCGGGCAGATGATGCCGGAACAGGTGTGGGACGAGGCAAACCTGCCGGGTACCAGCCTGCGCCTGGGGCAGCCGGCGGGTTCGGCCGTGCCCTTGGTATGGGCGCACGCGGAATATCTGAAGCTGCTGCGCTCGGCCGTAGATGGGAAGGTCTTCGACCGCATTGACCCGGTGTATGAACGGTACTGCGATCCCGAAGGCAGAAGACGCCGGCGCGGAAGCCTGGAGATCTACAGTTTCCGCCGGCCCATCCAGAGGATTGGGCCCGGCAAGGCGCTGCGAATTTTGGACGAGAAGCGTTTCGAGGTCGTCTGGACCGCAGACGGCTGGCGTACGTCGCACTCCACGGTGAGCCACAGCCTGGGCAGCGCGGGGTTCAGCGCGGACATTGGCCCAATTTCCGGGGGCGAAACAATGGATAGCGGCGAGTTGGAATGGACTCTCCATTGGACGGAGCAGGATGCCTGGCTTGGATACAATGTTGTGGTGCAGGTTGAAAGCCAGGGGCAAGCGGAAAGCGAAAGTTAGCACAGATTAAAAGCGCCTGCCGGCGCGTCGGGCAGTACAAGGAAAGGATACAAGCAGCCTTATGAATTCAAGCCTCGCGGATGTCTCACTCGAACAGTTGTCCATCGATACGTTGCGCCTGCTTGCCGTAGACACGGTAGAAAAGGCCAAGAGCGGCCATCCAGGCGCGCCGCTGGGTTGCGCACCGATCGCCTACCTGCTGTTTCACAAGCTGATGAAGCACAACCCTGCGCACTCGAAGTGGGCAGATCGGGACAGGTTTGTGCTTTCGAACGGGCACGCGTCGGCGTTGCTGTACGGCACATTGTTTCTTTCCGGCTACCAGGTCACGCTCGACGATCTGAAGAGCTTCCGCCAGTGGCACTCGCGGACCCCCGGTCACCCGGAGCGAGGCGACACCGACGGCGTGGAAGTGACCACCGGGCCGCTGGGTCAAGGCATCGCCATGGCCGTGGGCATGGCGATGGCGGAGAAGCATCTGGCCGCGGTTTACAACCGCCCGGGTTTTGAGGTGGTCGATCACTACACCTATGCGCTGCTGGGCGACGGCGACCTGATGGAAGGCGTGAGCCACGAGGTTGCTTCGCTGGCCGGGACGCTGGGCCTTGGCAAGCTGATCTTCCTGTATGACGACAATCTGATCTCGCTCGACGGGCCGACAGAACTGAGCTACACCGAGGACGCGCTGGAGCGGTTTGAGGCTTACCACTGGCACGTGCAGCGCGTCGCCGACGGCAACGACCTGGCCGCGATCGAGGCGGCCATTGCGGCGGCCAAGGCGGAGACCACCCGGCCTTCCATCATCGCAGTGCGCACTGTCATCGGCTACGGGAGCCCCAAGGCGGGCACGAACAAGGTGCATGGCGAGGCTCTGGGCGCGGCGGACACGGCGGCGACGAAGAAGTTCTTCGGCTTTCCTGAAGACCAGAGCTTTTATGTTCCCGAAGACGCCCTGTCCAACTGGCGCATGGCCGTTGCGCGCGGCGCGGGGCTGGAATCCGATTGGAAGGCGCTCTTCGCCGGTTATACGGCAGCGCATCCGGAGCTCGCGGCTGAGTTTGAACGTACGCAGAAGGGCGAGCTGAGGGCTGGCTGGGAGAAGGCGATTCCGAGCTTTGCGCCGGGCAAGCCGCAGGCTACGCGCAACGCGGGCGGAGCGGTGATGAACGCCATTGCCGAGGTGGTGCCGGAGCTTTTCGGGGGCGCAGCAGATCTCACCGCTTCCACAAAAACCATCTTCAAGCCGGGCGCAAACTTCCATGTGGACCCCGCAGGACGCAACGTGTATTTTGGCGTGCGCGAGTTCGGCATGTGCGCGGCGGTGAATGGGATGGCGGCGCATGGCGGGCTGATTCCCTTTGGGTCAACGTTCTTTGTCTTTAGCGACTACGCCAAGCCCGCGCTGCGGCTGGCCAGCATCATGCAAACGCACTCGCTGTTTGTGTTCACGCATGACTCGATCGGCCTGGGCGAGGATGGACCCACCCACCAGCCGATCGAACACCTGATGGCTCTTCGCCTGGTTCCCGGGCTTACGGATTTTCGCCCCGCGGATGCTAACGAAACGGCGGTAGCCTGGCGGCTTGCGCTGGAGAGAAAAGGACCAAGCTTCATGGCGCTGAGCCGCCAGGATTTGCCGGTGATCGATCCGGCCGCGGTGGACGTGCTTGGAGGGGTAAGCAAGGGCGCCTATGTGCTTGAGGATGCATCCAACCCGAAGGTGGTGCTGATCGGCACCGGCTCTGAGGTATCGGTTGCGTTAGAAGCCGCGAAACTCCTGGCGGCCGAGGGTATTGCGGCGCGTGTGGTGAGCTTCCCGAGCTGGAAGATCTTCGAAGAACAGACAGCAGCATACAAAGCGAGCGTGCTGCCGGCGGGTGTGCCCAAACTGGCCGTTGAGGCTGGGGCGACGCTGGGATGGTGGAAGTATGTCGGCCTGGATGGCGACGTGGTTGGATTGGACCGGTTTGGAGCTTCTGCTCCGGGTCCGATTGTGCTCAAGGAACTTGGGTTCGGAGCCGACAGCGTGGCGGCACGGGCCAAGAAGCTGGTGAAGTGAAACAGCCACTAGCTTCTAGCCTCTAGCTCCTAGCCATATCGTTCCGCCGTTCGTTTCGTAGCTCGTGGGGAAGGCAGGATCAGGCTAGTATCTGGAAGCTAGCAGCTGAAAGCTAGGAGTACATTGTGAAGCTAGTCATCAGTTCAGACCATGCGGGGTTTCCTCTGAAGGAAGAGGTCCGCGCTCACCTGGCGAAGGCCGGGCACGAAGTGATCGACCTGGGGGCGTACGAGATTGATCCTCAGGACGACTATCCGGACTTTGCCGAGAGGGTGGGACTGGCGGTGAAGCGGGGCGATTCGCCACGGGGAATTCTCATCTGCGGCTCGGGCGTGGGCGTGTGCGTGGCGGCCAACAAGATTCCAGGTATCCGCGCCGGCATGTGCCATGATACTTACTCGGCGCACCAGGGCGTGGAACACGACGATATGAACGTGGTTGTGTTGGGAGCGCGCATCATCGGGTCGGAACTGGCTTTCGAAGTGGTGGACGCCTTCGTAAGGGCGCAGTTCAGTGCCACAGAAGAAAGATTTCAAAGACGATTCAAGAAAGTGCTGGCCATCGAGGCCAGGTATATGTGTGGAGACGGGTCGTCCAATCCGGCCTAGGGTTGCACAGCTTTACAGGGGCCGGATCGGTGCGGGGAGGTCCGCATTTGCCGGTGAATCGGTAGATCACTTCATCAGAAATTCATCCCGAAGACCCATACTGAAAGGCGCCGATGTTCCCCTTCGACGTGATCCTCTTCGATGTAGGCGGAGTGCTGCTGACCAATGGCTGGGACCATAGCGAGCGCGCCGATGCGGCGGAGCGCTTCCACCTGGACCGGGCGGCGTTTGAGGCCAGGCATGCCGAGGCTTACCCCGCGTGGGAGCGGGGCGCGACCAATCTGAAGGCATATTTGGATGCAACCGTCTTCTACGAGCGGCGCAGCTTCTCACACGACGATTTTTTCGCGTTCATGCTCGCGCAGTCGAAGCTCCTCGAAGATGGGGCACTAGGAGTCCTTGAAGAGATTGCCGCATCAGATAACTATCTGGTGGGCGCGCTGAACAATGAGGCTCGCGAGACGAACGAATACAGGTTCAAGAAGTTTGAATTGCGCACATATCTCAAAGTGGCGCTCAGCTCGTGCTACTTGGGTTTGCGCAAGCCGGATGCGGCTATCTATCGATGCGCTCTCGATATCCTCGGCAGGCCGGCAGAGCGGATTCTGTTTATCGACGACCGGCCCGAAAATGTGGCAGGTGCCCAGGCCGCCGGGATGCAGGCGATTCGATTTGAAGGCGCGGATGCTTTGCGGGATAAGTTAGTGAGTCTGGAAGTTATCTAAGAGATCGGAAATGGAGGCGTTATGCAGCTGGGATTAATTGGACTGGGTAAGATGGGCGGAAACATGGCCGAGCGCCTGCGGCTGGGCGGCCACCAGGTGGTGGGCTTTGACTTCAACGCGGAGGCGGTAGCTAAGCTTACGGCATCGGGTAATTTGGGTGTTTCGAGCCTGGAGGACCTGGCGAAGAACTTGCATGGCCGCAAGGCGATCTGGATCATGGTGCCGCAGGGCAAGCCGGTGGACGAAACGATTGCCAAGCTCGAGCCATTTTTGAACCCGGGCGATATTCTGATCGACGGCGGTAACTCGAATTACAAAGACTCAATGCGCCGGCATGATGAGATCGCCTTGAAGCACTTCCAGTTTGTGGATGTGGGCACCTCGGGCGGCATCTGGGGATTGAAAGAGGGTTACAGCATGATGATCGGCGGGGACAGGGAGCCGGTCGACTATCTGCGGCCCATCTTCGAAACGCTGGCCCCGGCGCCGGACAAGGGATGGGGTCATGTGGGGCCGGGCGGCGCGGGCCACTTTGTGAAGATGATTCACAACGGCATCGAGTACGGCATGATGCAGGCCTACGCGGAAGGCTTCACGATCATGGAGACCAAGAAGGAACTGGGACTGGATCTGCCGCAGATTGCGCAGATCTGGCGCTACGGCAGCGTGGTGCGGAGCTGGTTGCTGGATCTGACGGCCGAAGCGCTGTGCGGCAATCCCTCCCTGGACGGGCTTGAGGCTTATGTGGCAGACTCCGGCGAGGGGCGCTGGACGGTCTTCGAGGCGATCGACCTGAATGTTTCTGCGCCGGTGATTACAGAGTCCCTTATGCGCCGCATCCGCTCGCGGGAGGAGAATAACTTCACCGACAGGATGCTGGCCATCATGCGCAACGCGTTCGGCGGCCATGAAGTGAAGAAGGACTGAAACGCAAATTGCAGACGACAGAATACGGGTGACAGTTTTCCGTTTTGAATTCAGGCTTTTTGACTGTCATCTGTTACTTGTCAACTCTTAACAGGAGGTTGTAATGGCGACGATGCAGATGGTTGTGCGGCCGGAGGATCTTTCCAGGGTTCCTCACCGGAGCGAACGGATTCCCGAAGCGGGGATTCTGGTGATTTTTGGCGCTTCGGGCGATTTGACCAAGCGCAAGCTGCTGCCGGCTCTGTTTCACCTGCGGCAAAACAATCTCCTGCCCGTTAATTTTTCCATCGTGGGTGTGGCGCGGCGGCCGCTGGGAAACGAGTTTGCCGAGGACATGCGCGAAGGCATCATCCACTTTGGCGGTGCGGACGCGAACGATCCAAAGCTCGCTGAGTTCGTTCAGCACATTAGTTACTTTCCCCTTAACTTCGACGACCCGGCGAGTTATACGGGACTCAAAGCCGAGTTAGCCCGGATCGACGAAGAGAAAGGCCTCAACGGCGACCGCCTGTTCTACCTGGCCACTGCGCCGGAGTTCTTTGCCGGAATTGTGGAGAACCTGGGCGCGCAGGGCATGGCGCAGCCGGAAAAGGGTAAGACGGCGGTGGTGATCGAGAAGCCGTTTGGGCACGATCTGGATTCAGCCCGCGAGCTGAACCACCAGGTGAACGCCGTCTTCCACGAGAGCCAGGTCTTCCGCATCGACCACTACCTGGGCAAGGAGACGGTGCAGAACATTTTGGTTTTCCGGTTCGCCAACGGAATTTTCGAACCGATATGGAATCGGAATTACATCGACCACGTGCAGATCACCGCTGCCGAGACGCTGGGCGTGGAAGGGCGCGGGCCGTTCTATGAGAAAGCCGGCGCGCTACGCGACGTGGTACAGAACCACATGATGGAGTTGCTGAGCTTTGTGACCATGGAACCGCCATCGAGCTTTGAGGCCGAAAGCGTGCGCCGCGAAAAGCTGAAGGTGTGGCAAGCCATCCCGCCCATTCCGATTCTCAACGCGGTGCGCGGACAATATGGGCCGGGGGTGATCAACGGCCAGCGCGTGGTGGGTTATCGCGACGAGGAGCGGGTCAATCCCGAGTCGGGCACTGAGACCTACGCGGCCATTCGGCTGCAGATTGAGAACTGGCGTTGGGCGGGCGTTCCCATTTATCTGCGCGCGGGCAAGCGGCTGAAGCAGCAGGCCACCGAGGTGAGCATCCAGTTCAAGCAGCCGCCGCT
>CAYUJM010000052.1:0-25204 GCA_964445025.1 uncultured Occallatibacter sp. | reverse complement strand
TTATCCTCGATTTTGGTTCGCAGTATACGCAGCTGATTGCGCGGCGCATACGCGAGCAGAATGTCTTCTCCGTCGTGCTGCCCTGCACGGCTCCGCTCGCTGAAATCCAGGCCTACAAGCCGCTTGGCATCATTCTCTCGGGCGGTCCGTCTTCCGTTTACGACGCCGACGCGCCGGCCGCTGACGCCCGGGTGCTGGATATGGACGTGCCAGTGCTGGGCGTCTGTTACGGACTGCACTTCATCGTCCATCACCTCGGCGGCAAGGTGAAGCCGGCGCCACTGCGCGAATATGGACACGCAGAAGTCTCAATTGAGGACCACTCGACGCGGCTCTTCGCGGGGCTGCCCGCGACCATCCAGGTGTGGATGAGCCACGGGGATGAGGCAGAAAAGCTACCCGCGGGCTTCCGCCGTACCGCAGTGACCTCCAACGCGCTTGCCGGGATTGCCAACGAGGAACGCCGCATCTGGGCCGTCCAGTTCCATCCCGAGGTACACCACACGCCGCTCGGCCCGCAACTGATCCGCAACTTCGTCTTCAACATCTGCGGCGCCACGGGAGACTGGACCCCGACGCATTTCATCCAGACCACGGTCGCAGGGATTCGCGAGAAGGTGGGCGCGGGGCATGTGATCTGCGGTCTCTCCGGCGGGGTAGATTCGTCGGTAGCCGCAGTGCTCGTGCACCAGGCGATTGGCAGCCAGCTGACCTGCATCTTCGTCAACAACGGCGTCCTGCGCAAAAATGAATTTCAGAGCGTGCAGAAGAATCTCCGCGACAAGCTGGGACTGAATATCGTTGCCGTCGACGCAAGCCAACGGTTCCTCGCGCAACTGGCCGGAGTCACCGACCCGGAGACCAAGCGCAAGCGCATCGGAGCGGAGTTCATCGCCGTCTTCGATGTCGAGGCGGCGCGCATCGCCAAGGAATCCGGCGGGGTGGACTGGCTGGTGCAGGGAACTCTCTATCCCGACGTAATCGAGTCCAGCAGCGTGAAGGGGCCGAGCCAGACCATCAAGAGCCACCACAACGTCGGCGGGTTGCCTGAGCGCATGAAGCTCAAATTGATCGAGCCGCTGCGCGACCTTTTCAAGGATGAAGTCCGGCGCATCGGGCGCGACCTCGGCATGCCGGAAGACGTTCTTGGCCGCCAGCCATTCCCCGGCCCCGGTCTGGCCGTGCGTATTCTGGGCGAGGTCACTCCGGAGCGCGTGGCGCTGCTGCAGGAGGCGGACGAGATTGTGGTCGCTGAAATCAAGGCGGCCGGCCTTTACTCGCAGATCTGGCAGAGCTTCGCCGTCCTGCTGCCGGTGATGAGCGTGGGAGTGATGGGCGACCAGAGGACATACGCGTATACCTGCGCCGTGCGCGCCGTGCACTCCGAAGATGGAATGACCGCCGACTGGACGCCGCTGCCCTACGAGGTGCTCAAGCGCATCTCAAGCCGCATCGTCAACGAGGTGCGCGGCATCAATCGCGTGGTTTACGACATTACCTCCAAGCCTCCCGGCACCATTGAGTGGGAGTAATCTGCATTTGACGCGGAAGCGCCTTCGGCGCCAATCTTGAAGCGCAAGGGATCAATGATTCCGCCGGGCCTTAATGGACTTCTAAGCTGCCTTTGGCCGGGTGTACCAGCCGAAGACAGCCGTGCCCACAAGAATAACCACCAGCATCCCGATCCAGGTAAGCCCGGCCATCTCCTGCACATCACCTATGCGCGATTCCACTTCGCGCATGTTGCGGCCTGCCAGGACAAAGCCGGGATTTGGCCCGCCGACCCTCAGTACTACCGCGGCGATGCGAACGCCGTGTTCTCTTCCCAGCACAGGCTGCCAACTGAGGCGCTCCTCGCCGTGCTGTCGGACGTTGTAGAAGACCCCGGGTGGCAGGGCGGGGATGGTTCCATTCAGTTCCGCCTGGGAGGCAAGAGGTTTGCCCTGGTCGTCGTAAACGATGACGAACGGAGAGAGGCTTCGCGCTATGTCCACCCGCCCGGCAGGAATGGCATCGGCGGGGGGAAAGCCCTGTGCGAGCTTTGCCACCAGGTCACCGGCGATAGCAATTTGTGGATCGTTGGCTCCCGCGCGAAGGACATGTTGCGGAATGGCGTAGAGCGCCAGGGCCAGTCCAGTGGAAAGAGCGGCAAGCACAAATGCGTTGAAGATCAGTGTGGGGCGGGCGTAGGTGTCGCGCAGCATGGCTAGATGCTCCTTGGCGAGTGAAAATACGAGGTCGCGCAGGACCAGAGAGATCAGGGCACGGCGGGAGAGCGAACTGTCGCTGAGGCCGTCGCGAAATGCCTGGCGCATGGATCGCGCGTTGCGATCGCGGAAGGGTTCCGGGTAGAGCCGAAGCGCGAAACTGTAGAGCGTCTCAAGCCGGCTAGTGCGGGGTCGACTGATTCGACTCATGACCGTTGTCCCTTCGCGAGCAGTCCAAGCGAGCGGGCAGTAGCAACGGCTGCCGCTAGCCGGCGAAGTTCGCCAATCAGGACGGAGTCGCCCAGGACGGTAAGGCGATAATAGCGGCGTCGCTCATCGTCAGAGAAGCCGGACTCTTCGACAAGGCCATCGCGCATCATGCGATCAAGAGAGCCGTAGAGCGTGCCGGGACCCATTTGCACGCCGCCGCCCTCCGGAGTTCGGGCATCCTTCATGATCTGGTAGCCGTGTTTCTCCTCCCCCGGAGCGAGGGAGAGCAGGATGGCGAAGACGGCTGGGGAGAGTGGGGCCGCAGGTTCGGTCTCAGTAGTCATGAAGAGAATATATATCCATCACGGATATATCCGCAACAGGAATATTTTGAATGAGACCCATCGCGGCTATTGAACTTCCGGAATTACTGTAAACCGGAAGCGTGCGCTCAAATGGCTCCTTCCTCAAGAAAGAGCCCTCCTGCACGCCACCTATCGGGACCACAAAAATTCCGAAAGTGCTCGAGTTGCTATGAAACCTCCGGATTGATCGCTGGCTGCGGGCGCAGTGCGGCGATCTCGCGGGCAAGAGCGTCAATGCGGGTTATCAGCTCCGTGTGGCGCTTGTCTTCGGCAGAAGGTTCGAAGGCTTCCACATAAAACGTGCCATTGGGTTCCAACTGGCATGTGCGTACCTGGTGGAACCCCTCAAAACCCTGGCGGTGAATAACGGAGAGCAACTCCTCGCGGGTCAGGGATTCGCGCTGCATCATCTGCTGGTCGAGCTGGCCGTTGCGAATCAGGACAGCGGAGCGGCCCTCGATAACGCGCGTCAGGCGCGGAGAGCGGAAGAGGACGCGGACGACCAGCCAGTTAATGGCCAGGAGGCCAAATGCGCCGATGATGCCTCCGGTGACGGAGTTGTCGTCGCCGATGATGGCGTTCTGCACCGTGTTGGAGAGCGAGAGCAGCACCACCAGGTCAAAGGGGTTGAGCTGGGCAAGCTCGCGCTTGCCAAAGAGCCGAAGAAGCACCACCAGGACCAGGTAGATGATGACCGGGCGGGCCAGCTTCTCCAGGATCGGAAGCGGCAGGTGGAACATGCTGTCAATCATGGGTGAGTGCATGGAAATGAGAATAACTGCAGGCCTATTCGCTTTTCCAGCCGAAATACCCAGTTGGCACGGATGGTTGCCGAATGAGCGACTGGGGGCAAGGTCCGACCTTACCGGGCGTCGACCTTGCTCCGGAAGTAGGGAAGCGACCGCGCCAGGCCTTCCTGAAGCGAGATTTGCGGCTCCCAGCCCAGCAGGGAGCGGGCTTTGCTGATGTCGGGACAGCGGCGCGTGGGGTCGTCCTCAGGCAGGGCTTCAAAGCGTAGTTCGCTGCTGGAGCCGGTCGCATTCAGGACGGCCTGCGCACACTCCAGAATCGTGAATTCACCGGGATTGCCGATGTTCACAGGAAGATGCTCGCCGGAGCGCGACAGCCGCAGGATTCCCTCGATCAGATCGTCGACATAACAGAAGCTCCTGGTCTGGTTTCCGTTCCCGTATACGGTCAGCGGCTCGCCGCGCAGGGCCTGCATCATGAAGTTGGCGATCACGCGGCCATCGCCGGGGTGCAGGCGAGGTCCGTAGGTGTTGAAGATGCGGACCAGGTGCGTGTTCACTCCGCGCGACCGGTGCCAGGCCATGACCAGCGCCTCCGCATAACGCTTTGCTTCATCGTAGACAGAGCGCGGACCAACAGGATTGACATGCCCCCAGTATTCTTCCGGCTGGGGATGCACAAGCGGGTCGCCGTAGCATTCCGACGTTGAGGCATGGAGAAAACCTGTGCCGTAGCGGTGTGCGATCTCGAGGGCGTTTTCCGTTCCCGCCGAGCCGACCCGCAAGGTCTCGATAGAGAGCCGCATATACTCCTGCGGGCTGGCCGGGGACGCGAAATTGAAGACATAGTTGACCGGACCGGGATCGAAGGGTTCGCAGATATCTCTCTCTTCAAATTGGAAGCGGGGCTCATGCGCCAGGTGGGCCAGGTTTTCGAAGTCTCCCGTCGAGAGGTTGTCGACGCCAAGAACGGAATGTCCTTCGCCCAGCAGGCGGTCGGTGAGGTGGGAGCCGAGAAATCCGGCGGCGCCGGTAACAAGTACATGCATGCGAGCGGTTCCACTTTCCGGGATGAGGATTGGTGGCTACACAACTAGGAATTATCCGGCAAAGCAAGTTACCAGTTCCCTAAGATACCACTCCGCGCGGCTTGCCTTGTTGGGCGTGATAGCTGGCTGGACGTCCTACGCTGACATAGCTGAACCCGTGTTCGTCCATCTTTTGCGGCTTGTAGAGGTTGCGGCCGTCGATCACGATGGGAAAGCGGACGGCCTGGTTGAGCCGGACCAGGTCGATGTTGGCAAACTCCTTCCAATCGGTCAAAATCAGCACCGCGTCGGCGTCTTTAGCGGCCTGGTACACATCCCCGGCATAGCGCATCTTCTCCGAGGGTGGCAGAACTGCTCTCGCTCGCTCCATTGCGGCCGGATCGTAGGCCGTGATAATGGCGCCCGCGTCGAGGAACTTTCGGATGACCTCGAGGGCAGGGGAGTCGCGAATGTCGTCCGTGTCGCCTTTGAACGCCAAGCCGAGGGCAGCCAGGCGCTTGCCCCTGAGAGTCCATAGAGCCGACAGCACTTTGTTGAAGAAGACGTCCCGTTGGGTTTCGTTGATCTTGCGGATCTCCTGGAGGAGTTGGAAATTGACCCCCTTCTGCTGCGCCACCCAGTGAAAGGCGGCCACATCCTTGGGAAAACAGCTTCCTCCGTAACCCAGGCCCGCACGCAGGAACCGGGGGCCGATGCGGCTGTCCAGCCCCATGCCCGCTGCGATGTCTTCAATGTCCGCGTCGACGGCCTCCGCCAGGTTGGCTACGGCATTGATAAACGAGATTTTCAGCGCCAGGAATGCGTTGGAGGCATGCTTAATGATTTCAGCGCTCTGCGCAGAGGTCACCAGGAGCCGGGCCGGATGGGCGGCACTGCACATGCCCTGCAAAGCACCGGGTTGATCGTAGTAGCGGCCCGAGGTCAGCGGCTCATAGACGCGCCGCAACACCTCGGCGGAGCGCTCACTATTTGCGCCAACGACGACGCGGTCGGGATGAAGAAAATCCAGAACGGCGGTGCCCTCGCGCAGGAACTCGGGGTTGGACACGACGTCGAAGCTATTGGGATCCACCCCGTGGCGATGCAGCACGCGGCTGATCCACTCGTTGGTGTAGACCGGGACCGTGCTCTTTTCCACGATTACTTTGTAGGAGTTGATCTGGCGCGCAATCTCCGAGACCACTGCCTCGACATAGGAGAGGTCGGCGGCGCCCGTATCGCCTTGCGGCGTACCTACAGCAATGAAAACCGCTTCGCTTCGCTCCACGGCGCTGCCCAGGTCCGAGGTGAATTCGACGCCGCTGTCGCGATGCTTGGCAAGCAGCACGGGGAGATGGTCCTCGTAGATGGGCACACCGCCTTCGCGAAGGGTCTTCACCTTGGATTCGTCGTTGTCCACGCAGGTCACGCGGTGGCCCATTTCCGCGAAGCAAACAGCCGCAACCAGTCCGACATATCCGGACCCGATCACACAGATGGAAACTGACTTCGACATGTGCGGACTCGTCTCTTTTCTTTGCGAGTGCAGAATCTGATGCTTCGGAGGACGCGCTGATTTCTCCATTCCAAGGCTAACTGTTGGGGGGCGGGGTGGGCAAACCTCCCCTGGAAGATGGAATGGGCCGATTTTCACGCAGAGTTGCGGGTCTCCGTTTTTCGGAGACGGAGCTTGTTTGGGGATGCGATACTGCTCCCGAGCAATTTGCTCTTGCTGGTGATCGTTGGCGACATGAGCCATGTGTGGGCAGGATTCTGCAAAGGAGCGTGGAATGACAATGTCTTTGGCAGGACGGGTGGCGCGCCCGCTGGCAACACCGGCGGCATTCTTGGTTTTGTGGATGACGACTGGCTCGTTGCCGGCAGGCGCTCAGCAGTCAGGCCCAAATCAATCGAGCCCAAGTCAATCGAGTCTTGAGCAGCCGGACAAGTACAACTGGCTGGAAGACATTCATGGCGAGAAGCAAATGGCCTGGGTGAAGGCAGAGAATGCGCGCACGTCAGCTGTGCTGGAGAAGGACAGCCACTTTGCTCCTCTGGAGGCTGAAGCACTGAAGGTGCTGGAGTCGCCGGAGCGGTTGGCAGAGCCGGAGTTTCGCAACGGAGTTGTATACAACACCTGGCGCGACGCGGAGCATGTGCGCGGAATCGAGCGGCGGACATCGCTCCAGGATTTTCTGACGGCGGAGCCGAAGTGGCAGACGGTTCTGGACTATGACGCGCTCTCGAAAGCGGATCAGCAGAGCTGGGTCGGGCAGGGGCTCACATGCCTGCATCCTGAGGATGAGCTTTGCATGGTGGCGCTGTCGGCCGGCGGGGAGGATGCGGTAACCCTGCGCGAAATGGACCTGAAGACGGGTAGGTTTGTGGAGGGCGGTTTTGCTCTTCCACGTGGCAAGCAGACCGTGGTCTGGGAGGACAAGGACACGCTCCTGGTGGCGCGCGATTGGGGGCCGGGAACGATGAGCGAGGCCGGTTACGCGATCACCGTACGGGAGTGGAAACGCGGCCAGCCGATGGAGAGCGCCCGCGAGGTGTTTCGCGGAGATGTCAAGGACAATGGGTATGGCGACGATCCGCATGTGTTCGTGGACGGACAAGGCCACCGCGCATTGACCGTAGAGCGGAATCTGAGCACCTTTGCGCATGAGAACTACCTGCTCTTGCCGGGCGGAGCGAAGAAGCTGGGGTTGCCCCTTAAGGCCAGGGTCAGCGGGCTTCTGGACGGCCAGCTCCTGGTATCGCTCGATGAGGATTGGACGCCCGAGGGACAAAGCAGGAAGTTTGGACAGGGATCGGTGGTTTCGTTTGCGTTGGACGCGGTTGAGAAAGACCAGACGCACCTGAAACCGGCTGTCGTGTTCGAGCCGACGGCGCGGGAGTTTGAACAGTGGTTTGCCGTGACGAAAAACCACCTGATCCTGGCCACCTTGGAAAATGTGCAGCAGCGGGCCTACATCTATACGCTGGGCGCAGATGGCGCGTGGACGCGCAAGCGGATACCGGTTCCAGAGAATCAGACCATCGATTCCGGCACCACGAGCCGCATCGACGACCGCTATTTTCTGGGTGTGGAAGGATTCCTCACGCCACCCTCGTTGTGGCTTGGCGATGCGTGGGACGGTTCGTTCGTGCTGGCAAAGTCACAAAAGCCGCAATTCGACGCCAGCGGCGACGTGGTGGAGCAGTTGGAGGCAACTTCAAGCGACGGGACGAAAGTGCCGTATTTTGTTGTGCATCGCAAGGACATGCGGCATGACGGGTCGAATGCAACTCTGATGACAGCCTATGGAGGCTTCCAGATTTCCTATACCCCGAGCTACGCTCCGGTGACGGGCAGGCTGTGGCTGGAGCGTGGGAATGTGTTTGTGCTGGCTAACATCCGGGGTGGCGGCGAGTTTGGCCCGGCATGGCATGAGGCTGGCCTCAAAACACATCGGCAACGGATTTACGATGACTTCTACGCGGTTGCCCAGGACCTGATAACGCGCAAAATCACATCGCCGCGAAGGTTGGGAATTCTCGGCGGATCGAACGGCGGCCTGTTGATGGGCGTCGAGTTCACACAGCACCCGGAGATGTGGAACGCAGTAGTGATTCAGGTTCCGCTCCTGGACATGCTGGGGTTCGAGCATTTGTCGGCAGGCGCGTCGTGGGTGGGCGAGTACGGTTCGGTTTCGGTGCCGGAGGAGCGAGCGTTTCTGGCCTCCATTTCGCCGTACAACCAACTCAAGCCGGGTGTGCATTATCCCGAGCCGCTGATCTTCACCACGACCAAGGATGATCGCGTCGGCCCGGTCCACGCGCGCAAATTCGCGGCGCGTCTTGAGGAGTTTCACGACCCGTTCTTCTATGACGAGATCACAGAGGGCGGCCACGCCGAAGGTGCAGATAACAAGCAGGAGGCCAGAACCGACGCCGAGTATTTCGCTTATTTGATGATGAAGCTGATGGACTAGGCCGAACCGGAGTAGATCGATCTGTCCCCTTTTGAATGCGCCGTCCGCTGCAGTGCCACGATCTGCGATGAGTCGAGAGATTTCTCCTTCGGCAAAGAAAGTAACTTAAGTTCTGCTATTCGGCACCGTTTTCATGGGTACCATCGGTGCATTCCCATCCCTATGTTTGTTTGCAATACTCGGGATAGCTAGTTGTGATCTGGAGAAACTGGGATACATGGGTGTTTCTGTTCGCTTTCAGCAGATTCTCGGGATCCGATTCATCGTTGGAAGCGCAGACGATGCGATTGATCAGATTTCCCGCGAGGGAGGTCTGGTGGTGGTTCCCGCAGCCCCTGCTCTGATGAATCTGACCCGCGACGGGCTGTACCGCGAGGCGCTTCTGGGAGCGGATTTCGCCATTGCCGACAGCGCGCTGATGGTCTCGGTCTGGAACCTGATGCAGGCGGACCGTGTACCGAAGCTCTCCGGGCTCAAATACCTGCGAGCTTTGATAAGGCGGCCGGAATTCTGCGCTCGGGGCTCCAGCTTCTGGGTTCTTCCAACGGCGTCCTCGATCGACCGCAACGTTCAATGGCTGAATGCCAACGGGGTCCGCGTGAGCCCTGACGATGCGTATCGTGCGCCTATGTATGGCGAGGCCGTCGAAGATGAGGTCTTGCTGCGCTTGCTGGAATGCCGGCGTCCGCGCCACATCCTGATCGGATTGGGCGGCGGGACGCAGGAGCGACTGGGCCTCTATCTCAAGCGGAGACTGAGTTACAGGCCGGCGATCCACTGCATCGGGGCTGCAATCGCGTTCCTCTCCGGCGAGCAGGTGCGGATTCCGGTGTGGGTGGACAAGGTTGGGCTGGGTTGGCTGTGGCGCACGGTTTCCGACCCCGCAGTGTTCGGTCCGCGCTATTGGGCTGCCCGGCGCCTCGCGACCATGATTCTGCGCTACCGAGACCGCCTGCCCGTCGCTTCGCACTCTGTCCCGTTGCGGACAACCCTGCCACCGGCGCAATTCGGGCGCTGACCAATTTCTTGCCTTTTTCCATGTAGATTGACGCCTTTGATTTCCAAAGCACGTGGTGAGCTGCAATCTGAAATGGCTCAGGGCGTGGGACGAGTGGCCGGCTGGTATATCCCTGGCTTGGCCCGGAAGGCGAGGGCGATGCGGTTCCAGGAATTTATCTGGGTAACGGCCCAGGTGAGTTTCAACAGCGCTTCTCCATCGAACTCGCCGCGGGCCTGCTCGTGAACCTCGTCGCAAACGTAGCGCTGCTGGGTATTGGTGAGCGCCTTGATCCAGGCCAGCGCGGCTCTCTCGCGGGCGGCGAAGAACGGTGTCTCGCTCCATGAGAAGAGAAGATAGAGAAGTTGCTCGGTCTCGCGGGCGGCGCGCGCGTCCTTGGTGTGTATATCGCTGCAGTAAGTGCAGCCGTTCTGCCATCGCCTCGACATCCCGTTGGCTTGGATGCGGGGCCCTCCATTTTGATGCAGATGAGCGCCGTGCGGGAGACGTTTGCAGTGCATAATGTGTCCTGGCGGTTGCATCCCGCATCTCCTATACCGGTGCGGAACTTTTTCCTGGGGTTAGGGTTCACACCGATGACGGCTCCCGCGAAAGCCCGTCTAAATGGAAGAAACGATCCGGAATGATCGAGATCGGCCAAACGGGTGAGACGCGGAGCAGTACCTCAGGCAGAGGAGAAAAGTCAGCTATGAATCGCTTATTCATCAAGAGAGTTTTCCCGCAGGTTCTGGCGTGGACCGCGTTGGTGGTCCTGTGCGCAGCGGTTGCGGTTGCCGAAGGGCAGAATCCAGCCGCGGGCTCCCCAGCGACGCAGGCCGGCCAGCGCTCGGACGGGCAGATCGAGATGGACGTTGTCCATGCCCTGGACGCCTCCAAGGCGCTGAAAGACGACCTGATTACCGCCGCGACAATTCAGGGCGAGGTCACGCTTTCAGGAACGGTTTCGACCGAAGCATCCAGTGAGCTCGCGGAGTCGATTGCCGCACACGTGGCGGGCGTAACCAAGGTCAACAACAGTTTGAAGGTTGGCAATCCGCAGGAGGCTCAGCCCGCGGATGCAGGCGCGCAGCAGATGTCGGACAACCAGCCGGAAGATGCGCCTCCGGCGCCTCCAGCGGGCACCGAAGGACCGCTGCCAATGCCCAGCCAGGGTCAGGCCCAGGGTCAGCCTCCGGCGCCTTATCCCCCGGCGCGGCCGCAGTATGCACCGCCGCAGTACCCTCAGCAACCGCAATATGCGCAAGCTCCACCTCAGGCGCCGGCCTATGAAGCGCCCAAGGGGCCTGTGACCATTCCGCAGGGAACGCTGTTGCAGTTGCGGACCAGCGAATCTGTGAATAGCAAAAGAGCCAAGGACGGCGAACCGGTACAGTTCACCGTGATTCGTGACGTGGCCGTGGGCGGCGTACTGGCCCTCCCCAAGGGCGCCACGGTGCATGGCGTGGTGTCCGAAGTAAAGAAGGTCGGCAGCGGCGACCTGGGCGGCAGCTCGGAGCTGGCGCTCAAGCTGACCTCGCTCGATCTGGGCGGCCAGAGCTATCCGCTGGATTCCGACCAGTTCAAGGTGAAGGGACCGAGCAAGACCGGCCAGACGGTGGGCAACGCCGTGGGTGGCGGAATTCTGGGCACCATCATTGGCTGCGCGGTGGGCCGTGGCGCTGGTTGCGCCATCGGCGCCGGCGCGGGAGTGGCGGCGGGCACGGCAGCTTCGGCAGCCTCTCCCGGACCGCAGGTTTGGATTCCCGCCGAAGCTCTGGTCACCTTCCACCTGAATACACCGTTGACCGTCAACCCGGTGAGCTCGCAGGAAGCGGCACGTCTGGCGCAGGGGCTCTATCAGGGTGGTCCAAACCTCTATCGTCGTGGGCCTTACCCCTACTACGGCGCGCAATATGCAGCCGGTTATCCGTATGGGTACCCCTATGGATATGGCCCGGTCTACTACCGGCCGTATTACATGGTGGGTGGAGCTTACTACTGGCGGTGAAGGACCTGGGATTAGGGAATAGAGAGCAGTAGAGCGCATCGGGCATCCCGTCCTCCGGGATGCCCGATGCGCATTTGGGGCGCGGTTTCCTTAAGGCGTTCAAACTTTCTCCGCCTCAGCCGACAGATACGAGCCAGGATCTCCGCGGTTTCCCGAGGACTCAGTCGTCTATAATGACAGAGAATCGCGTTAATGGAGAATTGCGCGAGAATTGCGCACCCGAGGTGGATGTTCGTCCCGCGGCCGAGGTCATTTGGACTCGTGCCTGCCGGTGAGGGTATACCATTCATGCGCGTAGAGAGTAGAAGGTTCAAGTCCATCCATGATTCGTTTCCTGCAAAGAGACAGCCGAGTTGTCAAGGCATTTTTCGTGGTCATCATCGGCATGGCCTCGATTTCAATGGTGGTGTATCTGATTCCAGGCCTTACCGGCCAGGGAGCCGCTTCCGCCGACACCTACGCCGTGGTCTACCCCCACTGGTACAGCAAGCTGCTTTCCTCCGGCTCGACCGTGAGCCAGGAGAAAGTGGACAAGATGGCCCGGGCGCAGTTGCAGCAGCAGCGCTACCCCGACAACCCGATGATCCTGGGGTTGTTTGAGCAGCGGGTCGGCCAGCAACTGATCCAGCAGCAGATTCTGCTCGACGAGGCGGGAAAGCTGGGCATCCGCGCCAGCAATGACGATGTGCGCCAGTACCTGCAGACCGGCCCAGCCGGCCAGGTTCTCTTTCCCGGCGGCAAGTTCATCGGCGACGACCAGTATGCCAACCTGATTGCCACCCGCTTCAATCTGACCGTACCGGAGTTTGAGGACGACGTGAAGAACGACATCGTGATCCGGCGCCTGCAGGCGCTCATCACGGGCGGCGTCACGATCGGCGACCAGGAAGTTCGCGACGACTACCGCAAGGGCAACATCAAGATCAAGTTCGACTATGCGGTGATCTCCGCCGACGATATTCGCAAGGGGATCAATCCCTCCGACAGCGACCTCGATGCCTTCTTTAAGAAGAACGCCGCGCGCTACGCTTCTGCCGTTCCGGAAGAGCGCAAGATCACCTACTTTGCCTTTACCCCCAGCGATCTCCCCGGTGGCGTTCCCGAGCCAACGCAGCGGGAGATTCAGGGGTACTTTACGGCGCACCAGAGCGAGTATTCCACGCCGGAACAGGCGCGTTCGCGGCACATTCTCATTAAGGTGGCTCCCAACGCGGACGCCAAGACCGATGCCGCGGCCAAGGCCAAGGCAGAGGACATTCTGAAGCAGATCAAGGGCGGGGCCAACTTTGCCGACCTGGCCAAGAAGTACTCGGACGACCCCGGCAGCAAGGACTCCGGCGGCGAGCTGCCGTTTGCGCAGCACGGCACCATGGTTCCGGAGTTCGACAAGGCCATCTTCTCGCAGAAGATCGGCGACACCGAGATTGTGAAGAGCCAGTTCGGCTACCACATTGTGCAGGTGGAGGAGCGAAAGCCGGCGCACGAGCAGGATTTGAGCGAGGTGCTGCCGACGATCCAGGCCACGCTGATCCGCCAGAAGACGGCAACCGCGGAAGAGAACTACGCACACACTCTGACCTCCGAAGCCGTCAAGAACGGCCTGGAGAAGACGGCTGCGGCCCACCACCTTGAGATGGTGTCCACTCCGCCGGTGGGCCACCAGGGTGTGATCCCTGCGCTGCCTGACGGGGCGCAGGTGATTGGCCTGGCCTTCGAGATGAAACAGGGCGATCCTCCGCAATCCGCCCCCACCGGCGAGGGCTATGCGATCTTCCAGGTGACAGGCATCTCTCCGGCGCACGCACCGGCCTTTGCCGACTGGAAGACGCATGTGCTGGACGACTATCGTAGCGAGCAGCTTCCGAATCTGCTGAATGCCAAAACCAAGGAACTGGCAGACAAGGCGCAAGCCTCCCACGACCTGGCGAAGGCGGCCAAGGATGTGGGAGCGACGGTAAAGACCAGCGACCTTGTGGGCCCTGACGGACAGGTTCCCGATCTGGGCCAGGTGGCGCAGGTTGCGCCGCAACTGCTGGATATGACGGCGGGCGCAATCAGCGGGCCCATCAGCACAGGGCGCAACGGTGTAGTGGCCAGGCTCCTGGACAAGCAGGAGCCCACCCCCGATGAGATTGCGAAGAACTTCGACCAGACCCGCGACCAGATGCTGGAGCAGAGGCGGGAAGAAGCCTTCAGCGTCTTCCTGAACGGCGTCATGAACGAGTACAAAAAGAACAACCGCATCCGTATGAACCCCAAGGCGCAGAAGGGGCCGCAGATTCCGGGCATGTAAACGGATGATAGCGAGCAGCAAAAAACAAGGCCCGCCACTGCCAAGGTTGCGGGCCTTATTACTTTTGCTGCCGAAATTTCTTAGCGCAATCCTGCGGTTTGAAACGGCAGGCCGGTGGTGGGCCAGTGATCTGGCTGGGCGTTGACGTTGGGAGCGATCGAAACTCCCTTTGAGGATGCGGGCGCAACACTCACATTCCAGCCGTCCACCACCACCAACGCATCCTCGCCGTTGAGGGCGCTTGCGTCGGCATCCAGAGTGATCGTGCGAGTCTCATTGGGAACCAGCGAGATGTAGTTGTCGCTGGCGAAGACGGGCAGCACGCGCTCGCCGGACTTTGCCTGCCGCAGTTGCAGATGTGCCGTGAGCGCGATATGGCTGGCGGGGTTGTGGAGCGTGACGGTGATCAAGCGGCGGCCGTCTGCGTCACTGCTCGCAACCTGCGCATCGAGCGTGACCGCGGGCAGATTGCCTAGGTCGGCCAGGTCGTCAGGGTGTTCCGGCAGAGCGTGCCAGTAGAAGTTCGAAGAGATGAGCTTGCCCTGAGCGTCCTTCAGGTCGAGCTTGATGAAGTGGACTGAGGAGACTGCGGCAGGGAGTTCAAGCGTGCCGAAGCTGGCGGCCGAGGACGCCGGCGCGTCGACCGGCGTGTCGTGCTCGGAGGCCACTGTGCCGTCGAGGTTATAGATGGAGACGTGTGCAACCGCGCCGGTCATCGCCTCCGGCGTGTTGTTGATGACCTGGACTTCGCTGGTGGCCTCGTTGAACTGGATATGCACCATCTCGCCGGCCTTCTTGACGGCGAAGAGCGAAGCATTGGGTTCCAAATCGTAGTGGTAGATCTGCCACACAAAGCTGGGTTGGGCGGGGTTGCTCATCCAGGTGATGACGGCCGTGGTCGGATGGAACATCTGCGCATTGCGGCCCTCGTACATGGCGCGGAAGGCCTCGTAGTTCATCAACTGCGCCTTGCGCACGAAATCGGCGAGGTTGGCCACCTTGCCGTAGCGGGCGGCCAGAATCATCGGGTATTGGTCGCCCTGTTGCGCGCCTTTGGCCAGGTCGTGCTCGGCCCAGTCATCACCAATGATCTCCCAGTCCTTCTTCGGCATCATGCCCTGGATGGACTCGAGCGTGGGCACGGACACCGAGCCGGTTTCCGTCTTGAAGTAGTCATCGGTGACCCGGTAGAACGCGCGCGGTGTGCGCCAGTGATAAGGCCCGCCGGAGCGCACGCCGGCACCGTCGGTGGAACTGGGCTGGTAGCGCCGTGTGGGTTCAAGCTCGTCCATCAGTTTGCGCAGGACCGCGTCAATCTCCGGCGGAGGAAAGCCCTCGTTGCGGGCGCACCACAGAGCAATCGAGGGGTGATTGCGGTAGCGAAGTATCTTGTCGCGGACGTTGGCAACATAGGTGTCGAGATCTGTGGGGTTGGGTCCGTCACTGGGATTGGGCTGGAAGAACTCGTCCCAGATGAGAATTCCGTATTTGTCACAGAGCTCGTAGAAGTCTTCACCTGTCGACTGGCCCACCCAGTTGCGGATGAGGTTCATATTGGCCAGTTGGTGCATGTGGATCTGGGCGTCGAGCCGCTCGCGGGGAATTCGCTTGAGTGCTTCGTCGAGGCCCCAGTCGCCGCCGCGGATGAAGATGGGCACGCCGTTGACCGAGATGGTGAGCGTGTCGGTGCCGGGCACGCTGTAGGTGATTTTTCTCACCCCGAAGCTGACATCCCGCGAGTCGGAGACTTCTTTCTTCACGTTGAAGCTGAGATGCAGCTTGAGCAGGTTCTGCGGGCCGTATCCGTTGGGCCACCACAGGGGCGGATGATCGACGTGCAGAACGGGAGAGGCCTTCGAATCGAACCTGACAATCTGGCTGCTGTGCGGAGCCAGCGTTACCGGCTTGCCGAAGCTGAAGCTCCCAACGGTGCCTGCAAGCTCTCCAGACACCGGCTGGTCGCTGACATTCTCCACCGTTGCCTGCACACCAATGTCGGTTGAGTCGGTTCGCGGCAATGGCAGATCGGTTGTCACCAGCGGGTCCTTCACGACAACAGGTCCAGTTGCGGACAGAAAGACTTTTTGCCAGATGCCGGTGTCGCGGTCGCGGATGGCGGGAATCCAGTCCCAGCCAATGGTGCAGAGAAAAGTGGGTCCGTCGATAGCCGTCTCGCCACCATTCAGTCCCAGTCCGTTGGTCAGTGTGTGCTCATGGGAGATGCCGGGGTGCGGCTGCGGCGCCACCAGCACGGCGAGAACTGCCTTCTTGCCGGGCTTTACGTTGGCGGTGATGTCGAAGATGCCGCGCACGAAGGCCCCGCGCGTGGTGCCCACCTGTGCGCCGTTGACCCAGATGGCGGAGGAATAATTGATGCCTTCGAAATTGAGCCAGATCCGTTGGCCCTTGTACTGCTTCGGAACGTCAATCAGTGTCCGATACCAGTAAGAGGTGCGTGCCAGGCTCTCGGGAATGATCTCCGGACGGTTGTTCTCGCCGTGGAGCGGCTCGGGATAGACGTGGTTGTTGACCAGAGTGGTGAGCACGGTGCCGGGCACAGTGGCGGTGTACCATCCTTCGGTCTTGAAGGCAGCGGCAGAGACTTCAGCGCCCGCCTGGGGTACCTTCGCCGCATCCTGCAGTTGCCAGCCGGTGGAGATCGCGACGGGCCCGGGCTGGACTGACTTGGCCGACACCAAGCAAGGCGTCAACAGCGCTGGTACCGATACCAGGAACAGGAAATGAAAGCTGCCAAAATGAATGTGCAAGGGCGTAATTCCTCGATTTGTTTGAAGGATTTTGGGCTGTACGTGCCGGACACACGGATTATACCGGCTCGAGGGGAAGGTGGAATCGACCGGGGCCGCCGATCCATTCAATAATGGACGCATGGAATTTCAACGCTCGTCCGGCGTTCTTCTGCATGTGAGCTCGCTGCCTTCCTATGGAGGCATCGGCGACCTGGGTCCCGCGGCCCATGAGTTTTTGGCTTTTCTTGCGGCGGCCAAGCAGCACATATGGCAGGTGCTGCCGCTATGCCCCACCGGCTACGGCAACTCGCCTTACGCGGGCTCTTCGGCCTTTGCGGGCAATCCCTACCTCATCAGCCTGGAGCTTCTGTGCGACTGGGGCTGGGTCGAAGGTGGGCGGATCGGCGGGTTGGCCGGCCGAGGCGGCAACGTGGCCTTTGAGCAGGTGGAGACGCGGAAACTCCCGCTGCTCTACGAGGCGGCGGGGAACTTCCTGGACCGCGCGGCGCATGACCCGAAAATGGCCGGGCAATGGACAGAGTTTGAAGAGTTCTGCAGCGCGGAAGAGGGCTGGCTGGTCGATTACGCCTTCTACGCTGTGCTGCGCAGAGAATACAACACCGGCGCGTGGACAGCCTGGCCGGAACCGGTGCGCAAGCGCCAGCCCGCTGCAATGGCGCAGATCGCGCAGAAGTACGGGCGCGCTCTCGCCGCTGAGCAGGTGCTGCAGTTTGCCTTTTCGAAGCAATGGAATGCACTGCGCAAGGCGGCTGCGAAGCATGCGATCAGGATTCTGGGCGATGTGGCGATCTTCGTGAACATGGATTCGTCGGATGTGTGGGTGCACTCGGAGCTGTTCGAGCTGGATGACGAGCTGAAGCCAATCCGAATCGCTGGTGTTCCGCCGGACTATTTTTCTCCCACCGGGCAGCGCTGGGGCAATCCGCTCTACCGATGGGATGTGCTCGCGGAGCGCGGCTTTGACTGGTGGATCGAGCGCATCCGCCGCGCTTGCGCGCTCTATGACCTCGTGCGCCTCGATCACTTCCGCGGCTTCGAGGCCTTCTGGGCCATTCCGGCTGAGGAAGAAACGGCGATCAACGGCAAGTGGGTGAAGGCGCCGGGGCTGGAGCTGTTCCGCGCGTTGGAGGCAGCGCTGGGGCCGCTGCCGCTGATTGCCGAGGACCTGGGGGTCATCACTCCGGAAGTGGACGCACTGCGCATGGAGTTGGGAATGCCGGGGATGAAGGTGCTGCAGTTTGGCTTCGACGGCTGGGAGGCGCACGGCCACCTGCCGCACCAGTTCACGCCTGAGACCGTGGCCTACACCGGCACGCACGACAATGACACCACGCAGGGCTGGTGGTCGACGGCAAATGCGACAACGCGCGCCGCGGTCGAGGCTTTCGTCGGACCGGTTGGAGGGCGTCCGGTCTGGCCCCTGATCCGGGTGACGGAGACTAGCGTCGCCGAACTGGCCATCGTTCCCGCGCAGGATTTGCTGGAACTGGGTTCGGAGGCTCGGATGAACACGCCCGCCGTGGGTGCTGGCAACTGGGGCTGGCGTGCCCCGGAGACAAGCTGGGCTCCGGAACTTTCCGCAAAACTCGCCGCCATTGCCGATGTGACGGACCGGGATAACGATCCGCTGGGGAAGCCGGAAAAAACTGCGAAAACATAGACCGTGGTTGTGCAGTCCCAGGGGACTGGAGTTCGCAGCTTTGGGGGCCAGGTATCAGTTAGAACCAACTGCGCGGAAATTCGTAGATCTGCAGCATCCTGTCGATGACCGCCCGCGCTTCGTCCTCGGAAACTCCTTTGGCAAAGCTCTCTGACTTTTTGTTTGCCTCAAAGCGGATGGTGCTGGAGTTTGGGTTGATGATGGAACGTTGCGTTATCAGTCGGGAGGGCGGAACAAATCTCATGCGATTGATTTGATTTGTCTGAAAGGTGCGCGAGTTCAGCTCGATGCCGAAGATGCGGGTCTGGATTTTGACTTCAGGAGGGTTCATGGTAATCAGAGTCTCGCCGGTAATCGTCCATGCCAGCCAGCCAAGGAAGTAGGCGAATCCCGTCACGTAAATCCCAATTGCGACCATCTGCAAAGTGAAATTGATATCTTCTGGGTGAGGACCTGCCAGCAGTTTCCAATACCGGATGGTGGCTACGATCAACCAGATCACGACCAGCGGCCCGTAGATGGCCTCAAACGGGCCGCGCCGGACCGGAATTGCGATGCGCATCCCGCGGTCCGTCTTTTCCCACTTCACTCTGCCTTCGAGCTTCTCGTACATTCGGCTGGCTCCTTGCCTAGAGATAGTAGCGCGCTCTACACTGGGGCCGCTAGTTACGAAGCGGGACGCGCACCACACTAGAAAAGAGCGCGCGCCTGGTCTGAATTCAGGTTGAACTTCTTATGCCGCGTTCCCATCGTTTCCACGCAGTTTTTCCGGCTCTTCTCTTTTCTCTGTGCCTGGCGCTGCCTGCGGTGCTGCTTGCACCGGGCGTCTTGCGCGCGCAAGGCGAGAAGATGGGTACCAAGAGCTCCACCTTCCGCAACACCGACCCTTCGGTGGCCTACGTAGGATCAAAGACCTGTGGAGAGGCGGGCTGCCACGCGGAGATTTATCGAGACTACCAGCCCACCCCGCATGGGCAATCGATGACGCTGGCCAATATCCCCAGCGACCTGGCCCGGGTGCCGAAGCCGGTGACGGTTTTCAATGCCGCGAACAACCGCTACTACACCGTCTACCAGAAAGATGGCGACCTCTACCAGAGCGCCTATGAGCTGGACAAGAATGGACGCAAAACCTACGACGTCGCTCACAAGATCGACTACGTGACGGGCGGTGAGAGCGTTGGCTACTCTTATCTGTTCCAGGTTGGCGCGTGGATATTCCAGGCGCCGCTCAGCTACTACGTGCATTCGAAGACCTGGGAACTGTCGCCCGGCTACGCCAAAGACGACGTCGGATTTACGCGCGTCATGACTACCGGCTGTCTTTTGTGCCACAACGGTCAGCCCGATCCCGTTGGCACGCGGGAAGGCATGCTCGACGGCAAGTTCAAAGACCCGTCCTTCCGCTTCGGCGAATTGGGCGTGAGCTGCGAGAGCTGCCACGGACCGGGTGCCCTGCACGTGAAGGAGATGCGCGCGAATCCGAGGCAAGTGCTCGCTGAAGGCCAGATCGATACCTCGATCGTGAATCCCGCCAAACTCACCCCGCGTCTCCGGGACGACCTATGCCAGGAGTGCCATCAGGCGGGAGATGCGCAAGTGATCTTTCCCGGTAAGTCGGTGATGGACTACCGGCCCGGCACGCCATTGGCCGACACGATTGCAATTGTGAAGCGGCCCATCAGGCCGGAGCAGCGTGAAGAGGCCAACCGGCTGGAGACCGCGCCGCCGGTTCGCGGCAGCCTGGAGCAACCTCTCTGGTGGAAGAATTCGACGCTGGAGCTGAGCAAGTGCTACCAGGCGACCCACGGGCAACTCACCTGCTCGACCTGCCACTCGGTCCACCACGCTCCCGCGCCGGGAGAGGAAAAGGCGGCCTATCGCGCGGCATGTCTGACTTGCCACGAAGTGAAGAGTTGCACGCTGAAGCCGGAAGACCCCAAGCGCGCTGCAGTTGCCGACTACTGCGTGGAATGCCACATGGAGAGACGGCCGGTGGCGGGCATTGCGCACTCCAATGACACCAAGCATCGCATTGTGCGCTATCCCGGCCAGCCGCTGCCCGAGGTTGCATTTGAGCAGCCCAAGCCTGACCTGCCAGGCCTGCTGTGGATGAACCGGCCGGAAGGTGAACCGGATGCGGAGATGCCCGACCTGGCGCAATTGGAGGCCTATTTCACGGCCGCGCGCAGGGATCCGAGCCTTTGGCCCTACTGGGTGAAAAAACTGAATCAGCTCCGCAGCACCGAGCCCAACGAGCCCACGGTGCTGGTCTCGCTGGGTGCGGTGGCCCTGGCGCAGACCAGAGACAACGCGACGGCAGCCAGGGATTTTGCGCTTGCCATCCGGAACGGATCGGAGGATCCGATTACGTTTTTGAACCTGGCCACGGCGCTGGAAAACCTGGGGCGTGGTCAGGAAGCTGAAGGCGTGCTGCAGAAAGGGCTGGATGCATATCCCTACTCCGGCCAACTGACGGCCCGCCTGGCCCAACAACTGGCGATGGACGGGCAAGTGGAAAAGGCGCGCAAACTGGTCGAGCAGTATCGCGTCGTGTTCCCTGAAGACACGATGGTACGCGATGTGGAGGAGCATCTGAACGCACCCGGAGCGTCGAGCCGTTGACCCCTGCCCTTTGTTCCGCAACCGAATCTTGTTATCCTTGCCGCACATGGAAACCGCGGCGATTCAAACCCACAGCCTGACGCGGCGCTTTGGTGCGCTCACGGCAGTCGATGATGTGACCTTCAGCGTGGCTCCAGGACAGTTCTTCGGCTTTCTGGGGCCGAATGGAGCCGGCAAATCCACCACCATCAAAATGCTGACCGGCCTTCTGGAGCCGACGGCAGGGAAGGTCGAAATTCTCGGCCAGCCGTTCGGGGCCGCGGCACTCGATCTGAAGCGCCAGATCGGCGTAGTGCCGGAGGGCATGGCGCTGCTTGGCCGCCTCACCGCGACCGAGTATCTGCACTTTGTGGGCCGCATGTATGGGCTGGACCGTGAGACGACGAACCGGAGGACGCAGGAGCTTCTGGAGTTCATGCAACTGGCCGACGAGAACAAGAAACTGATCACTGACTTCTCTCATGGAATGCAGAAAAAGCTCGCCCTGGCCGCGGCAGTGATTCACGGGCCCAAGGTGCTGTTTCTGGATGAGCCCTTCGAGGGCGTGGACGCAATAGCGGCGGGGATGTTGAAGAGCATGCTCATGGGAATGATCAACCGCGGCGCAACCATCTTCCTGACAACGCACGTGCTGGAGATTGTGGAACGGCTGTGCAGTCATGTGGCGATTATCAGCAAGGGACGGCTGGTGGCCAATGGGTCGATTGAGGAACTCCGGTCAGGAGTTGCTTCCACCCTCCCGGGTGCTGAAGGCGAGCAGCGGCTGACGCTGGAGGAGATTTTCCTGTCCATTGTTGGAGCCGGCGGCCAGCAGGAGCAGGCCCAGGAGTTGACATGGCTGACCTAGGCGCGGCGGGCACAGGTGAGTTCGCGCCGAGCCACTCGGGCGGTGTGCTGGGCCCGTTGGCGCGCGCGCAATATGCGGCTATGCTCAGGCTGCGCTGGGAGATGTTCCGGAGCGGTTTACGCTCCATTCGAGGCATCCTCGATCTGGGCGCAACCGGCGTTGCCTGGATGATCTATGCATTCCTGGGCCTGGGGCTCGGCACTGGCGCGGGCGTGGCCGCCTATGCCCTCGTCTCCAGCGGCGAGTGGCGCTTTCTGCCCATTCTGTTTTGGGTGCTTTGCTTCCTGTGGCAGATGATTCCGGTGATGCTGGCTTCTTACCAGGAGCAGTTCGACCTGGGAATTCTGCTGCGCTTTCCGGTGCGCTTCGGCTCGTATTATCTGCTCTACCTGGTCTTCGGCCTGCTGGATATTTCCACCATTCTGGGCGGGGTTTGCTGCCTGGGCGTCTTGATTGGGGTCGCCGTGGCGCGGTCGGCGCTTCTGCCGTGGACCGCGCTGGCGCTCGTGGTATTTGCGGCTTTCAATGTGCTGCTGGTGCGGACCATCTTTGCCTGGATCGAACGCTGGCTGCGGCAGCGCAAGACTCGCGAGATTCTAGGCGCCGTTTTCATGGTTGCGGTGCTCAGTGCGCAGCTCTTGAATCCCGCGCTCTACCAGAAGAGGCATGCCGGACATGGTGGCCGCATGGACCAGGCTGAACGGTTCCGTGCGGCCAAAGCGCGCTACACCCCTTGGCTGAAGAGAGCGGACGCGGCACAGGAATGGCTTCCACCAGGCCTGGCGGCGCTGGCCATGCGGCAGGCAGTGGAACAGCAACCCGTGCAGGGGTTCGCTTCGCTGGGCGTGCTGGGGCTCTATGCTCTGCTGGTCGGCGGCACGCTGGGGCTGCGGCTCAAGGCCGAGTATCGCGGCGAGAACCTTGGCGTTGCCCCGAAACGGGCCAAAACAGGATCGGGCCGCGGCAAAGCAGCCGCAATCGCGGTCAGTCAAGACCATGCCGGTGCGCAGATGCCCGGCGCTTCCGGGCCTATCGCCGCAGTGATGGAGAAGGATGTGCGGGCCCTGCTCCGAACCTTGCCGCTGCTCTACGCAATTGGAGCGCCGTTGCTGCTGGTCATCGTTTTTTCAACGGTTTTCGTCAAGAACGGAGGAACGCAGGGATCGGCATTTCCGCTCGCGCTGCCCATTTGCATGGTGTACGCACAGCTGGGATTCACGCAGGTTTTCTACAACAGCCTGGGCACGGAGGGAGCGGGAATCCAGCTATATTTTCTCTCACCCACACCCATCCGGACGGTGATGCTGGCCAAGAATCTGCTGCACTCCATGCTCTTCGGAGTCGCGATTGTTATTGCGGCTTTGCTGACCACCCTACGGCTGGGGACTCCTGACGGCGCGGTAGCGGCAGCCACGGGAGCGTGGCTGTTGTTCTCCCTGCCCTGCAATCTGGCCGCGGGCAACATTTTTTCGCTCAAGATGCCTTACCGAGTGAATCCGGGACGCATTTCCAGGCAGCGCGGTTCCCAGGCCAACGCACTTCTCAGCCTGCTGGTGCAGTTGGGCTTTCTGGCGGTCGGCGCGGTTGTCTTTGCGCTGGCCTGGTTCCTAGACCGGATGTGGTTGGCTGCGCCCATCTTTCTGGTACTGGCGGTTGGTGCGGTGTTTGTGTGGAGGCGAGTGCTGGACCACGCCGATGCCATCGCCAACGATCGCAGGGATGTCCTGATGGCGGCGCTGATGAAGGAGAGCTGACAACAGGCATTTGCCCTTCCAGCCATTGAAGGCTGGCAATGGGCAACTGCCGTGCGGGCCATGTATTGAAGAAGGGTGGAGCGGAATGGCACTGTTGAGGTGGTTGGGCGCGCTCGCATGCTGTTCCGCGCTGAGCCTGGCGGCTCAGCAGGCTCCTCCGACCCCGGCGCCCTCAGGACAATCCGCAACGCCTGCTCCGTCCCACCCGCTCATTCTCCGCTCTCCTGAAGAGCGGGAACGCGCTTACCAGGCACGGCACCGCATCCTCCTGAGTGTGCAGGTAACCGATGCATCCGGCAAGTCCGTAGGGGGCCTGGGGCAGGAGGACTTCACTCTGTTCGACGATGGGCAGGCGCAGAAGATCACTTCATTTCGATCCGCCAATGGCAGCGAGCCAGATGCGCCCATCCGCGTGGTGCTCATGGTGGACACGATCAACAACCCCTCCGCGAGCATCGCTCATGAGCACAAGGAACTGGAGAAACTTCTCGAGCAAAGCCAGGGGAGGGTTGCGTATCCCACCGCGATTGCTCTCCTTTCAGCCGCCGGTGCGGAAATTGGCACGTTCTCCCGGGATGGCAGTGCTGTGATCGGTGAGCTGAGGCGAGTGACAAAGGACGTTCGCACGCTGAGCTGCGTGGAGGAGGCGAACGCCGCGAGTCAGCAGGCGCTGGGGGGACAGGCATCTTCTGTGACACCCGAAGGCACGGATTCTATTCGAACGGAGAATCTGCTGAACAGAATAGGGAATTGCGAGAACCGGAGGTTTCAGCTTTCCATCTCCGCGCTCAACAAGCTGGCAAAGAGCGAGGCGGGTGTTCCGGGGAGAACGATCCTTGTGTGGATAGGCCCCGGCTGGTCATTGCTCACCGGTCCTGCGTTTCGCCCCAACACCCCTGCAATGCGACGGAGTTTTTTCGACTATCTTGCGGATATGTCGACCTCGTTGCGGGAGGCTCACATGACGTTGGACGCAGTGGCCTCGCCCGATATGGTGCGAGCCGCGGGGATGCGCAGAGAGGACTACCCCCTGTTTCTCAGCCGCGCGCCAACAGGCGGCGAGGCGGATGCCGGCCACCTGTCATTACCGGTTCTTGCCACGCAAACGGGCGGCCGGGTCCTGGAAGACAGCAAGGATATTGCCGGTGCTGTCGCCGCTTGCATCGCCGATGCCGATGCGTACTACGAGCTTTCGTTCGATTCTCCTGCCGCCGCTACGGCAGGCGAATACAGGCCGCTTGAAGTGAAGGTGAACAAGCCGGGGCTGAGCGTCCGCACAAGAACCGCGTATTTTGCTCAACCATGACGCTTGGAGCGTCTACTCAACATCTGCCCAGTTATCTTCCGGATTGCGGTCGACAAGTTTGCTGTAAGGGTCAATGGCTGCGCGCGTGGGCGGCTCGTTGACGATGAACTCCAGCTTGGTTCGCGGTTGCGTGATCCACACCTTCTCCGTATGGAGTGGCTCCTCGCTGTCTTTCTTGCCTTTGAAGACGCCCACCTCTATCAGATCGTGGATGGGAATCTCCGTCTCCGCGCCTTCTCCGTTGGCACGCATTTTGCGCGCGTCCACAACCAGTGTGACTTTGTATTTGTGGTCCGTGGTGGGCTGCACCTTGGCGGAGACTGCCTTGTTGTCGTAGAGCGTGATGGTCTCAAACATATCGGTAATCATGTACTGCAGCTCCGGCGGTGTCTGTTTGCGCAGTTCCT
>CAYUJM010000051.1:0-25620 GCA_964445025.1 uncultured Occallatibacter sp. | reverse complement strand
TCATCCACAATAGAGACTCTATCGAGGATGAAGTCCACAAAGTGCGACTCGGGGCTGAAGTGCATGTGGCGGGCCCACTGCAGCACCAAATCCGGCAGATCGTGATGCATGAGGCGCAGCACACTTATGCCTGCGGCGATGAACAGCAGCGCCTGGGCTAGCTTGAAGGCTGCAATGAGCATCAGCCACCGGTTATGGTGGGGCCTTCGGATGATGCTCTTAAGTGGGGATTCGATAGTTTCCTCTGCCATGAGGCGCCCCAATGCAGGCGGGCTCCTATCGATACGTTAATCGATATTGGCCGGTTCTCCCAATGGCACGCTCGGTGGAGCGGATTGCGCAGGCCCTTTTTACGGACGCTGACAAGGCGGCAGCAGATGACCGGATGCGAGGATGCCGGGGGTGAAAGCTGCGAGTTGGCGTCCGCTTCGCGGACATTGGCGAGTTAGCAAGTTGGCGTGGACAGTGGGTCGACAAGCGGATGGACTGTTCAGAGCAGAAGCCTGGACGCTGCCGAAGCGGTTTGCCGCAGGCTGTGGAGGCTCCGGCGCTACTTCTTCCCATTCAGGAGTGCGTCGCGGTCGACCACATTTCCGTCTACAATGAGGCCGGAGATGTTGCGCACGTTCCAGATGCTCTTGGTGGGATCGCCATCGACCACGAGGATATCTGCGCGGCGGCCGGGAGCGATCAGGCCCAGTTCATTCCATCCAAATTGCAGCGCATAGTTGTTGGTGGCGGCGGCCAGAGCTTCGCGTGGAGAGAGTCCGAGACGCACCAGCATCTCCAACTCTGTGTGCATGGAGATACCAGGCATGGCGCCCAGCACGGGCGCGCCCGAGGCGGCGAGGTAGTGCGGAAAGGCGGAGAAGATGGTCTGATTGGTGCGCCACAGCCGCAGGGCAGACTGATCGGCCTTCTTGCGCTGACCTTCTTCCATGTAACGCTGGCCGACGGCGGGCAAATGGCGGGTCCAGGGGGCTAGCGGATAGCCCAACTCGCCCGTTGCGCGGTCAGGAGGGTCAAACATGTGAGTGGGATCAAGCAGCGCGGCGGCCGGCTCTTTCCAGAGGTTTCTGTGCCCCGGGAGTCGAAGGAAGTAGGTGCTGAAAGTTGGCATCAGAACGGCATGCTGCGAGGCGATGAACTTCGCGTAGGCGAGCAGATGCGGGTCGGTGGGCGGCAGGCGCTCCGCGTAGTCATATGCCGTGGTGGCGCCCGATCCAAAGGGATCCTCCACCAGTGGCCGCTGCAATTCATCGGGGATCACGCCCAGTTCATAGCGCCCCATGTGCAGCAGGACATCCACGCCGGCCTCAATGCCGACTTCGTATGGAGTGGAAACAAATTCTCCATAGGTCACCAGGCCAATCTGGTGCGCGTGGGCGATGATCCACTGCGTGTTGGCCGCTGTTAGGTCGTGGCCCAGCAGCAGGACACGCGTACCCAATTTCGCTGTGTCGGCGAGTTGGCGCGCCGTGTCTTCCGGGCTAAGCTCCGCGGGATGCAACCCCTCTTTCAACTTGGCGGCCCACTCCGGACGATGGGCCAGAAAACTCCAGTTATCGGTGGTGCCTATCGAATCCAGCAGGTAAAGGTGCGGACTGGGATTTGCGGCTGGATCGACCATCCCGTGGCGAAAGTCATTGACGGCCACCACGGTGGTGACGCCCATGTGAAGATCGGCGCTGGCCTGCCCCTGCGAGTTCATTCCAGCGAAGCCGTCCACGAGGCCGGGGAGGATGAACTTGCCGGTGCAGTCGATCACGCGCGCGCCTTTGGGAATTGTGATTGCGAACCGCGAACCCACATCGCTGATGCGCCCGTCGCGCACAATCACGACAGAGTCATCAAGATCTTTTGCCGAGTGGCCCCACTCGGTCACATCCACAACCGTGCCGCCAACGAGAACAAGCGGTGCAGGAGCCGGCGGGGGAGCTTTGGAAATGGTGGGGGTTTGGGGCTGTGGCCAGGCTAACGCACCGGCCAGAGCCGCTCCCCACAAACCCAACGCAAGGTCCCGAACAATTCGCATAGATGAACTGGTCTAGTGAGGATTGTCGCACAGCGGTCTGGGGAGCATCCTGTAATGCGGCCAGCCAGCAAGGGGTCTCGGTGTCTTTGAAAGGCTGCTCGAAAAGGCGCTAACTAGCCACAAGTGTGGCACGGCGCCGATGCGCGAGCAATGGAAGCACCTGCGCCAGCGCAGCTTCCGCGGTCAAGCCGTACTTGACGCGCAGGTCGTCAACCTTGCCGTGCTCGATGAACTGATCGGGCCAGCCGATGCGTACCACCGGAACCCTGCTTCCCATTTCTTCCAGAGCCTCGACGACCGCAGAGCCAAAGCCGCCCATCTTCACGTGATCCTCAAATGTGACAAAGGCGGCCACGCGTCGGGAATACTGCTCCAGCAGAGTGCGGTCCAGCGGCTTGACGAAGCGCGGGTTGATGACAGCGGCGGAGTAGCCGTCGCGCTTTAGCCGGCTGCCCAGTTCCCGGGCCAGCGCAATCATGGGACCCAGACCGAGGATGGCCACATCGGAGCCGTCCTCGAGCACCTCGGCCTTGCCAACGGCCAGCACCTCCGGCTCGGGTTTGCGCTCGACACCGGCCACGGCTCCGCGCGGATAGCGGATGGCGCTGGGGCCGGGAAGCTGGACGGCGGTGTTCATCATGTCGGCCAGTTCGTCTTCATCTTTCGGAGCCATTAGCACAATCTCCGGAATGCCGCGCAGATAACTGATGTCGAAGAGCCCATGGTGGGTGGGACCGTCGTCGCCGGAGAGGCCGGCGCGGTCCATGCAGAAGACCACGGGAAGCTTCTGCAGACAGACGTCGTGCACAACGGGATCGAAGGCCCGCTGCAGAAAAGTGGAGTAGATGGCGCAGACCGGGCGGTAGCCGCGCGTGGCCATGCCAGCGGCAAACACCACCGCGTGCTCCTCGGCGATGCCCACATCGAAATAGCGCCTGGGATGATGGGGGCGGAAAAGATCGAGCCCCGTGCCGTTGGGCATGGCCGCGGTGATGGCCACAATGCGATCGTTGCGGTTGGCCAGATCGACCAGTGTGTTGGCGAATACCTCAGAGTAGGTCTGCTGCCCAGCCTTGGTGGTGCCAGTCTCGGGATCGTAAGGACCGAGTCCATGGAACTTCTTCTGCCCATCGAGCGCGGGTTGATAGCCGCGGCCCTTCTGCGTAAGCACGTGCAGGAGGACGGGGTGGTCGGCAGACTTGAGAAACTTGAACGTCTCCACGAGAAGCGGCAGATTGTGGCCATCGATGGGCCCGAAGTACTCGAGGCCGAACTCCTCGAACAGAATGGACGGCCACAGCATGCTCTTGGCTGCTTCTTCGGCGCGGCGAGCCAGGGTTAGGGCCGTCTTGCCGCCGATCTTCCCCACAATGCGCCTGGCCGAGTCGTGCAAATGCTGGTAGTGCTCGTTGGTGACGATCTTGTGGAAGTAGCGTGCGATGGCGCCGACGTTGCGGTCGATGGACCACTCGTTGTCGTTGAGCACGATGATCATGCGCTTGGTCTGCTCGGCGATGTTATTGAGCGCTTCAAACGAGATTCCATTGGTGAAGGCGGCGTCGCCGGCCACGGCAATCACATGCTCGGTGCCGCCGGCCATGTCGCGGGCGACGGCCATGCCCAGGGCCGCGGAGAGCGCGGTGCCCGCGTGGCCCGCGCCAAAACAATCGTGCTCGCTTTCGGTGCGCAGCATGAAGCCGTTGAGCCCGCCCGGCTGGCGAATGGTGGAGAAGCGGTCGAGCCGACCGGTCAGGATCTTATGGATGTAAGCCTGATGGCTCACGTCGAAGAGCAGCTTGTCCTCGGGAGTATTGAAAACCGTGTGCAGCGCCAACGTCAGTTCCACCACGCCCAGGTTGGGGCCCAGATGGCCGCCGGTCTTGGACAGCGTCTGGATGAGAAATGTGCGGATCTCCTCTGCCAGGTCAGCCATCTGCGTGAAGTTCAGCCGTTTCAGGTCAGCCGGCGAATGGATGGTCTCCAGCAGTGCTCCCATGTTCTTCCTTCCCCCGACGCGGGCCGGGCCCCCCAATAAAAAAGCCCCCGGTTAAAGCAGGGCGATGAGGCTCGAACGGCCTCTTTATGCAGCACGGTAAAGCCAGGTCCGGTCCGAAGTGCATGCGCACGCGTCAGGCGACACGTCTGGCGCTAAGCGAAATGAAACCAATTCTTTCAAGTATACCAACCCCTGGTTCCCGTTCTCCTTGGAAGATTTGACGCATTGCAGCGGACCGAGGTGCCAAAAGAAACTCCCATCTTCTCGTCTGCACAAGCCTCCATGGCCGGGTTGTAGGATTGCGGTGTGGAGTGCAACAGCAGGAGGGATATCGTGGGCAGGAGTTTGCAGGCAATTTTGACGGGCTTGTTGGCCATGGGCATGGCGGCTCCGCCACCCGCCCACGCCCAGCTTCCGGAACCGGGCAGCCAGGCCTCAGCTGTCCCCAACCCGCTTTCCGATACCACCGTGAAACCGGGCAAGATGGTGCTTTTCGACCTGGAGGCCCGCTTTGCCAAGGACGTGCTGGAGCGGGGTGGAGCGGCCTTTGCCGACTGGTTTGCCGAGGACGGGGTGGCTCTGAACAATGGACAGGCTCCGCTGGTGGGCAAGGTAGCCATTACGAAGTCTGCCAACTGGTCCGCCAAAGACTACCAGCTCACCTGGACCCCCACCGATGCAGCCATGGGCCCCTCCGGCGATATGGGTTACACCTGGGGCCACTATGAAGGGCGAAGCAAGGACGCAAACGGCAATCCGGTGATCACCAGCGGCCGCTACATGACCATCTGGCGAAGGGAGCCGGACGGAAACTGGAAAGTAGTGCTGGACGCAGGAAGCAACGAGCCGGCCGCGGCTGGAGACTGTTGCAAGGTTTCGGGAGGCGACTGAGAAAGGGGCAGATCCTGGAGGGGCCATTTTTCCACAGAGTTCGTCTCTTGTAAGGAGCTTCCGGCACCATCCACAGGTAACATATTTGAGGGCCGCGGAGAAGCACTCACGTAACCATCTTATGGGCGTTAGTCCCTATGATCCAATTACTTAGGTCGTAATCTGGCCGGGGCAAATCTCCCATCTTTGTGGCAGAGTCAATCTCAGCTAAAAGGCTGATACTTGCGGTGGGTGAACGTGTATCTTATGGGCGCAGAGCAGGGTAAACACCTCGTGGATCACCTGGGAGTCGCCTTGCGGCAAGAGTTTGAAATCTTCGACCGTAACCCTGACCCGGCTCTGGACGAGCTGACCGAGCTATCTGCCATTCTGAGCAACGCCGACTACGCCTACATCGGCTGGATGGACTTCAACCGCCTTTGGTTCAAATCGCGGTTTGGATTTCACGCCCTGGAGCAGCCTCGCTCCTCTACCGCCTGCCAATGGCTTCTGGACAAGGGTCAGCCTCTGCTGATTCGCGATGCCGCGCAGGATGCGCGTTTCCCTCCCAGCGGCGTTCCCTTGATGGGGGCCAAAGCTTGCCGCTCCTACGCTGGAGTTCCGCTGATTTCAGGGGCACAGCAGTTGATCGGGACGCTGGCGGTGCTGGCACGCGAGCCGGGCCGGTTCAGCGAGGAGCACATCACACTTCTCGAAGTGCTGGCGCACCAGGTAGTCACGCGTCTGGAGCTCTATGCGCGCATCCGCGGCCAGGAGCAGGCGCAACGCGCCCGCCAGCGCACGGAACGCGCACTGGCCATGGAGCGCTGCTTTGTGGCCGCCACGCTGGACTCGATTCCTGCATTGGTTGCCGTTCTCGATACCGCCGGGCGCACGGTGCGGCTGAATCACTCGTGCGCGCAACTGACCGGATTGAGTCTTGCAGACGCCGTGGGCCGGCCCTTTGTGGACGAGGTTCTGGAACCGGAAGACCGGGCCTGGGCCGCCACGAAACTTCGTGACGCCGCCACCGGACAGGTTTCCGGTCCGCACGAAACCGCCTGGCGCGTCGTGGGCGGTCAAAGCCGGCGCGTGAGCTGGACCCTGCGCCCGCTGCAGGGACCGAACTTCGAGATTCAGTACCTGATTGTCAGCGGGCAGGACGTGACCAACCAGCGCGAGATAGAAATGGCGCTCCACTCCAGCGAGGCGCGCTATCGCGAGGTGGTGGAAAACTCGCTGGGCTTCGTCTTCACCTGTTCCCTTGAGGGGCGGCTCACCTCTCTCAACTCCTTCACCGCGGAGACGCTGGGCTACCGCGCAGAAGCCCTGACGGGCCGCTTTGTTGCAGAGCTTCTGGACGGCGCAGGCCTGGCCGCGTTCCAGGATTGCATGCGCACGCTGGAAACGCTGGAAGAGTGGCAGGGGGCACTGCCGCTGCGGCGCAGCGATGGTGTTTATCGCCGTATTGCCTGCCGCAGCCGGCGCATGGCGCTGCCCGGGGAACGGCCATTCATCCTGATCCACGGCACCGACGTGACCGAGCTGCACGAGGCCGAACAGGCATTGCACGTGGCCACGCGGCAGCGCGAACTCATCCTCGAGTCGGTGGGAGAAGGCATCTACGGCATCGACCTCGAAGGCCGCCTCACGTTCATCAACCAGGCCGGTGCGCAAGCCCTGGGATACGCCCCCGACCAGTTGACCGGGCGCGATCTGCACGAAGTAATTCACCACAGTCACGCCGACGGCACGCCTTACTCCAAGTCCACCGACCCGATTCTGCAGGCGCTGCGGCGCTGCGAGTCGATCCGCATGCGCGATGAGGTCTTCTGGCGCCGCGACGGCTCGGCGTTTCCGGTGGAATACAGCGCCAACCCGCTGCTGGAAGACGGACGCATCTCCGGCATGGTGGTTGCTTTCCAGAACGTTTCCGAGCGCCGGCGGCTGGAACGCATGAAAGACGAGTTCATCTCGACAGTGAGCCACGAACTGCGCACACCGCTCACAACGCTGCGCGCGTCCCTGGGGCTAATCTCCTCAGGCACGCTGGACAAGAGGCCGGAAAAGCAGCGCCAGATGCTGGACCTGGCCATGAGCAACTGCGACCGGCTCATTCGACTGGTAAACGACATTCTCGATTTTGAGAAGGTGGAACACGGAAGACTGCCGCTCGATCGCCAGCGGGTTGAGGTCCTTGACCTGCTGCGCCGTGCTGCCGACGTAGCCTACCCGGCGGCCAGCCAGTTGCGCATCTCCGTCCGCGTTGAAGCCCAACCGGCGCAGATTCTTGCCGACGAGGAGCGCATCCTGCAGGTGCTGAACGAGCTGGTTGAAAACGCCATCAAATTCTCTCCGCAGGAGACCACGATCCGGCTGTCCGCGCAGCCGAGGCTCAACCCCGACAACGGATCTGAAGAGATATGTTTTACCGTCGAGGATGAGGGCCGAGGAATTTCCGCGGAAAAGCTGGACCACATCTTCGACCGTTTCCAGCAGGGCGATGCTTCCGACTCGCGCGCGCTGGGCGGTACGGGTCTGGGCCTGGCGCTCTGCCGCAGCATCGTGGAGCAGCACGGCGGCCACATCTGGGCCGAGAGCACGCCGGGGAAAGGCAGCCGCTTCCACTTCACCGTGCCCGCGGCGCCTGCAGACAATCTGTAGAGAGCCGGGCATGACGCCCGTGGGCACCGCCTCACCCCTGTCGCTTATGATCCCTGATAGACCCTGCCTATGAAAGAGCACCTCATTGCGGCCGCGGCGGCCCGTCAATTTCAGATCGAAGGCGAACTCGCCGCCATCGCTCCCTACGGCAGCGGGCACATCAACGACACGTACTGTGCGGTTTTCCAGCAGACAGGCGTGCCGGTGCGTTTCATCCTGCAGCGCATCAATACCGGTATCTTCCGCGACCCGGTGGCATTAATGGAAAACATCCAGCGCGTGACGTCGCATCTGGCGGCGAGATTGGCAGGCGAGACTGATGGTGCGCGGCGCGTGCTCACGGTTATTCCCGCGCGCGACGGATGCGCCTGGCACGAGGACCCGGAAGGCGGATACTGGCGCACCTATCGATTTATTGAAAAGGCCCGCAGCTACGATGCTGTGGAGTCGGCCGCGCAGGCCTATCAAGCGGCCAAAGCATTTGGCCGCTTCCAGCAGTTGCTCGTGGACCTGCCCGCGCCGCGCCTGCACGAAACCATCCCCGACTTTCACCACACTCCAAAGCGCCTCGCGGCACTCGAGCAGGCACTGACCGCAGACACAGCGGGCCGCGCCATTCTGGCCAAGCCAGAGATCGAATTCGCCCTGGCGCACCAGCCAATTGCCAGCGTCCTGCTCGATGCAGGCCTCCCGGAGCGCGTCACGCACAACGACACCAAGTTCAACAATGTCCTGCTCGACGACGAGACGGGTGAAGGGATCTGCGTCATCGACCTCGACACCGTCATGCCCGGCCTGGCCCCTTACGACTTCGGCGACATGGTGCGCACGACCACCAGCCCGGCACTGGAAGACGAACGCGACCTGAGCAAAGTCAACCTGCAGTTTCCCTTGTTCGAGGCGCTTTTGCGCGGTTACCTGGCCACCGCAGGCAGCGCACTCTCGCGCGACGAAAAGTTGCTGCTTCCCTTCTCCGGTAAGCTCATCACCTACAACATCGGCATTCGCTTCCTCACCGACTATCTCAACGGCGACCACTACTTCAAGGTCCACCGCGAGGGCCACAACCTGGACCGCTGCCGCACGCAGTTCAAGTTGATCGAGTCCATCGAGCAGCAGGAAGAAAGAATGGACCGGCTGATCAGCGAACTCCTGGACGAGTAAGCAGAGCAAGCCTGACCAGCGTGAATGCGAGAATGGCCAGTGTGAACCAGGCAAACCAATCGCCCAAGAGCAGGTAGAGCGTGGTGTCATGGACTGCGGGCACATCTGCAATGAGCGTGGCGAAGGGCGCGGAGCTGCTTTGCGTTTCTGCCAGGATACGGCCGCGATTGTCGCTCACGGTCAGATAGCCGCCTCGTGCCGCGCGCGCAATGCTGAAGCCGCTCTCTACGCCACGCATGATCGCGATGTGGCCATGGGATACGCGGTCAAGCGTGAAATCCCACGCAGGCACGAGCATGAGGCCGACTTCGGCCCGGCCATATTGGCGCGAGAGTTGCGTGAAGTCCATATCCTTGCAGATGGCCACGCCCCAGGTCTCTGCTGACTCCGGCAATATCAGCGTGGATCTGCCCGGCTCAAACCTGGATTCGAAGGGTGGGAGCAGGTGGTGCTTGTTGTAACTCAGCACCTGCGCTCCGGGAGCGTAGACACGGGCCTGATTGTACGCTTCCTGCGCGGAAACATGACTTATGCCCACGACAATCGTAGCTTTCGTCTTATCGGCCAAGTCCTGAAGGATTGCATCGGTGCTCGCGATGTTGGGCTCGATCACTTCACCCAGGTGTTCCGGAAGTACGATTACCTGCGCGCCGCCAGCGGCAAGCGTTTCCGCATGCGCTGCATAGTTGCGCAGCATTCGCTCCGTATCTGCGCCGGGAGCAGCCACACTCGCATAGGGCGGCAAGTCGGAGGCGACAAGGCCCACCCTTACCATTTGACCGGGTGGTGGAGGCGATGCGAGGCGTACCGCTCCGAAGACAAGCACCAACGCAAGAACGCCAATCGTCGCACTTGCGATGCGCGCAGCCTGCTTGGGCGCCGCAGCACGGAGATGAAAGCCGATGGCAAGCGCGGATGAAAAGGCCAGCAGCAGAAAGCTGATTCCCCAGGGCCCGGTGACGGATGCCAATTGCAGGATGGGCAGAAATCTCAGCTGGGAATAGGAGAGGCTCACCGCCGTTCCGTGCGGAGAGGTGCGATTGAAGATGTATTCGAACGAAACCCACACTGCCGGGAAGGCCAGGAGCGCGCTCCACGCCGCGCCCCGCCGCAACAGTGCGCGAAACAGCAGCACCGCGGAGATGAACACGAGCGCTGGAGCAGTAATGATTTCCACGCGCCCCGCAAGCGGCACCTGGAGTGCTGCGCGATAGTAGTGCTCCATGTTGAGGCTTCCCACGGCCCACGCAAGGGCTGCTGTGAGCGCCGTGGCCCACCACGAACTGCGCGCGGCAAACAACAAGACCGGGAGCGGCGCAAGCCACAGCAGCGGCCACATGGGGAAGAGACCGGTGCCGAACCAGACAAGCACTGCGGTCAACGCCGCCGCAAGAACAGCGACGCCGATGCGGCGGGAATCAATTGCAAATGCCACGGATATACCTCCTGAAGGAGCGTTGGTAGAGGGCGCGAAATCCGGCGGCCGACACGTTCATGCGTCCGCCCAGGTAGAGCATGATAAGGCCATGCGAGAGAGCGCCCATCTCGAAGACGATCTCCCATGGGTCATCCTTGCGGAATAATCCAGTCTCCATGCCTGCCGTGATCGCTTGCACCATTAAGTTCGCGGTAGGTGAGCGGCCGGCCTTGAAGTCGCGCGGATAGCGGCGCGCGCCTTCACGCGGCCTGAGGAACATGAGTTCGAAGAGCCGCGGATTCTTGAGCGCATGGTCGAGGTAGATCTCACCCATCTTGGCGAGCCGCTGCGCGGTGCCGCCGGAGAAGCGCCTGCGTGCCAGGCGGGTGGCAAGTTCGTCGAACCCTCCGTCAGCCAGCGCGTTGAGCAGGCTCTCGCGATCGCGGTAGTGGCGATAGATGGCCATGGGCGTGATGCCTACGGCATCGGCTACGCGGCGCATGGTGACCGCATCCGCGCCTTCGCAATCAAGCAGGCGGCGAGCGGCGACGGCGATTTTTTCGACGGTGGGGCGAGCGTTCACGTATACAGCGTATACAAAAGACAAGGAAATCCGCAAGGGAATCTTTTGAAGAGGTCTTAGGAACGGCTCCGCATTGTCACAGTGGCTAAATCCCAGCCATGCCTGAAACTGTGTCTTGAAAAGAGACGGGATTGCGATTGGGTTGGAATTTGAAGAACCTTAAATGGAGAAGCTGCGGGGGATTTTCAGATTGAATTCGGCGAGTTAGCGCCGCTTCGCGGCACAAGCAAATTAGCGAGTTAGCTTGTGCCGTCGGCCAACGCAGGTTTCATGCCCCACGGGACAGGTGGGCGGCTTATACGCAGTCGAGCTTGGAGACCTCCTCGACACTCTACAAATTCATGGCCTCATAACCGCGCCGTGAGACAATGCCCTCGGCGGCTCTTCCCTCCCCAATCTATGGCCGCTGGACGAATCCGCACATGGCAATTACGAACCGCATCCAGGACCTGCTCTTTGGCCGGCCGCTCGCCACCAGCGAAGAACGCGCCGAGCATATCGGCCCTGTCGCGGGCATCCCCGTCTTCGGACTGGACGCCTTGAGCTCCGCCGCATACGGACCGGAGGCCGCGCTAACCCTGCTCATTCCGCTGGGACTGCTGGGCGTGCATTACATCGTTCCGGTCAGCGCTGCCATCGTGGGCCTGCTGTTCATCGTCTACTTCAGCTACCGCCAGACGATCGATGCCTATCCGCAGGGCGGCGGCTCCTACACGGTCGCTTCGCAGAACCTGGGCGAGGGAGCGGGGCTGCTGGCCGCTGCGGCGCTGATGATCGACTACACGCTCACCGCTGCTGTCGGCATCTCGGCCGGAGTGGGCGCGCTCATTTCCGCTGCACCCGGCCTGCAGCCGTATACGCTGCAACTGTGTCTGCTGGTGCTGTTGATTCTCACCATCGTGAACATGCGCGGCGTGCACGATACGGGCGTGGTGTTCATGATTCCCACCTACCTGTTCACAGGCACGCTGCTCATCGTGATCGCGGTGGGCGCGTGGCACGTTTTGCGGACCGGCGGCCACCCGCAACCCGTGACGCCGCTGCCGGCCATGCCACTGGCCACCGCGGCCTTTAGCTGGTGGCTTATTCTCAAGGTCTTCTCCTCCGGTTGCACGGCCATGACGGGCGTGGAAGCGGTGAGCAACGGCGTGATGGCCTTCCGCGACGATGCGCGCAAGAACGCCAAGATCACGCTGACGATCATCATCCTGCTTCTGGCCGCGCTGCTGGCCGGCATTGCGCTGCTGTGCCGCGCCTACGGGATTGCCGCCACCAACCCCGAAGGGTCCGGCTACGAGAGCGTGCTCTCCATGCTGACGCGGGCGGTGATGGGGCACGGGTGGTTTTACTACATCACCATCGGCTCGGTGCTGCTGGTGCTGGCTCTCTCAGCGAACACCGCCTTTGCGGATTTTCCGCGCCTTACGCGCGCCATCGCGCTCGACAATTACCTGCCTCACGTATTCCTGCTGCGCGGCCGGCGGTTGCTTTATTCCTGGGGCATCTACATCCTGGTGGGGCTCACCGCCCTGCTGCTGATCATATTCGGCGGCGTCACCGATCGGCTGATCCCACTGTTTGCGATCGGCGCTTTCATGGCTTTCACCCTCTCGCAGGCAGGCATGGTGATGCACTGGAAGCGCCAGGGCAAGGCGCGGCTGCGCCTGTTTGTCAATGGGCTGGGCGCAGTGGCCACGGGCATCACCACCGTGGTCGTCCTGGTGGCCAAGTTCATGGATGGTGCATGGATAACGGCGCTGCTGATTGTGGTGATGATCGTGGTGATGCGTGCCGTGAAGCGGCATTACTACCGCGTGGCCCGCGAGATCGACCTTGACCGGCCCATCGCCCCGGCGGAGATCACATCGCCAATCGTGGTGTTGCCCGTCGACCGCTGGAGCCGCATCACGGAAAAGGCGCTGTCGTTCGCTCTCTCCATGTCCAACGACATCCGTTGCCTGCATGTGCAGACCGTCGAGGAGCCGGACCAGATTTGCAAGGACTGGGAGCGGGACGTGGCTGCTCCACTGCGCGCTGCGGGCAAATGCGTTCCCAAGCTCGAGATACTGCAGTCGCCGTATCGCTACGTTTTGGCGCCGGTTACGGACTACATTCTGAAGGTGGAAAAGGAATCGAGTTTTCACAAGATCTGCGTGCTGGTTCCGGAGCTGGTGGTGCGCCACTGGTGGGAAAACCTGCTGCACAACCGACGCGCCGACCTGCTGAAGGTGATTCTGCTCATGCGCGGAAACCGCCGTATCATCGTCATCAACATCCCCTGGTATCTGGAACGGAGTTGAGCGTTTTAGCAGGGAAAAACGGCGCAAACTTGCGCGAGCGGGAGTTTTCTGCCGCGCCTGATTCCCTTCCCGGCTGCGAACGGTCAAAATGGTGAGTGGTCCATCGGAGAATCCAGGAACGCGCGATAGGAAGATTCAGCTCCCCGGAAGTCCTTACCGGGCGAGCCGTGCGGGGTTGTTCCGCAGCCGGCTTTCTCTCGGTTTTGCTGCTTTTCGCCACGAACCCGCCCGCGGCGCACGCCCAGCTTTCTGGCGGCCTCTACCAGGCCCCGCAGCCAGACAGTTCAGCGCCCCCCCCCGTTGTCACACGCGTACCTGTGACGGGCATCGTCCGCAATGCGGCCACAGGAGAACCGCTGGCACGTGCACTGGTGCAGATTGAGGGCGACGCCGACACGGGAACGCTGACCGACGGCGAGGGCCGATTCGAGATTCCCGGCGTCCCCGTCGGTCCGCAGACCTTTCGCGTTGTCAAGCCAGGCTTCCGCGACCGCCCCTACGCCTCGGAGGAAGTCAGCCTGCAGGCCGAGGGCCCGGCGCACAGCATACTGGTGGCGGCGCAGATGCCGGAGCTGTCCTTTGCTCTGCAACCGAATTGCGCGATTCACGGCCGCATCGAACTCTCAACCGGCGATCCCGCGGACGGCATCAACGTCCTGCTGTTGAAGCAGGTGGTGCGATTCGGGCGCTCCATCTGGGCGATGGAATCGTCCACGCGGACGAATGGCGACGGCTCCTATCGCTTCGGCGGCCTTCCCGACGGCGTTTACGCGGTTTATACGCAACCCGCGCTGGAAAGCGAGCCAATCGTCAGCGTGGTGGCTGCGGGGAGCGGGGCCAAGGTTGCGCGGAATGGTTTTCCCACGGTGTTTTACCCCGACGCCCGCGACCTTGCCAGCGCTTCCCGCATCCGGCTATCCGCCGGCGCACAGGCCGAAGCCAACATCCTGCTGAACCTTGAGCCTTTTTATCCGGTTACCGCGAACGTCTCTTCGCCAACAGATGCAGCGGGGGCCGGGAAAGCCGGGCAGCAAGGCGGCTACACGGCCGTGGTGATGGACGGCTCGGGGCATCCACTCGCTTACACGGCACAATATGACGACGTGACCCACAGCCTGCAGGCGAACCTGCCGGATGGGACCTATGTCCTGGTGGTTCGCGGCTTTCAAGGACGTTCATTCCTGGTGGATTCCGCAGTTACCTTTGCACGGGACGGACACCGTGGCGGCGCACTGGTGGGCGCGGTCGAATTCACGGTTGCGGGGCACGCGATCGCGAACCTGCGCGTACCGCTAGGCCCACCTCAGGCTGCCACAATTCACGTACGCATGCTGCACAACACGGGCAACCCAGCCGCTGCTGCCGGCAATGGCGCCGAGCCGGTCAACTTCAATTTCGACCCGGCCGACACTCCGCTCAACAGCGGCGAAGGCATCTGGTCCATGGACATCCAGCCGGACGCGATTACCTTCACTGCGCAGCCCGGCGCTTACTGGCTCAGCGGGTATCTGCCACGCAAGGGCTTTTGCGCAGGCGCCTTCAGTGCCGGCAGCTTCAACCTGGCACGAGAACCCATGGTTCTGAGCCTGGCAACCGCTCCACCACCCATGGAGGTCTCGCTGCGCGACGACTGCGGCACTCTGGCGCTGGCGCTGCCGGCGACGCTGGCCAGCTTCCTGCCAGGGGAAGAGCCTTTTTACACCGTATACGTGGTTCCCGACTTCGACACCTTGCAGGACATTCCGCCCATGACCATGCACGCTTCTTCCGGCGCAACCCTGACCCTCGACGGCCTGACGCCGGGCAGTTACCACATCTATGCATTCGACGCTCCGGTTCACCTCGAATACCGCAACCCCGCCGTATTGGCCGCGCTGCCGAATCCCGGCCAGCAGGTGACGATCACCGCCGGCACCACAAGCAGCGTGACCCTGGAGGCGCCGGAACACTGATGCCGACTTTCGCCCCGCATATCCTCATTCGCTGTTTGTCTGTATTCGCACTGCTGCTGATCCCCGCCCCCCAGCCTGCGCTGACGCTGCCAGCTTCGCAGAGCTCGTTTCGTCCGGCTTCGCCGGCCGCGAATCTCTACCGCATTGCCGGAACGGTGGTGAACGCAGCCTCTGGCGAGCCCTTGCGGCACGCCACCGTGGCCGCGCTTTCCGAGGAAGACAGCCATACTGTTGCGGCGGTCGAGTCCGACGGCGAGGGGCACTTCTCGCTCGAACGGCTGCCGGCTGCCAAATATCAATTGACGGCTTCGAAGCGCGGCTACCGCACCGCGTTCTACGACGAGCACCAGGAGTACAACTCGGCCATCGTCACGGGACCGGGCCAGGAGACCGATAATCTCACCTTTCGGCTGGTGCCAGGCGCTGTTCTGCACGGGTTGGTCACCACTGACGGCGGCGATCCGGTGGAGAACGCCAAGGTGTTGCTCTTTCTTAAGTCCCATGACGGCAAGCCGGGGGGAAGAGTCTTCCAGTTCGATTCCGTGGTGACGGATGACACGGGCGCTTACGAATTTGCTAGCCTGGCCGCGGGCGAGTATCTGCTGGCCGTCGCGGCGGAGCCCTGGTACGCGCTGCACCGGAACACAAGGAGGGACCGCCGCAACGCGGCCGGGGATGTCGGCGGAGGGGCTGATCCGGCTGCCGCGCTGGATGTCGCCTACCCGGTCACGTACTTCGACTCAACGACCGAAGAAGCCTCGGCGACCCCCATTGCTTTGGCCGGCGGCAGCCGCGTGGAGGCAGACGTGACTCTGCACGCCACACAGGCCCTGCGCATTCAGGTGGACACACCACGCAAGCAGGATGGATCGATTGCCCGCGCTGAGTTGCGGCAAACCGTCTTCGGCACCGTAATTGGGGCGCAGAGCGCAGGGTTTCTTGACTCCATGCAGATCGGGACCACAGAGTTCGATGGCGTGGCTCCGGGACACTACGAGCTGGCGCAGGGCGATCCACCGAAGATCGTGGAGATCGATGCCAACGCGAGCCAGCAGGTGGACCCCACGCTGGGCACAACTACCGTCACCGTCCGCGGAACTCTGCGCAGCACCGCGGGGACGCCCCTGACGGACGATTGCAATCTCAACCTCGAAGAGCTGGACGGCTCACATCGCGCCAACCCGATTCAATCCGCCTGCATGCGCGGCGCCTTCAGCTTTCCCGCCGTACCGCCGGGCCAGTGGCTGCTCTCTGCCGAAAGCAGCGGGAGGCAGGTGCCCATTGCCTCCATCACCACAGGCAGCCGGACCCGCGCAGGCAACTTAATCACGGTTCAGGATCGGCCGCTGTCCGTGGTGGTGAATGTAAGCCAGGGAGCCACACGCCTGGAAGGATTCGCGCGGCGCGGCGGCAAGGGCGTGGCCGGCGTGATGGTGGAGCTGGTACCCAGGGACAGGGCGGCGCTGGATGGGCTGGTTCGGCGCGACCAGTCCGACTCCGACGGCAGCTTCTCCCTGCGCGACGTGGTGCCCGGCGACTACACACTGGTGGCGATTGAAGACGGATGGGACCTGGACTGGCTGCAGCCGCAGGTGATGGCCCGCTACCTTCCCGGCGGAATTGCCGTCACAGTATCAGACAACCCGGGCAAACTCCTCAACCTGCCTGAGCCGGTGCCGGTTCAAACCCGCTGAAAGGGTTCGAGGCCGGGACTCCTGAATGGGGCCAGGACTTCGTCTAACCGGGGGGTAGAGGATAGTCTATGAAGGTATTGCATTTCAGTCACGGCGCTGCTTCGGGAGCATAAGGAATATAGCTCTGCAAACGGCAGGCGCGCCACAGCACGGTGTTGAGGAGAGTTTCAAGTTGAAGAGGACGTTCATGCTTTCGATGCTGGCCGGGATTTCGGCCGCGCTCCTGCCCCTGGCCGCGATCGGCCAGGTTTCAAAAGCCTCTGGTTCCCGCGCAACCGACCAAGGGGAACACACCTACAAATATGAGGTTTACGGCGGATACGCCTATACCAGCCTCAACCAGGTGAACCAGTCGCGCTACGGATTGCAGGGTGTGAACGTCTCCATCACACGCGACTGGGGCCGGTACTTCGGCGTGACCGCGGAGGGAGACTACTTCCGGTACCCATTCTCGACCCCCGTGGTGACGGGCAGCACTGCCATCCCATCGGTGGAATCCGTCCTGTTCGGGCCCGTGCTCCACGCCAATATCTATGGGAAGTTCGACGGGTTCATTCATGGGCTGCTGGGCGGCGAACACACGGCCGGCGAGAGCCAAACGCCCAATGTATCCTTCGCCGGCGGAATCGGTGGAGGGTTGGAATACAGGATGAGCCCGCGCCTTTCGATTCGCGCTTCCGGCGATGACATCGCGGCCTCGTTCTCGCTGACCGGGAACTCGCCTCAACTTGCCAACTCGCCACATAAGACCTGGGACTCGCGGGCCTCCATCGGCGTGGTGTACCGGTTCTAGCAGAGACTTGTCCGGGGCTGGCACAATCAGCTTACTGACACAAAGAGGCGTCCGCTTTGGCGGATGCCTCTTGCTCTTTCAAGCTTGAAATCAGCTCATCGAGGCTCGCGTCTATCGCTCAACCGAATACGACAGCCGCAGAATGCCGCCCTGCAATGTCTTGCTTTCAGTCAGGCGCAGGGCCTGGCGCTGTCCTTCCGGCAGCAGAGGGATCCCGATGTCCCGCATGCCAACTGGATTGGGACCCGAAGGACTTGGATTTGGGAGCCACCCGCCTTAGCCGCAACAACCAAGGCGCCGCGAGGGTGGGGGACCTGGTCCGCTGGCTCGCTTAGCCTTCCTCTGCCTCGCGGAGCTTGGCAATGACGGTGAAGTCTTCGAGGGTGGTTGTGTCGCCCTTGATCTCGCCGTGGGTGGCCAACTCGCGCAAAAGGCGGCGCATGATCTTGCCTGAACGCGTCTTGGGTAGCGCCTCGGTGAAGCGGATATCGTCCGGACGGGCCAGCGAACCAATTTCCTTGGACACCCATTTGCGCAGCTCGTCTTTCAACTGCTCGCTGGGATAGTTGCCGCTCTCCAGGGACACAAACGCCGAGATCGCCTGGCCTTTGAGTTCGTCCGGGCGGCCCACCACGGCGGCTTCGGCTACCTTGGGATGTGCGACAAGAGCCGACTCGACTTCCATGGTCCCCAGCCTATGGCCGCTGACGTTGATCACGTCGTCCACGCGGCCCATCAACCAGAAGTAGCCATCCGCATCCTGACGGGCGCCGTCGCCGGTGAAGTAGCAGCCGGGCACGTCGCTGAAGTAGGTCTTCTGGTAGCGCTCAGGATCGCCGTAGACGGTGCGCGCCATGGAAGGCCAGGGCTTGCGCACCACCAGCAGGCCACCGTGGCCGGCAGGCACCGCGTGACCCTCCCTGGTGACCACTTCGGGCTGGATGCCGAAGAACGGCCGCGTGGCTGAGCCCGGCTTGGTAGGCACGGCGCCCGGAATGGGAGCGATCATGATGGCGCCGGTCTCCGTCTGCCACCATGTATCCACGATGGGGCAGCGATTGTGGCCAATCTTCTCGCGATACCACATCCAGGCCTCGGGGTTGATAGGCTCGCCTACTGTTCCAAGGAGTCGAAGCGATCGGAGATCGTGCTTTTCCACGTACTGGTCGCCCCACTTGATGAATGCGCGAATCGCGGTGGGCGCGGTGTAGAAGATGGTGACCTTGTGGTCGTCTACAATCTTCCAGAAGCGCGAGAAGTCAGGCCAGTTGGGGGCTCCCTCGTACATGAGTACAGTAGCCCCGTTCTGCAACGGTCCGTAGACCACGTAGGAGTGGCCCGTGACCCAGCCGATATCGGCTGTGCACCAGTAGATGTCCTCGTCTTTGAGGTCGAAGACATATTTCGAGGTGAGGTAGGTCTGCACGGCATAACCGCCGGTAGTGTGGACCAGGCCTTTGGGCTTGCCGGTGGTTCCACTGGTATAGAGGATGTACAGCGGATCTTCAGAATCCTGCTCCTCGGCAGGGCACTCAGCCCCGGCCGTGGCCATCAAGTCGTGCCACCAGTGGTCGCGTCCCTCGACCATGGTCACAGGGCTGCCGGTGCGGCGGTAAACGACAAGGTGCTTCACGGTGTGGCAGGCATTCATCGCCTCATCGACCGTGGCTTTGAGCTTGATCTCGTTGCCCCGCCGGTAACTCGAGTCCTGGGTAAGAATGGCAACACACGACGAGTCGTTCACACGGTCGGCGATAGCGTTGGCGGCAAATCCGCCAAAGATGACCGAGTGAACGGCGCCGATGCGCGCGCAGGCCAGCAGCGCAATGGCCAGTTCCGGCGTCATGCCCATGTAGACGGCCACGCGGTCGCCCTTTTTGATCCCCAGGCCTTTGAGCACGTTGGCAAATTTCTGCACTTCGACGTAGAGCTCTCCGAAGGTGAGGCGGCGAATCTCGCCCGGCTCGCCCTCCCAGATGAGGGCCGCTTTGTCGCGCCGGATTCCCAGGGCGTGGCGGTCCACGCAGTTGTAGCTCAGGTTCAACTTGCCGCCCACAAACCACTTGGCCCAGGGCAGATTCCACTCCAGTACCTTGTCCCAGGGCTTGAACCAGTGCAGATCCTTCGCGGCTGCGGCCCAGAAGCTCTCCGGATCCTCAATGGACTGCTTGTAGAGCGCCTCGTATTCGTCGAGGCTCTTGATGGCTGCCTTGGCGCTGAACTCTTGCGGAGGGGGAAATACGCGGTTTTCGCGGAGTGTAGAGTCGATATCCTGATTGGCAAGAGCGGGAACGGGCACCGAAGACATGAAGACGTCCTTCCAGGGGAAGATTATCGTGGAGTTGCGCGGCGCTCCGAAAAGAGGGCAGTATCGAAGAGAGTCCGCGTGGGAGTCACTTTACCGGGAGTGGCACATACTCGGCAAGTGACGTAGAGGCTGGCGTCGGCTCAGGCAGGGTTGCCCGATTTGTCGCGAGGGCCGGCAAGTCCCGAAATGGAAATATGGTAAGATTTATTCCTACTGGGGTGCTCTTTATGCCTACCATTGAGAAACTGAGCATCGCGTTACCAACAGAGATGGCCGCGCTCGTTCGCCACGCCGTGGACTGTGGCGAATACTCCTCGAACAGCGAAGTCATCCGCGACGCGCTTCGCGACTGGACGCACAAGCGAGTCCTGAGGGAGCATGGCCTGGCTGGCCTGCGCAAAAAGTGGCTGGATGCTGTCGCAGACGATTCCGAGGGCCTAGACCCGGACCCAGTTTTCGACCGCCTGGATGGCAAGTATGAGCGCCTTGCCAAAGAAACCGGGCGGTAATGCACCTCCGGCTATCGCCTCTCGTTCCAAGTGACCTGGAAAAGATCGCGGACTACATTGCCGTGGATAGTCCGCGCCATGCGTTACGGGTGCTGGCGCTACTGCGCACCAAGATGAAGAAGATCGCGAGACAGCCGAAGCTCTATCGACCGCGGCCAGAACTCGGCCCGGAAGCCAGACTCGCAGCGGTTGGCCCGTACGTGATCCTATTTCGCATTCGGCAGAATTCGGTCCGCATCGAGCGAGTGGTTCATGGCGGTCGGGACCTGCTGCCACTACTGGATGTGAGCGAGAGCTAGCAGCACGCTCGCCCTTGAGGGACACCCATTTTCGATAGAACTCTCTGCCGCCAGCGACCTAAAATGAATACTGGGAGGAATGCCCGTACCATGCATTTCCCCCTCGAGCCAAACCGGAGCCGGCCATGCTTCTGGAACTGCTCAGACCGCTTTCCTTCTTCCTCAGCATGCTCTCGCTTTACCCGGTCATGCTGAGCGCCTTCTTCGTTCCCGGCAGCCACTGGGAGGATCGCCTGGAAATGGCTCTGCTCCGGGTAGCCTTCGCCGCCTGCGTCTGCTTTGCGAGCGGCATTCTCTACGCCTGGCACCCCCGCTTCAGCGCGGAAGCGACTGAGCCCCTGCTTTCGACTCTGCCCGTGCGCCTGTTCTTCTGGGGAATTGGCGGAATGACCCTGCTGTTTGCGCTCTCCTGGTGGTTGGATACCAACTACGTCCCGCTGCTTCGGCACGATTGCTGCCGCCGGCCCTGACCGCACGAGCGGCTGCCGCCCCGACGCAGGTGGTTGCAGCCCCAATGGGCTCGCACGGTAAGATCAAGCCATCATGCCGGATGCAGCCAGCACAGCCTCCGAAACCACCCTGCGAGGATCTGTACTGGTTCTCCTGCAGTTCGACGTGGCAGAAGCGATCCGCCTCGATCGGCTTCAGGAGGTCATTCGCGCCCGGACGGTGCAGCAACCCAGCCTCAAACACCCAGCGCCCAATTATGTCCGCTACCAGCGTCCGCCGGTGGTGGAGCCGGTCGAGATGCTGGTGCTGGAAAGCGGAGAACGGCTGCAGGGCGAGATCAAGTACTACGACTACGGCGTGGTCAGCGTGGTCTATGAGCTTCCCTTCGCAGACGGCTGGAGCAAGCTGATCCGCCTGGCCAGCCGCTGGGTGTGGGAGGTGGACTTCGCGGCCCAGGCCACGGCCATCGTCCGCAGCAACCTGGAGCGCGCCGCGCCGGCCCTGGTCAAGCCCCACGACGAGTGGCTGAGCGAAGACTACCTGATCTTTCATATCCTGGAGATCTCTGGCAACCCGACTGTCCCTGAATTGATCCAGCAGCATGGCGGGCGCATTGCCCAGGTGGTGCGCGGAGACACGGGACAACTGGCCGAGAGCGAGTGCAACGAGGTGCTGCAGTCGCGTATCTCCTACTACGCCAACGACCTTACGGTCATCGGCTGGAATGCGGCATTTCTTTTTGACTCCAAGCCCGGCGCCGAAACGGCGATCCAACTGCTGGAGTACGCCAACTCCCAGTTGCTGGAGTTTCGACACTACGACGTGCTGCTTACCGAGGAGCTGGACCGAGTTTACAAGCTGCTGGATGAAGGAACCGGAGTTCTCGCCCAGTGGCGCCTGGCGCGCTCGGCCACAGCCCTGCACACGGTGCTGCTGGACGTTGCGGAACTCACCGAGCACTCCGACAATGCCATCAAGTTTCTGAGCGACATGTTTTCGGCGCGCCTGTATAAACTGGCAGCTCTGAAGGTGGGCGTTCCCGACTACAAAGACATTGTTACCCGCAAAGTACACACCGCCGAGGAGCTGTACCGCTTCATGGTCGACCAGTTCAACCAGAGCCGCGCGTTCTTTCTGGAGCTCACCGTTGTGATCATCCTGGTCATCGAGCTGGTCTACCTTTTCAAGGGCAAACTGTTTTAGAGCGGTTCTCCAAGGTGCTTGCAGCGTGAACTGACTGTCAAGTGAATGGCTTGGGTTCGGGGCAGGCGAGGGCTAGCCTGCCTTGCGCTGCGTGTTGACGTAGTCACGCAGGGCAGCGTTGATGCGACTCTGGTAACGACGGCCGGTGGAGCGGAAAAATTCGATGACATCGGCGTCCAGGCGTAAGGTTATCTGCTGCTTGTTTTCTGCGGGAACCAGATCGGAGACGCGGCGCCAACCCGTGCGCGGCAGGGGAGGGATGTCGCTATAGTCGATATCCTGGTCGCGCATCTCCTGGAGTTCCTTCCAGGCCTGCTGCTCCTCATCCGTCAAGGCAGGAGGACTGTCGGGATCAAGCCGGTACGTCACCAGTCCAGTAGGTTTGTTGTTCATCGCGATTTGCCCTCCGCGCGGAGATCAGGCGAATCCGCCCTCCACGCTCAGTAAAAACCACAGAAAGAATCGTCTGCTGAACACGACCCAGGGCGATCCACCTCGCCTCGTCATGCTCGCTCGACGCGTCAGGGGATTCAGCTCTCTTGGGATCCTTGAAGACCTCGCAAGCCATGACAAACGGGACCTTGTGCTTGCGCACATTGGCCTGGGCTTTGGCCGGGTCCCACTCGAACTCCAAACCACTTGGCATTTGCCATTGCACAGTCCGCGATTTCATTCATCGTCGCTTTCTCTCGCGGTTCGCGGAGAGGCTCTGCACACGCCTGACGGTCTCCCTCCGTCAGCGAGAATTATACCACAAATGTACTTATAAATGTAACTACGAGCCCGCAGAGATTCCCAATTCTCAAAATCGAGACCCAGCGCACCCACTTTCGGTAGGTTGGCGGCGGAAGGTCACGGTCAGGCGTAGCGCCTCTGGTGCCAGATCCAGGCTGTACGGACGATCTCGTCCAACCGGGTGTAGTTCGGCTTCCACCCCAGCTCGCGCACGGCCTTTTCCGAACTGGCCACCAGTACGGCCGGGTCGCCGGAGCGGCGGGGATGGACTTCGGCAGGGATGGGGTGGCCAGTCACGCGGCGGGCAGACTCGACGACCTCGCGGACGCTGAATCCCTGACCGTTTCCGAAATTGAAGACCAGCCGGCGCTCCGCACCGTTCTCGGTCTCCAGAGCTGCCAGAGCCAGGAGATGCGCTTCAGCCAGGTCGGAGACGTGGATGTAGTCGCGGATACAGGTCCCATCGGGAGTGGGGTAATCGTCGCCATAGATGCGAATGGACGCACGGCGCCCCAGAGCTACGTCGAGGACCAGGGGAATCAGGTGTGACTCCGGCTCGTGGGCCTCGCCCCGCGTCACGCCGTTGGGGCCCTCCGGGGCTCCGGCCACATTGAAGTAGCGCAGGGATGCGGAGCGCAGCCCGTGAATGCGATGCATCCAGTCGAGCATGTACTCGGCCAGCAATTTGGACTCGCCGTAGGTGTTTGTCGGCTTCAGCCGTGCATCCTCGAGGATCGGCACCGTTTGCGGCTCTCCATAGACCGCCGCAGTAGAGGAGAAGACCAGTCGACGCGGGCCGTGTGCCAGCATCGCCTCCAGCAGGCTGAGGGTCGAGGCGGTGTTGTTGCGGAAAAAGGCCTCCGGGTGGACCATGGACTCGCCGGCTTCGATCAGTGCGGCAAAGTGGAGGACGCCATGGAAGGGCGCGCCTTGTTGTTTGGCGGCGATGAAAAGGTTTTCAAGCAAGGGCCGGTCACCCACGTCCCCTTGAACGAACTCCACTCCGTCCGGCAACAGGTCCCGGCGGCTGTGGCTGAGGTTGTCAAAGACAACCGCCTGATGGCCTTTCGAGGCCAGCAAGCCAGCCACTGTACCACCTATATACCCTGCCCCGCCGGTGACCAGAATCTTCATAAAAAAACTGTCCTTCCCCAAGCGCCATGAGTTACCTTGAGTCTATTACAATAGGGCTGGACAGGACGGAAACGAAGAACCAGTCCCAGACCGTCATAGAGACGGCTCACCTACAACCGTTCTACCTGCTGCTTCCACATCGTGCAGGGCATTTTTTCTTGCAGGCTCCTTGGTGCAGAAATACCGTGGCAGAAGGCTCCCTCACCAAAAAGGGGGATTGCAGGTTACCTTCGAATGGCCTTGGATATTACGATAGGAGCGGCAGAATGCACGGAATCTGTGCAAATGACCAACCGTATCGCACGGAGCGGGGTAATTCGTCCCCGACCGCCGGTTCACCTGTTTTTCCAGGTTTCAATGCCACCAGGATGAAGATACAGTTAGACTTCCGTCGCATCCGGCTTGCCGATGGACAAACCCAATCGGATCCACAGGTCGGTCGACGGATGGCGTGCCGCCCCGGCGCTGCTTCCCAAGAGCGCTTCTTTCGCATATCCCATTGCAAATTCAATCAATTAGCAGGCGGAAGGTTCATTTCCGCCAGTCGGACAGCCACCTGCAGGGTTACGCCAGATAACCCCATGGGATGGATATTTACCCGCCGTCAATGCTGTGCAAGCGTTCGCTGCCGATCATTCTTTGTGACGACAGTGCAGTTCCCCCAACTTCATTCGGACAAATGCGAGGACTGACGACATGCCCGTGAGCTACGCCTACACCCCGGGACGGACCAATTTCGGGCTGCTTCCTGAGCCCGAGAGAAGCCCTGTTTCTTTCTTTACCAGTTTTGTGATTAACGGCCTGATCGTTTTGATGGCGATCTACCTGGGAAGCCAGGTCAAGAAGCTGGTTCAACACAAATACGAGGAGACGATCCTGATCGTCCCTGCCCAAACTCCTCCGCCTCCGCCCAAGATCAAGCTCCAGCCTCCGAAGATCAAGCCGCCCGAGCCACCCAAGCTTGAAGTCAAGCTGGAGCAGCCGAAGATCGTGATGCCGAAGCCCGTGCCCAAGCCCGAACCCAAGCCGATCCAGATGGAAGCCAAGTTGAATATGCCTGTCATCAAGGTTGTGAAGCCTGCAGTCGTCCTGGCTCCGCAGCCCAAGGCAGCCATGACGGCAGCCATGCCGGCGCAGTCGGCTGCTGTCAAGCCCTCCACGGCTCCCGTGCACCTGGGCGATACTTTTGGCGTCACCCCCAATCCCAATGCGAACCGGCCGGCCACAGTGGCCGCGATCGGCAACCCATACGGCGGGATGCAGGGCCCCTCCGTGGCACCACATGGAGTCGTCGGCTCCACGGGCATCGGCAATGGACTCAGGTCCGGCTCCAATGCCGGAGTGGTCGGCAGAGTGGCGCAGGCAGGCGTTCCGGCTGGCACCGGCGTCGCGGGATACACCGGCACCGGCAAGGTGGCCTCTGCAGGCATTCCTCAGGCCGTGCAGGCAGCCCCGGTGCAGCAGATCGTCTCTACACCCACAGTCACCAACATCGAGGTGATTTCCAAGCCTCC
>CAYUJM010000050.1:0-25761 GCA_964445025.1 uncultured Occallatibacter sp. | reverse complement strand
AGATCAGGGAGCGCGGTTCGCCCGCGGGACACAACGGAGCCCGCAGCGTAACCGGCGCCCTGGGAAGTCAGGAGTGGTTGCGCCTGCGCATCGGCGTAGGGCCCAATCTTCCACCGGAAGCCATTGCGGCTGGTGGAGGCAAAAGGCCGGGCAGGGATTACCTGCTCTCGCCCATGCGCAAGGCGGAATTATCGGTTTTGGATGAGGTGCTGGACCGGGTGGCAACCGCCACGCGCCGCATTCTCAGCGATGGGCCGGCAACCGCGATGAACGAGTTCAACAGGAAAGACAAGGAATAGGGATGAGGGAACGGGGAACATGGATCGGTAACCAGGGCAAGGGAAGATGAGGTTTCAACTGGGAATCCGACATGTGAACTGTTAGCTGGAGCCGAAGCTCCGGCGGAAAAGGAATGCTGATGTCGCGTGTGTATGAGGTTATGTTCATTGTTCGGCCCGATGCGGCCGAAGAGGATGTCGATAAGCTGATCGCCGGCTTCTCCGCCACGGTTACCGGTGGCGGCGGGGTGGTCAAGTCTGTCGAGAAGATGGGACGCCGCAAGCTTGCCTATCTGGTGCGGAAGTTCAACGACGGCAACTATGTTCTGCTCACCATCGAGGCCAGCGGCCCCGTGGTCCTGGAACTGGAGCGCCGCCTGCGTGTTACCGAGCCGGTGATCAAGTTCATCACCGTGCGCATCGACGAGGAAGAAAAGCGCCTGGCCAAGGTGAAGGCTCTGCGCGGTGTGCGCCGCAAGGCGACTCCCGAACACACGGCCGTGGCCCCCGCTCCTGTCGCCGCTCCGGTGGAAGCAGCCGAGCCGGCTCAGGCCGTCGTCTAGCTCGTCCGTTTTCGTTTTCCGCCGGGTGGACGAACCCGTTCCGGCAGTCATTTCAATTGTTCCCCTGCGCTCATGGGTGCGGCGGGAACCGCAGAGAGTAAAGAGGAAACACTATGTCAGAAGAAACCCCTGGAAGGGCGCCCGAAACGGGCGCAGCACCCCAAGCAGCGCCGGAGACCGGCTCAGCACCCCGCCCTGGTGGCCGTCCTGGCGGTGGCCCCGGTGGCCGTCCCTCCGCTGGACCCGGCGGCCGCGGAAAGTTCTTCCGCCGCAAGAAGGTGTGCAAGTTCTGCACGGAGAAGATCGACGCGATTCCCTACCGCGATGTCCGTCTGCTGCAAGGATTTGTGGCCGAGCGCGGCAAGATTGTGCCGCGGCGTCTCACCGGCGTTTGCACCACGCACCAGCGCCGCCTGACCCGCGCCATCAAGCAGGCCCGGAACATCGCCCTGCTGCCTTTTGCCACACGGCACTAACTCTCGGCCCCGGCTGTCGCCCGGTTCCCTCTTTCGTTCGCCCCCGTTGACACGATCCTAGTGGGGAGTGATCTTGATCGAACGGAAGGGCACAGGCGACAATCTTCCGGGTGCCGGCGTAGAACCCTGCGCGGCCCGCCTTGGCCCGTGCTTCTGTCTGAGACGACAAAAGCGCCCTCGGCGACGCCGCCCGCAACACTGGAGAGTTTCCCATGGAAGTAATTCTGAAGGAAGACGTAGCCAATCTGGGCCATCGCGGAGACGTGGTGAAGGTCGCAGACGGCTACGGCCGCAACTTTCTGCTGCCCCGCAAGCTGGCGCTGCAGGCTACCCTGGCCAACAAGGCCGTCATTGAGCAGATGAAGACCGCCGCTGCCCGCCGCTCCGCCACTGAGAAGGCTCAGGCCGAGGAACTGGTCGCCAAGCTCGAGCCCCTCGTGCTCAGCTTTACCCGCAAGTCGGGCGAAGCCGGCCACCTGTTTGGCTCCGTCACGTCGGCCGACATCGCCGGCGAACTCGCCGCCAAGGGGTTCGAAGTGGACCGCCGCAAGATCCAGCTCGACGAACCGCTCAAGAGCCTCGGCGACTTCAATGTGGCCGTCAAGCTGCATCGCGAAGTCACTGCGCACGTGAAGGTCAAGGTCGTGGCCGAAGCCACCACCGACGCCGCAGTTGCCGAGCCTGCCGCCGAAGCCGTCGCTGCCCAGTAGCTCCAATCCAGGCCCACACGCCCCCACGCCGCCTCTCGGTCCGCCGAGGGGCGTACGTGTGTCTTGCGTCTGTTGATCTATGGATACGCGCTGCGGCACGATCCGCTCCGATCACGACTGGATTAGAACAGGCTCTTCTCCGGAACGCCACCGGCCAGAACCACGAGCTTCTTGATCGCTTTGCCCATGTTCTCGCTAAACTTTGGGACCGCGTTGCTCTTTTCCAGCGAGAACACCAGCCGCGCGCGGTTTGGGGCGAGGCCTGTGTCTACCTCATTGTGACTGTCGTAGCAGGTCCTGGCCTTTTTCCCGTTCAGCGAGGTCAGCGTGACGCGCAAGAGTTCCTCGCGTGTGTGGTAGGTGTCGCTGGGATCGAACACCTCCCAGATCGCGCTATTGGAGTCGATCGCGCTCAGGAATATGTCGCAGCGGCCGTCTGCTTGCGTAATCGACAGGATCGACGTGGCCGGATCGAATGTAACTTCCTGGTTATCGTTGATTCCATCGTTGGGGCTGAGCGCTATCAGCTTGCCGCGAATGTAATCGAACAGTTCCTGCTGCGAGGGCTCGGGCTTGGGTTCGGATTTCTTTGCGTGGACCGCGGGCTTTGCCTTTTCAGCGGCCTGTACGGTCTGCGCAGATTGCTCGGGCTGAGCCGGCGGCGTGAGCAGGGCGGCGCACCCCGACACGTACACGAGGAGCGCGGTTGCGCTGATACTGGCCAGGGATGTCATACCGGCTCAACTCGCGGCAGAAGAATCATGGCGCGAGTATATCCCCGCATTTGCGCCCGATGAATCCCACATACGGGCTACAGCATTTTCAATTCTGCTCTTTACAGGAACCACGCAGCAAAGTGGCATTCTTCTCAAGAAAATGCCGCTTTCGATACCCTCGAAATGTCATCAAGTAGATCGAAAATGCGCGAGCGGCTGACTCCGGTCGGTTCTCATTGTCGGCACCGCCGCCAGCAGGCTCCTGGTGTAAGGATGCTCAGGATTTGTGAGCAACCGCTGGCACGGCCCCATCTCCACCACCTTCCCGGCACGCATCACCGCCACCCGGCTCGCAATCTGCCCCACTACCGCCAGATCGTGCGAAATGAACAGCATAGCCAGCCCATGCTGGCGCTGCAGATCTCGGAGCAGCTCCAGCACTTGGGCCTGCACCGTCACGTCCAGAGCGGTCGTCGGCTCGTCGGCAATCAGCAGCCGCGGCCTGTTGATCAGCGCCATGGCGATGAGGATCCTCTGCCGCTGCCCGCCCGAAAACTGGTGAGGATAGTCGCCGTATCGTCGTGCCGCATCCGGGATCGCCACCGCCTCCAACGCGGCGATAGCCCTTGTCCTTGCTTCCCTTCCTGTCCAACGGGAAGAATGCGCGCCGGCGCTTTCCGCAACCTGCCGTCCAATCGTCATCACCGGGTTCAGCGCCGTCATGGGCTCCTGAAAGATCATGGCAATCTCCCGCCCGCGCAACCTTCGCATGGCTTCAGGCGCCTGCCTCAGCAGATCGATTGCGCCGGGTGCCCCATCCATTCCGCAGCCTCTCGCGGAATGGGTGGGAATCCTCGCACCCATCCCCGCCTCGTCCACATTTCCAACCCCGCGCCAGAGAATCTCCCCCTCGACCTGCGCGGCCGGCCCCAGCAGTCCTAGAATCGCCAACGCCGTAGCGCTCTTGCCGGAACCCGATTCGCCCACCAGCCCCAGAACTTCTCCCTCATCGACGTGCAGGTCAATGCCGCGCACTGCCTCTGCCGCTGCGAAGCGAATCTGCAGGTTGCGGATGTCGAGGAGCGCGCCCATCCAGCCATCGTAGAACATCGCCCTTCGAGCCATTCACCAGGACAGGATGGATGGTTTAGCCTCCCAACAGGTCGATAAGGAGTTCTTCATGCTTCGTCTTGTGACTGTCGCCTGCGTGGCCTGCCTGATCGTCACTCCCGCAACACCACAGGCCCCGCCCGTGCCGGCAACCAGTGCCGGGCAAGTTGCCGCCCCGCGCCCACCCCGCCCCACTCCGCCAACGCGCGACCCGCACACTCCCGGATACGTCGCAGCCACGGAGCTTCCCGACGGCGCCAACGCTCCCGCCAGCGCACACGGAAACTTCATCCTTGGCCCGACCCATCCCCCTGCTCCGGAGGCATCCACGCAGCCCGTCGTGCCACAGGGAACCGTGATCGAGTTCACCATGAGTTCCACGGACAGCAAGCGCTTTCCCGGCATCGCCCGCGATCCGGGCACCTTCGGCACCCCCGACCCGACCGATCCGGCTAAGCTTTTGGTCCCCACCAGTCGTCCCGCTCCGTGGACCCGCAAAGTCACCGTCTACGTCCCCTCACAATACGTCCCCGGCACCCGCGCGCCATTTATCGTCGGCGCCGACGGCCCCGACAAGCTGCTGTTCACCGTCCTCGACAACCTCATCGCGGAACACAAGGTCCCCGCCATGGTGGCCATCTCCATCAGCAACGGTGGAGGCGACGCCCAGGGAAGCGAGCGCGGCCTGGAGTACGACACCATGTCCGGCCTATACGCCGAATGGGTGGAAAACGAGGTGCTGCCGCTGGTCGAGGCGCAAGCCCATGTGCGACTCACGCACGACCCCGACGGCCGGGCTACCATGGGCGGAAGCTCCGGCGGGTCCTGCGCATTGATCATGGCCTGGTATCACCCGGAGTGGTACCACCGCGTCCTCACCTATTCCGGCACGTACGTCAACCAGCAGTGGCCCTATAACTCGCAATCCCCGCATGGCGCCTGGGAGTTCCACGAGCACCTCATTCCCAACAGCCCCTCCAAGCCCATCCGCATCTGGATGGAAGTGGGCGACAGAGATCTGTTCAATCCGAATGTCATGAACGACAACATGCACGACTGGGTCCTGGCCAACGAGCAGATGGCCAGGGTGCTTGCCGCCAAGGGCTACCACTATCAGTTTGTCTTTGCCCGCAGCGCCGGCCATGTGGACCGCGCCGTGAGATCGCAGACCCTGCCCGAGGCTCTGGAATATCTCTGGCAACGCTATCCCATCGCTGGCGCACAAAATTGAACCGCGCAGACCTTGCCCGGCGATGCCTCGTGTCCTCGATTCCCGCTTCGTGCTCCATAATCGAAGAATGCGCGCACGAAACACTCACATGAAGAACATTTTGCTTTCCCTTTTGCTGCTTTGCATTGGTTCCGCAGCAGCGGCTGCATCCCTCGGGACAACGCCGCAGGGCGGTCAAGACGCTGCGCCGCTGCCCGATGCCACGCTCCTCGCCGGGCTGACCTCAGACTTCGCCCGCCTCGCTCCGCAAACCGTCCGTACCGCTCAGGGATACATCCGGTACCCCTACCTGATCCCGGCCGGATACTACACGCAGATGTGGGACTGGGACGGCTTCTTCATAGGCGCTCATTGGGCCAACCAGGACCCCGCCGACGCCAGGCTCCTTCGCGACTGGGCACTCGGCTTTGCCTCATCGGCCGACGCGGACGGCTACGTTGCCGGCTGCATCACGCCGCAGGGTCCGCGCCCGCTCTTCGGCAAGTTCGCCATGAAGCCTTTTCTCGCCCAGGGCGCGCTGCTGGCTGCGCAACGCCTGAATGACTCGTCCTGGCTCCGCCCCGTCTGGCCACAGATGCAGCGCATCCTCGCCTATCGCGAACGGACTCAGTTCGATCCCCGCTGGAACCTGTGGTTCTGGGACAACGCCATGCAGTCGGGCGCCGACAACAATGCCGCTCTCTCCAACAATCCCTCCGACGCGAGCGCCATCCTCGCCGTCGATGCTTCCGTCTTTGCCATGCGCGAATACTTTGCCATGGCCGAGCTCGCGCGTCTGCTCGGTTACCCAGCCGACGCGCGCCGCTACCGCCGGCAGGCTGCGGCCACGCGCAAGGCAATCGTCACTCAGCTCTGGTCGCCGCAGGACGCAGTCTTTCTCAACCGCAGGCGCGACTCGGGCATGTGGATCAACTCCATCAGCTGGTCCAGCTTCCTCCCGCTGGCTGACGGACTTCTCCCCGCCGGCGAAGCTCGCCGCATGATCCGCCTCCACCTGCTGAATGCGGACGAAATGCTCTCCCCATACGGCTTTCGCAGCCTTTCAAAGAGCGACCCCACCTACAACAACGAGGCCATCATTAATCCATACTCCAATTGGCGCGGCCCCATCTGGATCAACGCGAACTATCTTGACTGGATCGCGCTACGCCGCTACGGCTTCCGCAGTGAATCCCGCCAACTCGCCATAACGCTGGCCACCATGCTGCGCCGCGACATCGCCAAATGGAACTCCATGCACGAGGACTACAGCGCCGAGACCGGCGACGGTCTTGCACCCACCGTGGAACAGTCGCCCGGTGGACATTTCGCTGGTTTCGTTGGCTGGAATTTGCTTGCGCTGGACATGCTGCAATGCGAGATCTCGAACGATCGCTGCATGACGCTGTCGATCCCCGAAGCGCAGTGAGGTTTGCGATCTCCCTTGCCGGACGAACAGCCGATCTATTTAGGGCAAATCAACGACAGGGAGACCCAGCGGGCTGTCTCCAAAGCTCCTGCCCAAGAATGGCCTGTCATCCTGAGCGCAGCGTTTTTCAGCGGAGTCGAAAGCCCGCCCTGAGCGCAGTCGAAGGGGATCTGCATTTGGGTAGCCGCTACAATCCAACCTCTCCTGAACAAATGCCGCGAGCTTCTGAGACACCATATGAGGTGCGCATCTCGCTTTTCGGCCAACCGGTTTGCAGGCCGCATTCGGAGAGATTCTGCCGCAGTGGGGGAAGCGGCGTTCGAAGGCCGCAAGAAGCAGTAACTCAACGGCGCTGAAATCGTATGTCTTTTCATCAGGACCGGCTTGTACGTATCTATCCCGGTCAGGTGCGCACGACGTCAGGATTGGCTTTCTCTCCTGGCGTCGTTTTGAAGCAGGCTACGAAACGTACGCTCCCAGAGTGGTGCTGATCTGGTAGAAAGCGGAGTTGACTCCATTGGCGAGAGCGCTCATGCCGGTGGTGGCGCCGAAAGCGATCAAGGCAACGACCAAAGCATATTCAACCAGGTCCTGACCTTCTTCACCGTTCGCCAGAGCCTGAAGCTTTACATACAACTTGAGAAGCATGGTGTTCATTGTGTTTCTCTCCATATGTTGTTGGCTTGCAAGTTAGGGGATCCCTTTTGCTGCGGAGGATACGCGTTCTCACCTTGAGGGGTGCGTATCTCCCTGGCGAAGGAGCGGACTTGGGGGAAGTGCAATTCCGGCCTCGCTGGACTTTAAGTTAGCTAACGTAGGCGCCCAGCGTCGTGCTGATCTGGTTGAAAGCAGAGTTGATTCCGTTGGCGAGAGCGCCCATGCCTGTGGTGGCGCCGAAAGCGATCAAGGCGACGACCAAAGCATATTCAACCAGGTCCTGACCTTCTTCACCGTTCGCCAGAGCCTGGAGCTTGAAATAAAGAGCGTGTAGCACGTTTTTCATCCGTATCCCTCCAAATGGTGATTGCTTGCCCGGTAAGTTGTAACGTACCCGGATATCTCTCTTATAGAAATCGCCATTTAGTTGCAATCGATATGACGAAGCGGTGCATTTTCTTAGGGTTATCGCGGTAATCGCCGGACGCTCTTTCCGGTTACCAAGGTGGAGAAGGCGCGGATGTGCGCAGTGAGCGCGTGGTCCGTTCCCTGCGAATAAATCGTTTGCGCAAACAAACTCTGGAGTAACCTCGACGAAGCCTGGCAAAGCTATCCGGAGGCTTTCTGTCGCCGATGCGGAACACGGTGATTGCCCTTCCGTCCGTGTTGCCAGTGGTTGGAATGGGGGAGCCGAGCCTGTTGAATTCGATGTCCCGGCGCTGAATATGCCGGATCAGGGAGACATTCTCGAGGCGCCGCAGCGCTAGCTGAGCTGATTGAGAGGCAATCTCCCAGTTCGCTTCATCCATCTCACCCGGCTAGGGTTTGTAAACAACTAGAGCCACCCAAAGGCGGCTCATTTTAAAACACTTATATCTAATTGGTGCCGAAGAAGGGACTCGAACCCCCACACCCTTGCGAGTACGTGGACCTGAACCACGCGCGTCTGCCAATTCCGCCACTTCGGCACGGTATACAAGTTCAGCGTTTCGCTGAACCGGCAGCAATTTCGAGTCTCGCAAATGCGGGACCCTGTGTCAAATTTTGCTTCGGAACATGGTCCGCAGCGGCCGGGGCTCTGAGCTCCGGCCGCTTCCGGCCGAGCCGGGCTTAGACGAGCTTTGCGTCCAGCACGATCTCTGTGTTGTTGGCGAAGAGCTTGGATATGGGGCAGCCGGCCTTGGCATCGGCCGCAGCCTTGTCGAAGACCTCCTTGGTGGCCCCGGGAACCTTGGCCGTGGTGGTCAAGGCGATCTTGGTGATGGCGAAACCGCCGTCCGACTTGGCCAGCGTGACTGCCGCGTGCGTCTCAATTTTCTCAGGGGTCAGGTTTGAGCCACCCAGCTGAGCGCCCAAAGCCATGGAATAGCAGCTCGCATGGGCCGCGGCAATCAGCTCCTCGGGCGTGGTGCCGGAGGCAGCGCCTTCAAACCGTGTGGCGAAAGAGTAATTCGCATTGCTTAGCACGCCCGTCGCCGTCGAGATTGTGCCCTTGCCTTCCTTCAGTGAACCTGTCCAAACCGCACTTGCCTTGCTTGCCATTGTCCCTCCTTGGGGATCCGGATCTCGGATGTTGTTGGGTTTGAGGACTCTTTGCCGGGTGCGCCGCCAGGGGGAAGTCCGGGCGTCACCAGAGAGTTGATGCGTACGGCACCTGCGAGGTCTACCCGATGCAGGATGCCTTTCCTCCTATGCTAATCTTTCCAGCATGCTGCCGCACCTGCCCCGCGCCTACGACGCCGGTTTTGAAGCAGAAATTTCACATGCCGGTGCTGCAGGCGCTTCAGCTCCCGGCCCAGCCGCGCTCCCCAACTCCGACGGCGCGTCCATCGACCATCATAGCCAGATCTGCCCCAACTGCGCGCACCGGCTCACAGGCCACCACTGCAAGCTGGTTTGTACCGAGTGCGGCTATTACCTGAGCTGCGCGGACTACTACTAAGGCCTGCTGGCCTTTCGCGCCGTCTCGAACTCATCCCCAGCCTGCCATTCCGCAGTCTTCGCCTGCCCGCTCGCCAGCCAGCCCAGCACAAACCCAAAGCGAGCCAGTTTGGCGTTTCCCCTGAAATCCCAGTCCGCCCGGTACTCGTCCGATGGCTGGTGATAATGGTGAGCCACGAAGTCGATAAACTGCGCGCGGCCCCAGGCCTCATCGTGGCCCTCGAAGAGCTCGCCCTGGTCGACAGAAAACGCGGGAATGCCCACCCTGGCCAGCGAGAAATGGTCGGAGCGGTAGTAGTGGCCCGCACTCGGAGTAGGATCGGGAAGTAGAGCCAGATCGAACGCCTTCGCAACCGTCTGAACCGTCGGCCAGAAGTCGATGCGCTCCGCTCCGCCCAGGCTCACCGAGCGCGGAACGCCGATGGGCAGTAGCATGTCGTAGTTCAAATCGAGCGAAATCTGCCCTGCCGGAACAGGAGGATGCATGCCGAGAAACTGCGAGCCCAGCAACCCCTGCTCCTCGGCGGTGACAGAAGCAAAGTAGACCGCGTGCGGCGGACGAACCGGTGACTGCGCAAAGGCCCGGGCCATTTCCAGAAGAATGCCGCAACCCGTCCCGTTGTCCGCGGCCCCGTTATAAATGTTGTCGCCCTTTGCGTTCTGGTCGATGCCCAGATGGTCGTAATGAGCGGTGTAGAAAACAGCCTGATTCGCTGCGCTCGCTCCAGGCACGCGGCCCACGACATTCGCGCTCACGTACCGCCGCACCCGGCTCTCGATATGCGCATGAAGCCGTACCGGAAGCTCAACCGCGTGGAACGCCCCCGGCTTGCCGGCCGTTTGAATGGCCTGATCGAGGTTGCCAAGCCCGGCCAGCGTGAACAGCCGCTGGGCCACATCGTGTTGAATCCACGCAGCCGCCCGCAGCGTCGCGTCCGGGTCGCCTTCGAGATAGCTCTTCTCAATGGCCTGGCTATTGCGCACCACCTCCCAGCCGTAGCTGGCCAGGTCAGTGCGATGAATGATCAGCACGCCCACAGCTCCGCGCCGGGCAGCCTCCTCATACTTATAGGTCCAGCGGCCGTAGTAGGTCAGCGCCCTGCCCTTGAAGAATCCGGGATCGTCGGAGGGCGGCTCGTTGACGATGACCAGAGCGACCTTGCCCCTCAGGTCAACTCCCTTGCCATCCGGCCCTGCGTAGTCGTCCCAGTGGTACTCCGGCGCATGGATGCCGTAGCCGACAAAGACGATTGGCGCATCGAAGTCGGCCGCAGCCTGCCCGGTCTGGTCCTTGGAAACAATCTCAGAACCGTACGCGAGATCGATGGGCTGCCCCGTCGCCGGCACAAGGGAGAACTTTGTCCTGTCCTCGTTAGTGTGGACGGCCACCAGAGGCACGTGCTGGAAGTAGGTGCCATTGTCGCCCGCAGGCGCAACGCCCGCCAGGGCGAACTGGGTGGCAATGTACTCGGCCGCCAGCTCAGCGCCCCGCGTGCCGGGCCCACGGCCCTCGAGAAGATCGAGCGAAAGGAAGCGTACATGGGCGCGAATTTTTTCGGGATCGATCGAGGTCGCGGCTGCACGTGCGGCCGGCGGCAGGCCGGGAACTGCGGGAACAGCCTCGGCGCCCGGTTGCTGGGCGTGAACAAGAGGCAACGCGAACAGGGTTGCGGCCATGGCCGCCAAAAGCTGAATGTGCTTCATGAGATCTCCCTGAAACTGGTGCGGTTCATTGCGAACAACGCTATCTAGAACTAGAAACGCACTTTCTAGACTACTTCCACAGGAGCGTGCAGACTCGCGGCGCCTCGCGCCGCAGCGGGCAACAGATGGGCGCGCGTGAGCACCTTGCGCGTCAGCCCGGTCAGCGCCATGCCAGCCGCCTGGTCCTGCGGAACCCAGCGCCGCTCTCCGCCAGGCACTGCCATCGCATCCACATCAACCTCAGCAACATTGCGGATTCGCACGGAGTAGTTGACTTGCATGATGGCGTGACGAACCGTCATGAGCAGTTCCTCTTCAGGGACAGCCGTATCCTTCAGCGTCGGCAGCTCCCAAAGGCCGGGCATCACCGAAAGCGAAGCCGGCCGCTGCTCCAGCAGGACTTCGCGGCTGGACCGGCCGGAACGGCGGCGCGTGCGGACCACAAGCGCATGTGCCACTTCGCGGCTTTGCATCCGCGGACGCGGCGCGGTCTTGTGTTCGCCCCGCGTCTTGCAGTTCCCAGCCAATGGGCACACAAGGCATTGCGGATTCCGCGGCAGGCAGACCGTCGCCCCCAGCTCCATCAACGCCTGGTTGAAGTCGCCCGGGCGAGCGGGGTCCACCAGCTTGTCTGCCAGGCCCTCAATGCGGCGTTTGAGAGCGGATTGGCCAGTGCCGTTCCCGAACTCCCAGCCTTCCAGCCGGCTCAGGACACGCTCCACGTTGCCGTCCACAACCGCCACGGCTTCGCCATGCGCGATGCTGGCGATGGCCGCCGCCGTGTACGGGCCAATTCCCGGCAAAGTGCGCAGTTCCGCCGCAGTTGCGGGCAGCTTCCCGCCGCGCTGATTGGCCACAAACTGCGCCGCCTTGTGCAGCATGCGCGCCCGCCGATAGTAGCCCAGTCCGCTCCACAGGGCCAGAACCTCCGACTCGTCGGCCAGCGCCAGCGACGCCACAGTGGGGAAGCGCTGAAGAAAGACCTTGTATCTCTCCACCACCACGGCAACGCGGGTCTGCTGCAGCATGATCTCAGAAACCCAGATGGCATAGGGGTCGTTGGTGCGCCGCCAGGGCAAATCCCGCAGGTTCAGGTCATACCACGCCAGCAGATCCGCTCGCAACCTGGTCCAATCCCTGACTGAAACAAGGCTCTTCTTGAATCGAATGAGTTCTTTCGGCGCCGGCGCCGATCGATTTTGGCGTGATTTGGGCATTGAGAGACAGAGCTTTCCCTTTCCATTCTGGGTACCTCGGTTCAATCCTCGGAGGGCCATGGCAGGGGGGCAACACCACGGTAATGTTAACTTACTTCTGGTTGCTTTCCACCCGTGGGAATTGGGCGTCCAATCCCAGATCTGCCAAAGCCGAGCGGCGCTCGACCGGCCACAAGGCGCTCACCCGCCACCACGAGTGGCCAGAGATTCTGACGATATTTCGGAGGTTCCCCCTGGCGAACTTGCGTCCATCGGCTACGCTGTCTTGTCTCGTAGCGCTGTTTGCTTTTTCAACTTGCTCTGCGCCTGCCTATTCCCAAGCCCCGCCCACAGCCAGCCTTTCCAGCCCCGCCGCTCTGGACTTCAACGGGAACCCGGCCAATGCCGGCCACGCCAGCGGGGACTCCGCCTCTCTCTCCGATTCCTCCACTGCGGGCGCAGACAGCCCGGAGAACCCCACCGACCCGGAGCTTGAACTCCCTGCTGCCCCTGTTGCCGGGGGCGGAGCCGGCAATCCGAAGCGCGAAGCTGTTCCCTGGGACGCCGAATGGCACCAGCAGCCGTTCTCGCGGATAGGCATCGGCGCAGATGTATCCCCGCTCGGCATCGGGATCAAGGGCGCTATTGTCCTGAACGAGTATCTCGATGCGCGTGTCGACATGAATTTCTTCGGCTATACCAGTGGCCGTTTCGAGATCGACGGCGTCAACGTCAATGGAAACCTCCACTTGCTATCGGACGCGGCAAAAGTCGACCTGTACCCGCGGAACAGCATCTGGCGTGTTAGCGCCGGGATCATGATGTATAACGGCAATCGGCTCTCCGCGGCTGCCAGCATCGTAACTGGAACCAGCTTCAAGCTGAACGGCACGACCTACTATTCGTCGAGTACGGACCCCTTCACGGGATCCGGCGTCCTCGCGCTCGATACCGTCAAACCGGCTCCGCTCGTTTCTTTCGGATTTGGGAGGTTCATCCCCCGGTCCAATCGCCATTGGTCGTTTCCCACCGAGTTTGGCATCATTTACACTGGAGCGCCCTCATTGACAGTGGCCACCGCCGGAACTGTCTGCACCGACGCTGCACTGACCAACTGCAGCGATGTAAACGACCCGGCCAGCCCGGTGGGCGCTGCGTTCAACAGCAATCTCCAGGCGCAGCTCACCAAATGGAGAAATGGTCTGGATAAGGTGCAGCTTTACCCCATCTTTTCCTACAGCGTGGTCTACAGCTTCAACATCCGCTAGTCTCCGCGGTCAACCGGATCGGACAATAAGCCAATCGACGGTCCGGACCTTCGGCCGAGAAGTTCCAGTGATTTGCCCAACTGCGGAATGTTTCCCAAAAGGAGAAATCTGACCGAAAAGTGGCAGAAACTCGCCGTTTTTATCTTTAGTAACCATGCTAAGGTTACTCCAGAATCCCGCGATTGGACGTTACATTCGCTGACAGCTTGAAGGCTGCGACCGCGGGAGACGATCTGACAACTAGACCATCGGTTGCATTTCACTCTGGAGACCTCTCATGAAACGAATTGCAAGCATCTTGGCCGTTGCTTTGGTGATCGCGCCCGTCGCGCTGCTATCCCAGTCTTACTCCTCATCCACCTCCTTTGTTGCCGCAGAGCCCGGCCCCGACAGCGGCGCCGGCCAGACGGCTGTTCCAATGAGAGGACCGACGCCCAACTCCGAAGGATCGCTGTCGCGGCTCTCCTTTGGCGGAGGCATCTCGCCGCTGGGCATCCAGTTGCAGGCAGTCACCAACCTCTCGCCGCACTTCAACCTGCGCGCGGTCGGAAACTTCTTCAACTATTCCACCAACTTCACGAGCAATGGAATCAATGCCACGGGAAAGCTGAATCTGGCCTCGTCCGGCGCTTCGCTGGATGTTTATCCGTTTCGCTCGGGCTTCCGCATCAGTCCTGGAGTGCTGTTCTACAACCAGAACCGGCTCACGGCCTCAGCCAATGTAGCGGCTGGAACCAGCTTTACCCTGAACGGCACAACCTATTATTCCGCCAACGCAAATGCGGGCACGGGCGCTACGCCCGTCATTGGCAGTGGCGTGCTGGGCCTCAACACCAACCCGGCTGCATTCACCGTCACCACCGGCTGGGGCAATATGATTCCCCGTAACGGCCATTGGTCGTTCCCGTTCGAAATTGGCGTGGCATTCATCGGAGCGCCTAGTGTGAATGTGAACCTGAGCGGCTGGGCCTGCTATGACCAGGCGCAGACCGAGTGCACGGACATCTCCAACCCCACCAATCCGATTGCCGTCGCCATCCAGAGCAACCTGGCCTCCCAGGTCGCCAAGTGGACAAGCGATCTGAAACCGCTGAATACCTATCCGATCGTCTCCGGAGGCGTAGCGTACAGCTTCCACATCCGGTAGCGAATGGCGTATCAGCACAAAGGGGCTGTTCCCTGATGAGGGAACAGCCCCTTTGTGCTGATACGCTTCGTGCCCTGAGAGCCGCGCCACTCCGTGCCCCGTCCTTGCGCCTTTTTTTCCGGCGCAAGGGCGGGAAACCCACGAACCCAAGGCCGCGCAAACGGCATCCGCCCTGCCGCAGACGGCTAGCCCAGCAGCTCTCCGGCGATTCCTGCCGCCGCCTGCAGTGCAGCGTCGATCTGCGTCTGGTCTTTACCGCCGGCTTCGGCGATCTCGGGCTTGCCGCCGCCTGAGCCTCCAACGAGCTTGGCCACAGCACCAACCAGCTTACCCGCCTGGATGCGCTTGGTGAGCCCTGCGGTCACTCCGGCGATGAGCGCGACCTTCCCTTCGGGTTGCGCCGATGCCAGCACCACCACGCCCTCGCCCAGCTTCTGCTTGAGGTTATCCACCAGCGTACGCAGTTGCCCGCGCTCCAGCGCGTCGGCCCGCAGCGTGACCAGCTTCACGCCCTTGACTTCGACGGCGCGCGCGAGTGCCTCATCCAGCGCTCCAGCGGCGGACTTCATGCGGACTTCTTCCAGCTCGCGGCGAAGGCGCTTGAGCTCCTCTTCCTGGGAGACCAGCTTGGCGCGAAATGCCTCCGATGGGCTGCTGCCTGCCGGAGCCGGCGCCACTTGCGCCGCGATCTGCGCCACCTCATAGTCCTTGCGGAACGCATCGAGCGAGCCGAAGCCGCTGATTGCCTCAAGCCTGCGCACGCCGGAGGACACCGACCCTTCACTCACAATTTTGATCAACCCGATCTCGCCCGTTGACGCCGTATGCGTGCCGCCGCAAAGCTCGGTCGAGAAGCCGTCGGAAAGCTTGACCACCCTCACCTTGTCGCCGTACTTCTCGCCGAACAGCGCCATGGCATGGTACTCGTTCACGGCCACGTCGATGGGTACGTCCTCCAGCGTTTCCACGCGCGCGTTGCCCAGCACCTCGCGATTGACGATGTCCTCAATCTCCTGTAGCTCCTCGTCGGCCACCTGCGCGAAGTGGGAGAAGTCGAAGCGCAGCCGCGTAGGCTCAACCGACGAACCGGCCTGTTTCACATGCGTTCCCAGCACAGACCGGAGCGCCGCATGCAGCAGGTGCGTCCCGGTGTGGTTGCGTTTGATCGAGTCGCGGCGCTCTCCATCGACAACCGTCCGAACGTGATCGCCGACCGCCAGTGGCTCCTTGAGGAGCGCCTTGTGCGCGCGAACGCCTTGAACGGGGAGCACGCAGCCCGTAATCTCTGCAACAGTAGTGTTGCCGTCCGCCGAAGTAAACCACCCCGTATCGCCCGTCTGCCCGCCCGAGTCGCCATAAAAGCTGGTCTGGTCCAGAACCACGTCAACCTGGTCGCCCGCATTGGCCGCGGGAACGCCAACACCGTCTTTCACGATGGCCAGCACTTCGGCGTTGTTTGCGGTGAGTTGCTTGTAGCCGAGAAACTCCGTTTTCTTAAGTTCTCGAAGTGCGGGACTGGCGGTCTTTTGGCTGCCACCCTTCCAACTGGCGCGGGCGCGGGCCTGCTCGGCTTCCCTCGCATGCTCGAAGCCTTCGTGGTCGAATCTCACCCCGGCGTCGCGGGCCGCATCGACCATAAAATCGAGAGGCAGACCGAAGGTCTCGTAAAGGTGGAAGGCTTTGTCCCCGGGAAAGTCGCCCTTCAGCTCCTCGTCAAGGCGCGTGAGGCCGATCTTCAGCACGCGATCGAATTGTTTCTCCTCGGCCCCGATTACCTTGGCCACGCGAGCAGCGGAGTCGGCCAGCTCAGGGTATGCGCCCTGCATCAGGTCACGGACCGCATAGACCATCTCGTAGAGAAACGGCTGTTCCTGACCAAGCAGGCGGCCGTGCCGAATGCCGCGGCGGAGGATTTTGCGCAACACGTAGCCACGGCCTTCATTCGAAGGCAAAACGCCGTCGTTGATGAGGAACGTAGCCGCACGGGCGTGGTCCGCGATGATGCGCAGACTCGCGTTCCCCACAAGCTCCGCTAACTCGCTAACTTGCTGACTCGCTGACTCGCTGGTCTTCTGGCCCGTCAACTCCGCGGCCCGCTCAATCAGCGGCGTAAACAAATCTGTCTCAAAATTGGACACTTTGCCTTGCAGCACGGCTGCGACCCGCTCCAGCCCCATCCCCGTATCGATGGAGGGCTTGGGCAATGGTGTCAGCTTGTAACCCGTCGTCTTCCCGCCCTCCACCACTGCCGACCGATCGAACTGCATGAACACCAGGTTCCAGATCTCGACGTAACGGGCTTCGTCCTTCCCGAACGGGAGATCGACGCCGGGCGTCTCGGCGGCTTCCATGCCCATGTCGTAGAAGATCTCCGAGCATGGGCCGCAGGGGCCAGTCTCGCCCATCTGCCAGAAGTTGTCCTTCAGTCCGTATTCAAAAATGCGTTCTTTGGGAACGCCGGCCTCGATCCAGTAGCCCTCGGCCTCGTCGTCGCGCGGCACGCCATCCGCGCCTTCAAAAATTGTCACGTAGAGCCGGTCCTTGGGAATGCCGAACCACTCCTCGTTCGTAACCAGCTCCCAGGCAAACTGGATGGCCTCGCGCTTGAAGTAGTCGCCGAAGCTGAAGTTCCCCAGCATCTCAAAAAACGTATGGTGCCGCCGCGTAAACCCAACGTTCTCAAGATCGTTGTGCTTGCCGCCGGCGCGCACGCACTTCTGCGAGGTCGTCGCCCGCGAGTAGTTCCGCTTCTCGGCCCCCAGAAACAGGTCTTTGAACTGGTTCATCCCCGCATTGGTAAACAACAGCGTGGGGTCGTTGGCAGGCACCAGCGAGGAAGAGTGCACCCGGCGGTGTCCCTTCGACTCAAAAAAGCGCAGAAATAGCTCGCGAATTTCGTTCCCAGAGCGGAATTGCATGGCATAACCAGTGTACTTTGAGCGCGCGCTGCCGCGCATCCGGATGGACCTATTCTTCGGGCCGGTCCTCGTCCAGATTGTCGAGCGCTGTCAGGGCTTCATCCGGCACATCCCATTGGCGCAGGATCCTGTAGATCACGCCGGTCGAAAACCCCGCCGCCACCAGCCGCCGCATCACCCGCGCCGTCTCCTTCTCGTTCTCCGGCTTGCGGATTCGCTTGCGTTCCAGGTGCTCGCGCGCCAGCGCTTCCTCATTGGTCTGCCCGTAGCGGGCGTCGAGGGTCTCCGCAATCAAACCGGACGCTACGCCTTTCTGCTGCAGGTCCTGCCGCACGCGGCGAGCTCCGAGTTTCTCGTTCTCCTGGCGCAGGCGGGCATAGGTCTCCGCAAACGAGGCATCGTCCAGGTAGCCATACTCCTTGAGCCGCGCCAACACGGCCTGCATCGCCGCTTCACCTCGCGCATCCGGCTCCACGCGCGCCTTCATCAGCCGCCGCAGCTCGGCCTCAGTGCGCATGCGCCGTCCCAGCGCCTTCACGGCGTAGTCGAACAGACTCGCCTCGTCGAGAAAAGGCTTGGGCGTCCCGGATTTGCGTTGAAAAGGCAGCTTCCAGCCTCTAGCTTCTAGCCTCCAGCTCTTCTGTGCTGAGGCCGTATTGCAGTCAAGTCGCAGTTCCGACAGTAGCAGGACAAGCTAGCAGCTAGAAGCTAGTGGCTGGTAGCTGCTTTGCTCGTCCACTCATCCACCCAATCGTTCACGGTCTTGTACCACAGCTGCGAGTTCTGCGGCTTGAGCACCCAGTGCCCTTCATCGGGAAAATACAGCATCTTCGACGGCACCTTGAGCAGTTGCAGAGTGTCGAAGAGCTGGAAGCCCTCAGAGACATCGAGGCGATAATCGAGCTGCCCGTGCACCACCAGCGTAGGCGTCCTGAAATTCTTGGCCGACATCGACGGCGACCACTTGCGGAATGGATTCTCCGCGTCCGGCTTCCCGTAGTAGTCCCACGGATGTCCCTTGAACTCCCAGATGTTGAACCAATCTTCTTCCGTCGTGCCAAACGCCGACTCGGCGTCGAACATCCCGTCGTGACTCACAATGCACTTGAATCGGTTGGTATGCCCCAGCACCCAGTTGGCCATGTACCCGCCGTAGCTCGCGCCCAGCGCGCATTCGCGGTTTTTGTCGATGAACGGATAGTGCTGCTCCGCGTAGTCCAGCCCCTCCATGAGGTCCGTAAACGGCTTCCCGCCCCAGTCGCCGTTCACTCCATCCACAAACGCCTGCCCATACCCCGTCGACCCGCGAGGATTGATCATCACCACCACGTACCCATTCGCGGCAAACAACTCCGCGTTCCAGCGATACGACCACGAGTCGCCCCAAGCCCCCTGCGGCCCGCCGTGGATAAGAAACTTGACGGGATATTTCTTCGAAGCATCAAACCCCGGCGGGCGAATGATGAAGCCTTGCACCTTGGTCTTGTCCGCGGCATCGAACCAGAACGAATCCATCTTCGGCAAATCGAGCTGCGCAAGGAGGGCGTCGTTGAGATGGGTGATTTGTTGGGGAACGTAGGCCTTCGGTGTGATGTCTTCTGAAGGCTTGTGCATCTCTTCGGAATAGACATGAATTACGTGCGTAGCCTCATCCAATTGCAAGAGATCTGCGTGCGCAAACTCGGCTGGCCGGTCAACACGTATAAGCGTGCCGACGACTTCCTCCAACCCATTTTTGTCAATGGGATGGATTCCACTCCATTCGCCGGCCGCTTTGTCCATGTTATGCACTTCGCCGCCGATAACCGTAATTCGAAAAATCGGAGCTTTGCCTTTGTCTTCAGCAACGAAAAAGATGTGTTGAGAACTTTCATCCCAAACAAACTCATCCACCCAAAGATCAAAATTCGCTGGAGCCGTCGTCGGGGTCTTCGCGGACTTTAAGAGATCGTTGGCCGTTTTCGCCCCCCGGTCGTACAGCATCAGCCGGAACTTGTCGCTCTCATACCCAGCCCGCGCCTCGGACCGCCACGCCAGCCACTTCCCATCCGGCGAGTAAGCCGGATTGAAGTTGCCACCCGCCGAATTACTCACCGCCGTCGGCTCAGCCCCCGGATTCGTCAGGTCCAGCGTAAAGATCTTCGCGCTCACGCTGGTCGCCGGCTCCGGGTCTAGATTCTCCGTAAAAGCCAGCTCCTTCCCGTCCGGCGCAATCGCAAACCCACCCCCGCCCTCCAGCGAAAATGGCGGAACATCGTGCGGATCGTTGGGCGTCAAATCCCGCACCGCGCCCGTGTCCACGGAAACCAGAAACAGATGCGACCGCTTATCTCCTGTGAAGTGATTCCAGTGCCGGTAGAGAAGGTGCGTAAACACCTGCGCCTTCACCTTGCTGGCGGCCTTCGCGGCGTCTCTGTCCGCGTTGCACTTGTCCCCTGTCCCGCCGTCCGCGGGACTGATCGCGGGACAGTCCGGATAAACAGAAGACGAGAACAGCACGAAGTGCCCATCCGGCGACCACTTCGCGTTATCTGCCTCCGTCGAAATCGACGTCAGCTTCTTCGCATTGGTCGTAGCTCCGGTCGCAGGGTCAAAGTCCGCCAGCCATATTTGTTGTCCATTCTCTCGACTGGAAAGGAAGAGCACGGAGTGCCCGTCTGGCGCGAACTGCGGCCCTCCATCGCCAGGCTGCGCCACGGCCATCTTCATCGGTGCTGTCGCCTCGGAGCCAGGGCCCGCAATCGCCTGCAGCCACAGCTCCGTTCTTTTCTGGTTTTGGTCAAGATCAACAGTCGTGACGGCATACGCCAGCCACTTCCCATCCGGAGAAACGGCCGTCTCGCCAAGCCGCTTCATCTTCATCATGTCTTCAAAGGTCATTGGGCGCTTGATATTGACCGATTGGGCAGGGCTGAATTGAGTTACGGCGAGAACAGCGAGAAGAAGACCGAAACGGGATTTGCGCATGAGGGTTTTCCTGTTCGCACGACCGAGTCTACGCGTCTGCGCGAAGCAAAAGTGTACACCGGAACAGACTGATCCTAGTATCGTACGCAAGGAGACCGACCCATGAAGGTTGTTGCCGCATTTCCCATTCTGTTCTTTCTGCCAGTGTTCGCTTACGCCGACGGGCCAAAGCCCTGCGAGGCCCTGAAATCCGAGATCGCCAAGAAGCTGGACGCAAACGGCGCAAAGGGCTACACGCTGAAGATTGTGGCGAAGGACAAGGAGGCGGACGGCAAGATGGTCGGCACATGCGACGGGGGAACCAAGAAGATCGTCTACAGCAAAGCTGCGGCTCCGGCGCCGAAGAAGCCCTGATCTCCCCGGCCGGCGGGCTGGGCTTTACTTGTTCTCGTTCCCGGTCAGCCGGAAGGTGATGGTTCCCCAGAAGAGCCGCGCGCGCATCTGCACCGGCAGATGGCGCTCGTCGTCGGTATACCAGATCCAGATGTTGCCGCGATTCTTCACCACGCCGGCGTCGGCGGTGGGCTGCACGCGCAGGGTCTTGAAGGTGCCAAGAGTGGTCTTGATCTCTTCGCGGCCCTCCACCTTCATGGTCACGGGCACGGTGTGCAGTGCGTCCACCACCGGGATAACGAAGTTCTTGCCCACTTCCATGGGCTGCGAGGATGCGTAATAGATGCCGCTCAGCAGGTCAGTCAGGCAGCCGGGCACGGAGGCTTCCACGTGCTTGGTTTGCCCGGTAACCAGGTTCTTTTCGTCCAGGATGGACTTCCCCTGCTCGTAGTCCAGCTTGAGCGTGGAGTTGATCTGGCGGCGGCCCTCAACGGTCTGTTTGTCGAACTCGTTGGTGCAGCCCTTGTTCCGGTCGAACGTGGACTGGAAGTGGTCGCCTACGTGGAAGAGCAGGTTGATCGCGCCAATTGTGTCCGCGTTCGCGGTCAGCCGCTCGTTGTCTCCGCTGGCCTCAAAATGCAGCACCGCCACGCCCGCGGGAAAAACCCTCCAGTCGACCGTATACGTGAGTGTCTGTTTCTGCGGAAAGCTGAATCCCGCACTGGGCGGCGCCAGAAGCCTTGGCTGCTGAGCGGGAGATCCCGCGGCCAGCGCAAGGACACAAAGAAAAGTTGCTATGGTCGTGCGGGTCTTCACCTTCAGTGGAGAACTCCTTGATGCATCGATACTAAAGACTCATTCGGCGCGGAAAAGTGCCTATTGTAGCCTGTGGACGAGAGCGCCAAAAACGGGCCGCAGGAAGAAAAGGCTGAGGTAAAGCAAGGCGGCTCCTATACCCGCATTGTACTCGCGATGCCGGAGATAAAGCTCCAGGGAGAACGCACCTTGGGCGCCCTGCGTTTCATCGTGGCGCGCAGGGGTTAGCCGCGGAAGCAGCCGCGGGACGCGCTGGCAGTAGGCTTCGAAATCGGAGAACGTGGCGCGCAAAAAGCGCTCCTCCGAAGCAATAACAGGAATGTAGATGACCGCGAATCCGATGGCCAGCACCAGCGCCACCGGCCAACTGAGCAGTGCCACGGCGAAACCGGCGGCGATGAGCATCGATCCCAAATAGAGCGGGTTGCGTGTGTGGGCGTAGGGGCCGGTCTGGGTAAGCTCGCGATTCTTCTTCACATATCCGGCGGCGTATCCGCGGAGCCAAAGGCCGGGCAACACCAGTGCCAGGCTCCAGGCAATGGCAGCGGGGTGCGGCGCGCGCCGCCACAGCTCAAACAGGTAAAGAACGGCGGTGAGGAAGCCCAGCGGCACGCGAATGCGGCGCGCTACCCGCTGCCATCGAGCGATCCAGTCCCGCTCCGTGGGGTTTGCATTTTGAGGAGAGTTATGGCTCGTCATCGCGAGTCCTCCTCGGAAAGCAGCTCATCGGCAGCCTGCAAGACGTCGTTTGGCAGGATGGTCAACAGACCAGCCTCTGGTTCCGGATGGCGCGTGTGGTCGCGGCGGCTCTCCGGGCTGCGCAATACCCTGAATCTGGTCCCGAACGGCCCGTTCCGGCCGGGGTCGGTTGGCCCGTAAATCCCCACCACCGGACGGCCCAGGGCGCAGGCCAGATGCAGCGGTCCCGTATCGCCCGCCACGCAAAGGGCAATCCTGCGAGTTACGGCGATCAGCTGGCTGAGGGTAGGGACAATTGCTTCCGCCCGGCCGCCGGTTGCGGCCGCAATGGCCTCTGCAAGCGGCTCTTCACCCGGCCCGGCATTGACCAGGACCCGCATTCCACGCTCGGCAAATCCCTCAGCCACAACCGCATAGCGCTCGACCGGCCAGCGCTTGGCGCCCCAACCGGCCCCTGGGTTCATGAGGACGGCCGGCGGGACGTTGGCAGGCAAAATCGAGCTGGCCCACGCTTCGGCTGCCGGGTCAACCGGCAGCCAGGGGGTTGCTGCAGTAAGATCGTCGCCGGCAACAGCCGCAGCCAGTTCCACATCCTGCTCAATCACATGCGCGCCCAGGGTCTCGACGCGCTCGGTAAAGAGCAGGCGCGCGGCTCGTTCCCGCGGCTCGGCTTCGCCGATCAGCCTTCTACAACCGGCAAATCGTCCAATCACAGCCGACCTCACGGCTCCCTGGAAATCGATCACCGTATCGTAGTCGCCGCCTCGCAGGGCCCTCCGCAAATTCTTGATTTCATGCAGCGTATCGCGACCGAATGGAGCCTGTCTCCATTCCCGCGTGGGAGCCAGATGGAGCTGGTCGACAATGGGCTGCGCAGGGTTGGACTTGTTGGAACGGAGGCCGGTTTGGCTGCCCATGCTGTCTTCGGCGGTCAAGAGAGCCCGCCAGCGCGGCTCAACTACCCAATCGATCACCCATCCGGGATGGGCCTGCCGCAGCGCCGTCACTGCCGGTAGCGCGTGCAGAATGTCGCCCATGGCGCCCAACCGGACCACAAGCAAGCGGAACTTGGACTGCGTTTGCAAACTCTGATTTTCTCACAAGGCGTATCGCGCTTGAGCGCCCGGAGGACAGGGAGCTGGGTCTGTGTCTTCATTCATCCCAACGCCTAGACCCTGCTGACGGTGCGGATTCCCTCCGCACTTCGAATGGGCCGCTTGTTCTGCGAATACTTCAGAAAGTCCGCAAAAATGTCGAGAGACGCAGTCTTTTCCTCGATTTCGATGCTCAGACCGGCGGTTTTCAGCGGCAGAGAGTCCGGAATGGCCGAAGCAAGCGTGCCCAGCCGAACCAGGTCCTTTTCGGTGGTAATGAGTGCCGCCGCTCCTTTTTTACGGGCAGAGGCGACTATGCGTTCCACATCGGATGCCGTGTAGGTATGGTGGTCTGGAAACGCTTTGCGGGCTGCGAGATCCATATAGGCGGCTTCCAGGCCGTCGAAGAACTGCCTCGGCCTAGCGATGCCGCAGAAGGCGACGACGGCGCCGTCGACAGCCGGAATCTCCATTTTGCGGCGCACTCGCCAGAGACCACCCTTCCATCCCCAGGCATTCAGCTCCTCCTCCAGTTCCGGATCGTCGGCTGGAATAGCAAGGACGCCGGCACGGCGGGCAGCTCTTATGGGCTCGCGCAGATTGCCGGCAGGAAGCAGAAAATCCTTCCAGTCCTGCCGGTCGAGCAGCAATATGTCCGCATCCCGTGCCAACTGGCGATGCTGAAATCCGTCATCGAGCAGGTGGATGGCCGGCTTTGGCTCTCCGCGTATGGCGGTAACCGCCGCGGCATCCATTTCGGCAAGCTGGCCTGCTTCGTATCGTTGCCGCGCCACATAAACCGCGACGCCGGAGTCACGCGCGATCAGGAGCGGTTCATCGCCGAATTCCTCCGCCGTGCCTGTCGGAACTACCCGCGCCGGTATCTGGTCGCGGCGACCGTATCCCCTCGAAAGCACGTCCACGTGAAAGCCGCGCTGCACCAGTGCCTTGGCCAGTGCGATGGTCATGGGCGTCTTGCCAGAGCCCCCGGTCGAGAGATTGCCGATGCTCACTACCGGAAAGCGTAGCCTTTTCACCGGCTCGGCTTTGGTGCCCAGTTGGCGCGAGCGCAGCCAGAGCCCCAACTGGTAGACGGGAACCAGAGGCAGCAAGAGCGCGCGTGGGTTAAGGGCTCGGTTCATCTATGGCTCTCTGCGGTCCCCTGCGAAGACAGCAACCGCTGCAGCGCGTCTACGCACCGCCCGGTAGCGCCTGCTTGCTGATCAAAGACCTGCCTCGCCCTTTCGCCCATAGCCTCAGCCTCAGGCCGGTCTTGCAGCAAACCAGTCAAGGCTTGGGCGAAATCTTCTTTCGAGGCAATGTGGACTGCGTCGTGCGCCAACAGATCGTCGGTGATGGCGCGGAAGTTGGCGTAGTGCGGACCCATCACAATAGGAATAGCGAACTGTGCCGGCTCCAGCGGATTATGCCCGCCGGCGGGAATAAGGCTGCCACCTACAAAAGCTGCCGCTGCCAAAGAATACACCGAGGCCAGCTCTCCGATTGTGTCCAGCAACACAATTTGGCCGCCACGGAGCGACTTAAGTAACTGAGAGGGCAACGAATGCCAGTCAGACCGCCTGACCCATGAAAGGCCGGACCGGTCGAGCAGAGCTGCCACGGCCTCAAACCGCTCCGGGTGCCGTGGCGCGAGTACGAGAACCAGCTGCGGATCGGATGCGAGCAGTCGCGGCCAGGCTTCCAGCACTACAGACTCTTCGCCCTCCAGCGTACTTCCGGCAACGACAAGCCGAAGGCCTTTGGCCAGAAGCCTCAACTGACGGGTTGCGTCCGCTTCAACTGCGGCGCGCACGTCGAATTTCAGGTTGCCGGCGACGGCGACCCGCTCCGGCCGGCAACCGATGGCCTTGAGCCGGTCGGCATCGGTCTGGCTCTGCGCCAGAACGCAGCTGAGCCGCTCGAGAAACGGCCGCCACAGCCAGCGCGACCGCCGGTACCGGGGCCAGGAGCGGTCTGAAATGCGAGCGTTGACCACGGCCACGGGGACTCCGCGGCGGAAGCAGCCGCTGAGCAGGTTGGGCCAGAATTCGGTCTCGGCCAGCACGAATAGACGGGGCTGCAGGGCATTCAGATACGAGCGCACTGCCCACGGCAAGTCCAGCGGGCAATAAAAGACGCGGTTGGCTCCAAACCGCTCGCGAGCCAGAGCCTGGCCGGTGCGGGTGGTGGTTGAGATGACGACGAAATAGCCCGGCAGCGCGTCATCCAGCGTTTTGACCAGGCGGCTGACGGCCAGCACCTCGCCCACTGAGACGGCGTGGACCCAGATAACCGGGCGATTCTCCCCGCCCTCTAACTGCTTTGCTCTCCCCAGCCGCTCCAGCAGCCCTTCGCGATACTTCTTCGTGGTGGCCATGCGGAAAAGCCACCAGGGCGACCCAACCACCAGAACAGCCAGAAGCGCCAGGTTGTAGAAAAAAAGAATCATGCGTAACAAATTTCGGCTTCCAACGGTCTAACCCTCAAATGATACAGTCGAGCACGATGAGGACCTTGCGGGCAATTCCG